>JAUVEN010000085.1 GCA_030594815.1 Gammaproteobacteria bacterium
GAACATTTGGGACAACGGGTATACATGGGTTGATTATACGCACAACTCTTTAAATTTATGAAATCACTACTTTTTTGAACGGAAGCTTATTTTCGTATTCCTGCTAAACATACCCAATCACCATGTTGTTTCCATATTTGAATATCGAAATTTGGTTTATAGGCAGTTAAAACATCATCTGCTTGTTCAGCAAGAATACCGGATAAAACAACCTGTCCTTGAGGTTGTGTTAAGTCAGCAAAATAAGGGGCAAGTTCAATGAGTGGTGAAGCTAGAATATTAGCAAGTAACAAGGGGGTTTGTTGATTTGAAAATTCTTTTGGTAAATAGATATTAATCTTATTGGAAACATTGTTTTTTTCAGCATTATCACGTGTTGCAATTAATGCTTGAGGGTCAAGATCGATTGCTTCAGCATGTTTAGCTCCGAGTAGAATAGCCCCGATGGCTAAGATTCCTGAGCCACAACCAAAATCGATAATGTCTTTTCCTGTTGGTGGATTTGCGTCGAGCCATTCCAGACACATGGATGTTGTTGGATGTGTGCCCGTACCAAATGCTAAGCCCGGGTCGAGTAAAATATTGGCCGCATCGGCTTGGGGTGGCTCAAAAGTGCTGGGTACTACCCAGAGTTTTTTACCAAATTGCATGGGTTTAAAGTCATCCATCCAGGCGCGTACCCAGTCTTTATCTTCGAGCTGCTCGCCTTTCCAGTCAGGTATTTTTTTTCTGAGTTGTTGTTCGATATTGTTAATGACTTGTTTTAAGTCCTGACTGGCATCAAACAGTCCAACTGCACGCGTTTGTGACCACATGGGAGTGGTACCGACTGCCGGTTCTAACATAGGCTGATCTTGCATGTCTTGCAAAGTAACAGACACCGCACCTTGTTCCATTAAAGCGTCAGAGAGTTGATCCGCTTCAGTGTCGTTGGTTGGTATGATCAGTTGCAGCCAGGGCATTAGAAGACCTTCGCACGATTCATATTTTCCGCTCCAGCGGCGTTAAAAAATTCTTTCAAAATACTCATTTACTATTTGTAAACTCCGTTTTTTCTTTCATTTTTTGCCTTGCTGGAACGAAAACTATTTCTCGTGCAAAGGCTTCTATTAAAATATGTTTTATGAAATAAAAAAGCGGGTGAAACCACCCGCTTTTATTTTACAAGTAAGTAAAAGCTATTTAACTTTTTCTTTTTCTTCGAGTTTCTTTTCTAAATAATGGATATTTACGCCACCTGTCTGGAAGCCGGCATCATTGAACAACTCTTGCTGTAAAGGAATATTACATTTAATTCCCTCGATGACCATTTCACCTAAGGCAGTGCGCATACGCGCCATTGCAACCTCACGTGTTTCACCATGAGTGATGAGTTTACCAATCATCGAATCATAGTAAGGAGGTACACGGTAACCATTATAGATATGCGTATCAACACGAACACCAGGGCCACCCGGTGCATGGTATGCGGTAATGGTTCCCGGTGAAGGCATGAAGTTGTTTGGATCTTCTGCGTTAATTCGACATTCCATTGAATGGCCGTTAATCACAATATCATCTTGTGTGTAAGAAAGTGGCATACCGCTGGCGATACGAAGTTGCTCACGAACAATATCAACGCCAGTAATCATTTCAGTAACAGGATGTTCAACCTGAACACGGGTATTCATTTCAATGAAATAGAATTCGCCATCTTCATATAAAAACTCAAATGTTCCTGCACCGCGGTAGCCGATATCAACACAGGCTTGAGCACATCGTTCACCAATTTCTTTACGTATTTCTTCAGAAATACCAGGAGCAGGTGCTTCTTCAATGACTTTTTGGTGACGACGTTGCATAGAACAATCACGCTCACCTAAGTGAATTGCATGACCATGTTCATCCGCAAGTACCTGGATTTCAATATGGCGTGGATTACCAAGGAATTTTTCCATGTACACCATGCCATTATTGAATGTGGCAAGTGCTTCTGCTTTAGTCAAAGAAATGGAGTTAAGTAATGTCGCATCACTATGCACAACGCGCATACCACGACCACCACCACCACCAGAGGCTTTAAGAATGATGGGGTAACCAATACGATGAGCATGTGCGATATTTTTTTCATCATCTTCATCAAGTGCGCCATCAGAACCGGGAACGGTTGGAACGCCTGCAGCTTTCATGGCTTTAATCGCCTGAACTTTATCACCCATAATACGGATGGTTTCAGCTTTAGGCCCAATGAAAACAAAACCACTTTCTTCAACACGTTCAGCAAAGTCGGCGTTTTCTGACAAGAAACCATAGCCAGGATGAATACCAACAGAGTCGGTAACTTCAGCGGCACTGATAACAGCGGGAATACTTAAATAACTTTCTAATGAAGATGCGGGGCCAATGCAAACAGACTCATCTGCAAGGCGTACATGTTTTAAATTACGATCGGCTTCTGAGTGAAGCGCAACCGAACGAATACCTAACTCTTTACAGGCGCGTAATATGCGTAATGCAATTTCGCCTCGGTTAGCAATAAGTACTTTATCTAACATAATAAACTCGTTTTTTTAATTAAGTTTTATCAAAAATCACTTAAAAATCTTTGTACGGATGCTGAGATGTTAGAGAACAAGGCGGAGACTAACGAAAAAGCGGAGTGTACGATGAGTACATGAGCATTTTGAGTTAGTTTCCAACGCAGTTATCTGGCTTCTCAGTATTTGTACAATGGTTTTTTACTCGATGATGAAGAGTGGTTGGTTGTACTCTACAGGCTGACCATTTTCTACCAGGATAGCTTTAATGGTACCGCCTTTATCAGCTTCAATTTGATTGAGTAATTTCATCGCTTCAATAATACAAAGTGTGTCACCAACGCTTACTTTAGAACCTACATCAACAAAAGATGCTGCACCGGGTGAAGGAGCACGGTAAAAACTACCTACCATTGGAGAGTTTAGTACATGACCTTCAATTTTTTCTTCAGCTGGAGCGGCTTCAGCGGCAGGTGCAGCGGGTGCAGCAGCAACAGGAGCGGCTGCAAGTGCAACAGGTGCGGCGGCGGCATTGCGACTAATGCGAACAGATTCTTCACCTTCGTGAATTTCGATTTCAGCAATACCAGATTCTTCGAGTAGTTCTATGAGTTTTTTTACTTTTCTTATATCCATAATATTTTCACCTTTAAGGGGTTAATAAGTGATTCGGTTTATGCAACTGATTGAATCGCCGACGTTAAAGCCAGCGAATAACCTGTTGCGCCCAGCCCGCTGATGACACCTTGAGCCAAATCCGAAAAATAGGAATGGCGACGGAAGTCTTCACGTGCATAGACATTTGATAAATGAACTTCGATAAACGGAATGTTTACCGCAGCGAGAGCGTCGCGCATTGCCACACTGGTGTGGGTGAACGCGGCGGGGTTAATAATGATGTAATCAACTTTATTTAAGCTAGCTTGAATAGCGGTAACTAACTCATGTTCAGCATTACTTTGTAAGCTTGAAAGTGTGTGTCCGGCAACCTTGGCTTGTTCAACGAGCGATGCGTCGATGTCCGCTAATGTTGTGGCACCATAAATTTCCGGCTCACGTGTACCGAGCAGGTTTAGGTTAGGGCCATGTAATACCAGAATGTTCGCCATTTTAATGATGCCAATAAAATCGTTAACTTAATTCATGCAATATCCATGCAAATGTACGCACAATCACATCATGATTGCTGCATTTTATGCCCTTCCTGAGCACTGATTTCGAGGTATTGTGCCTTAAGAGCTGGGAGTTGTCCAATTTATGGAAATTCCCCGAAATTCGCTGCAAATAATAGCAACAAAGCGGAAATTAGGATGCCAACAGGTTCACAGATTAAAAATATGAAATAAAATCAAAAGATTTCAACGCAAAGGCGCGAAGAACGCAAAGGGCCGCAAAGGAAAATATTTAAAATACGAAGCTAAAAGTAATGCTCTTTGTAGGTTCGAATTTATTCGAACGCGGTGCTAAAGACATACGTTTATGGTTTTCAGCCAATTATGTGAATAAATTCGCAACCCACAATCACAATTAAAAACTCTGCGATCCTTTGCGTTGAGTTTTTTGACTTAGACTTTAAATATCAAAGCAGCGGTTTGATCATGCCTTCGACTTGTTCAAAAGTCAGCTTGTTGCGTTTGCGATGAATAATATTACCTTTGCGATCAACAATCACTGTGTAAGGTAAAACGCCTAAACGATTGCCGTAGGCTTTTGAAAGAACGATACCTTCTTGTTCTGCCATTAAGATAGGGTAATTCATACCCATTGGGTCAGTAAAATTAATTACCGCTTCTTTTTCATCTAATGCGATGCCGATGATTTTGAATCCTTTATCCTCGTACTTTTCTTGTAATTCAATAAATGCAGGAATTTCTTTTCGGCAAGGCGGACACCAGGTTGCCCAGAAATTGATCATGAGTACCTGACCATCCCATTCTTTAACATCACGAACCTTGCCTTCAAGATCTTTGAGTTTAAATAAAGGACGAGAATTTGAAACTGTAGTTTCTTTACTCGTGCTTACTTTTAATTCAGCAAGCTTTTGTTCGTGTTGCCAGTTATTAAAAAGGTAACCAGAAGCCAGTCCAGCAGCAGCCAGGCCAACCATCATTAATGTAGAAGTAGTTTTAGACATAGTATTATTCTATTTTTAATTATTTATTTAGATATTATTTTTTTAACGTGCTTAATAAATGTTTCTGCATTCATATCGCCGACTATTCTGTAGTTACGAATCTCGACGCCATCTTTGCCAAAGAATAAAATGGCGGGTGGTGCTTGTACAGAAGTATATTTATTGAGAGCCTGATCTTTTTCATCGTTTGCTGTGACATCAGCTTGTAATAAGACGAAATCTTTTAGTAGAGTCTGAACTTCTTTGTTGGTGAAAACATAGTCTTCAAACTTTTTACAGTAAGTGCACCAGTCAGCATAAAAGTCGAGCATGATATATTTACCCGCTGCTTTTGCTGCAGCAACTTCATTTATTAAATCTTGATCGGTTTTAATACGTTTGAAAACTAAATGTTGTTTTTCAGCTGCTCCACCACCCATGGTTAAACTTGAACCATGCATTGGATCGTTAAAGTTACGTGCACCGGTTACACCACCAAGCATGACGATAGCACCATAAACGATAAAGACGATACCTAGTCCTTTCCATAGTTTTAACCAACCTGATGCACCTTCTTTAATCGCATCAAAGGCACCAAGGTAAATACCGACAACAATAAAGTAGGTTGCCCATAACATCATAATAAAGGTAGATGATATAAAGCTGATACGTTCAAGGAAGAGTATGGCAATAGCAAGTAATACAACACCTGCACCGGCTTTAACCGTATCCATCCAGGTACCGGCTTTTGGTAAAACATGCCCACCTAACGTACCGACAGCAAGTAAAGGTAAACCTAAACCGTTACCTAAAATAAACATCGCAAGGAAACCAACAACAGGATCACTTTCAGCAGCAACATAAGCCAGCGCACCAATGATCACGGGACCAGCACATGGGCCGATAATTAAAGCAGAAGCTGCGCCCATGAAGATAGCACCATGTAATGAACCACCTTCCTGTTTATTACTAAAGTTACTTAACCAACTTTGTACCGATGCTGGCATTTGAATGGCATAAAAACCAAACATAGAGAAAGCAAGACCAACAAATAAAATAGAAAAAGGAATGAGTATCCAGGGACTTTGGAAGTAGGCTTGTAAGTTAACACCGCCTGCAAACAGGGCAACAGCGGCACCTAAGATACCAAAGGTCACTGCCATACTTTGTACGTAAGCCATAGATATCGCAAAGGCTTTACGACGAGTAATTTTTTCTCCGTGGCCAACAATGATGGAAGATAAAATAGGAATCATTGGGTACATGCAAGCGGTAAAGGCAAGCGCTAATCCACCAAGGAAAAAATACAAAAAGATTTTTAAAGCATTGCCTGATTGCAATACTTGTGTTGATTGGTCTTGTTCAGATACAAAGTCCTGTTTTGATACAGGTGTTGTTGCTGCAGTATTGAGTGTAGAAGCATTAACATTAGAAATTGCGCCACCAGCAGGTAAGTCAAAACTAACGGTTTTACGAATAGGGGGATAACAAATGCCGGTTTCTTCTGCACAACCTTGATAGGTAAACTGGACTTTTATACTTGAAGCATCTGTGTTGATACGGCTAAGGGGAATAACCGCTTCAGCGCCATGATGAAAAACTTGTATCTTGCCAAAAAATTCATCGTTCTTGGTTTCACCCGGAGGCAAGCTAGCATTACCCAGTTGGATACCGTCACCTTCTTTTAAGATGAATTTAAACTTATTGCGATAAAGGTAATGTTTGTCCGCAATTTGCCAGTTGGCAACAATATTGTTGGCATCTTTAACGTCTGTTGTGAGTTTGAAGGCAACATCAGGCTCAAGAATTTCATCTTCATTACCACCCAGACCAAGATCGTTACTTAAGTCAGTTATACCCGCTAAACCATTTGAGTCAGCAGCCGAAACAAGCGGTGCATTGAATGTAAGGAACAGCGATAGTAAAAGCAGTAAATTTTTCATGGGGGTACTTATTCTCATTATTATATTTCCGTAGCTAATGTGGCGGACTGAATCCAGCTTAAATAGTTCTTTTCACCTATGTCGATAGGGACAGCGATGATTTCAGGAAGTTCATAGTCGTGCAGTTCCTGGATTGCGTTTTGCACCCGCTCAAATAACGATTGGCGTGTTTTTATTATTAATAAAATTTCTTTATCGTGTTCTATTTTTCCTTGCCACTGGTAAACAGACTCAACACCTTTTACGATATTTACACAGGCAGCCAATTTTTTGCTGACCAGCGTTTCTGATATTGAGGATGCTATATCCTCTGAGTTACAGGTATTGAACACTATTATATAGTTATCCATGTTTTTTTCAGCCATCCCGATACAATATCAGTATATTTAGAGGTTGCAAATGGGGCGATTGCCCCAATATTTGGATGATAGTCATTAGTAGAGGAATAAGTGGTGTTTCAGATTTTATTAATCGCCTTTTTGGCAGTACCCATTCTTGAGATTTATTTGTTATTTCAGGTGGGGGGCATTATTGGCGCCGGCTGGACTATTTTAATTGTGATTGCCACAGCAATTATTGGCGCCAGCTTATTGCGCCAGCAGGGGCTAGCAACATGGACGCGATTAAATCAAAGTATGGCACAGGGTCAGCTACCACCCACAATTTTGGTTGAAGGTATCTTTTTATTGCTCTCTGGCGCATTTTTACTTACTCCGGGATTTTTTACAGACGCGGTCGGTTTTCTTTTCTTAATGCCTCCAGTGCGTAAAGCGCTTGCCGCTTATTTATTACGTCGTGGGATGTTTATGGCAACAGGTATGCATGCTTCTTATTCATCTCAATCACGTTCATCTCAATCAAAACCCGGTTCGGATTCTCAGCAAGATGTCATCGAAGGTGAATACGAAAGAAAAGATGACTAACTTTTTTGTAACAGCCGTTTTTAACCTTTGTAAATTAGGGTTTTATTAAATACTCAAGTATTCAGAGCAAAGGACGATATATTAGTTTGATAGATAGTATGTTTCATGTGCTATTGAATTAATTTAGAGGCTCCCTCCATGAGTACAAAGAGTTACGTTAAACCGGTTATTTTTGTTGTATTTGTAAGTCCAATTTCTGTCATTTTAAGCAACTTATTGCTGCAGTGGTTTGGCCTTGATGCTGGGCAGACTTATATTATGCCTCTGCTTGTCGCCATTATTACCTTAATTTTTATTTTTCCCTTTGCGTATAATTTTTTGCAACCTTTCGGGCGGTTGGCTGAGCTTCTGAATCAATCTCATGGTGGTAGAGAGAAGCTGAATGTTAAGGGTAATCCAATTGTTGAACAAATTTGCCAATGCCATAATCTGCTTTTAGAAAACTACTCCAATTCGGCGAATACTTTAACGAAAGTGACAAATGATCTCTCATTTACGGCCTCACACCTTGCTGATGTAACTGAAAACACCAATGAGACAATTCTTCAACAACAACAAGAAACCGATATGGTTGCAACCGCAATGAATGAAATGAGCACTACGGTTGAAGAAGTGGCTCGTAATGCCAGTGATGCAGCAAACGCTGCAGAGAAGGCAAATGATTCAGCGAACGCGGGTGAAAATGTTGCTCAGCTCAGTAAGGCTAGTATTGATGCTTTGGTTGTTGATATTAATGATGCCTCTGAAGTGATTAGTCAGTTAGAAAAACAAAGCACGGAAATTACCGTTGTACTTGATGTGATAAAAGGCATTGCCGAACAAACGAATTTACTTGCTTTAAATGCAGCCATTGAAGCGGCTCGCGCGGGTGAACAAGGTCGGGGTTTTGCTGTTGTTGCAGATGAGGTACGTAGCCTGGCGACTCGAACCCAGACATCAGCACAAGAAATTGATGAAATGATAAGTGCATTACAAAGTGGTGTACGTTCAACGGTTACCGTTATGAGTAAGGCATCTACGAAAGGCGTAGAAAGTTCTGAAAAAGTGGATGACACGTTTAATGCTTTAAAAGATATTCATAAATCAGTGAATGTTATTAATGACATGAATGCACAAATCGCGACCGCTGCAGAAGAGCAGAGTCATGTAGCGAATGAAATCAATAGAAACATTGTTGCTATTACACAAAGTGCCGACACAACGACTCAACATGCTCGGGACTCACAGGAAACGAGCCTTAAAATCGCGACCATTTCACAACAATTAAAAGATTTGGTTGGTCAATTGGGTACTGTTGATGATAAGTCTTTGGATCTCTCTTCCGCAAAAGCGGCACATTTGAACTGGAAAACGCGTTTGCGTGCATTTCTTGATGGTAAAGCCACGTTAAGTCGTGATGAGGCCGTTTCTCATAAACACTGTAATTTTGGAAAATGGTATTACAGTGAAGGCTTACAAAATTTTGGTGAACTGCAAGGTATGATTGATGTTGAACAGCCCCATGAAGAAATACACGAGTTGATCCGGGTCGTTATTGATTTGAAAAACAACGGTCAAACGGCCGAAGCTGAAGCGGCCTATAAGCAAGTTGCAGCGATTTCTTCGGTTATCGTGCGTCATCTCGATGAAGCCGAGCAGCAAGCAGCTGCAAAATAATTAATGTTAAAAATACACGGGTTGTGCCCACGGCATTGTCCATGGATGTTTAGTCTGATCTTTTCTATTTGTCCTCTTGAATTCAGTTGACAGTCCCCCATATATGACCATAATTAGCACTCTTTGAGTGCGAGTGCTAACTTAATAGCGCATAAAACAAGCCAGTTCGATAGAATATATCTGGCGTAACATAATGAATTTATTACATTTTTCCTTAGGAGAAAACAAAAATGAAGATCCGTCCTTTACATGACCGTGTGGTCGTTCGTCGTATGGAAGAAGAAACAACATCAGCTGGTGGCATCGTAATTCCAGATTCTGCGACTGAAAAACCTGCTCAAGGCGAAATTATAGCTGTCGGTAATGGCCAAATCACGGATAACGGCGTTCGCGCTTTAGACGTAAAAGTTGGCGATAAAGTAATGTTTGGCAAATTTGCTGGTACAGAAATTAAGGTTGACGGTGAAGAACTGTTGGTTATGCGTGAAGAAGATATCGTAGCAGTAATTGATTAATAACAAGCCTGACTAATACAAATTCAAAGAATTTAAGAGGAAGAAATAATGAGTGCAAAAGAAGTTAAATTTAGTGATGACGCACGTCAGCGTATGCTTGCCGGCGTTAATGTCTTAGCAAACGCAGTAAAAGTTACTTTAGGTCCTAAAGGCCGTAACGTAGTTATCGATAAAAGTTTTGGTGCACCAACCATCACTAAAGATGGTGTATCTGTTGCGAGAGAAATCGAATTAGAAGACAAGTTCGAAAACATGGGCGCACAAATGGTTAAAGAAGTATCTTCAGCAACGAATGATTCTGCTGGTGACGGTACAACAACTGCAACAGTATTAGCACAGTCAATTTTGACTGAAGGCATGAAAGCGGTTGCTGCGGGTATGAACCCAATGGATTTAAAACGTGGTATTGATAAAGCGGTTACAAAGGCTGTTGAAGAGCTGAAAAAAATGTCAAAACCATGTGCAGACCAAAATGCGATTGCTCAGGTTGGTACGATTTCAGCAAATGCTGATAGCGAAATTGGTAACATCATTGCTGAAGCAATGGAAAAAGTGACAACAGAAGGTGTTATCACTGTAGAAGAAGGTTCTGGTTTTGATAATGAACTCGACGTTGTTGAAGGTATGCAGTTTGACCGTGGTTATCTTTCTCCTTACTTCGTAAATAACCAGGCAAATATGACTGCAGAAATGGAAGCGCCTTTCATTTTGTTATATGACAAGAAAATTTCAAACATTCGTGAGTTATTACCCATTCTTGAAGGTGTGGCTAAATCCGGCAAGTCATTATTGATTATTGCTGAAGATGTTGATGGTGAAGCATTAGCGACACTCGTTATCAACAACATGCGCGGTATCGTAAAAGTTGCTGCAGTTAAAGCGCCAGGTTTTGGTGATCGTCGTAAAGCAATGTTACAAGATTTAGCTATCTTAACGGGCGGTACGGTTATTTCTGAAGAAGTTGGTTTAACCTTAGAAAAAGCAACGGTTGAAGATTTAGGTTCAGCAAAGAAAGTTATTGTAACTAAAGAAGAAACAACTTTAATTGATGGTGCTGGTGCAGTAAAAGAAATCGAAGATCGTGTTACTCAAATCCGTGCTCAAATAGAAGAAACATCTTCAGACTACGATAAAGAAAAACTTCAGGAGCGTGTTGCTAAGTTAGCGGGCGGTGTTGCAGTCATTAAAGTAGGCGCAGCAACAGAAGTTGAAATGAAAGAAAAGAAAGACAGAGTTGACGATGCATTACATGCAACTCGTGCAGCCGTTGAAGAAGGTGTTGTACCTGGCGGTGGTGTTGCATTGATTCGTGCAGCAGGCACTTTAGCTAAACTAAAAGGTGATAACCACGATCAAGACATCGGTATCACTATCTTACGTCGAGCATTAGAAGAGCCAATGCGCCAAATCG
>JAUVEN010000049.1 GCA_030594815.1 Gammaproteobacteria bacterium
CCTGAAGAAATGGCCAAGCAGCGTGAGGTATTTACAAAAGGCGCACTGGCACGTGACGTTGATGAAAAAACCGCTACCTATATTTTTGACTTAATGGAAAAGTTTGCCGGTTACGGTTTTAATAAGTCTCACTCTGCTGCCTATGCGTTGGTTTCATATCAAACAGCATGGTTGAAAGCACATTATCCTTCTGAATTTATGGCTGCAGTATTATCAGCAGATATGGATAACACCGATAAAGTCGTAACGTTGATCGATGACTGTAGTGAAATGAAACTTAAAGTCGCACCGCCCAACGTTAACCTTTGTAAACATCAGTTTACGGTTGATGATGGCACCATTATATATGGTCTTGGTGCGATCAAAGGTGTGGGTGAAGCCGCGATTGATGGTGTTATTGAAGAACGTGAAAAGAACGGTGACTTTAAAACCTTGTTTGATTTTTGTCAGCGTGTTGATCTGAAAAAAGTAAATCGTCGAACCTTAGAAGGGTTAACTATGGCAGGGGCGATGGATGTGTTTCAACAACATCGTTCAACCATTATGGCAACTTTACCCGACGCATTAAAGATTGCCGATCAAAAATCACGCGATGCTCAAGCGGGTATACAAGATATGTTTGGTATGGCGGCAGTACCTGATGAAGAAGGTAATGCAAGTGGCCCCGAAAGTTATACCGTACAAAAAGATTGGAGCGAAGAGCTCCGTTTAACAAATGAGAAAACAACATTAGGTTTATATTTAACAGGGCATCCGATCAATCGTTATTTGCCTGAATTAAAGAAAATAGTCAGTGGCCGTTTGTCTGAAATGAAGCCGACAAAGAATGCTACAGTAATTGTTGCAGGCTTGGTTATTGGCATGCGTGTTATGACGACTAAGCGTGGCGACAAAATGGCATTCTTAACATTAGATGATAGAAGCGGTCGTATGGAAATGGCGGTGTTCTCAGAAGAGTTTAATGCTAATCGTGAAAATTTGGCTAAAGACAAACTCATTATTGCCAGTGTTGAAGTTAGTATTGATGACTACTCGGGTGGTTTTAAAATGCGAGCCAAAGAGATTTATGATATTAGCCAGGCACGTGAACATTTTGCTAAAAGTTTAATGGTCACTGTTGATCATGAACATGCTGCGAATGGTTTTATTAACGATCTTCAACGTGTATTAACACCATTTAAAGAAGGCTCTTGTCCGGTTGTTGTTGAGTATCATAAAGATGATGCCAGTGCCGAAATACCACTTGGTCATGAATGGCATGTCCACCCAACTGATGAATTATTAAATCGCTTACGTGAATCGCTAGGTGATAAAAAAATCAACATCATTTATTAAGCCACGCTATCGCTCGCAATGGCACGTTTGAAATAGTCTTGGTAATTTGTAATGACAAATTCTTTAAAAGGTCTTTTAGCTGTCCATTCAGCAGTTTTAATTTTTGGATTAACGGCTTTATTTTCCAAGCTCATTTCCTTAACGGCACTAGAGATTACATTGTTTCGCAGTATTTTTGCTGTGCTAATTATTTTCGCCATTTTCTTTTGGCAAAAAAAATCATTACTGCTATCTCATCTAAAAGATTATGGGATTGTAGTTTTACTTGGTGTGTTACTCGCATTACATTGGGTGACTTATTTTCACGCGATGCAAGTTTCAAGTATCGCAGTAGGTGTGATTGCTCTTTATACCTTCCCAATAATCACAGTATTTCTTGAGCCCATATTTCATGGTGAAAGACCGCACATCAAAGATATTATGAGTGCGTTCACCGTATTGTTTGGTATTTACTTATTGGTCCCTGAGTTTTCGTTAGGCAACCAAACCACGCAAGGTATTTTATGGGGTGTTTTGTCTGCGCTATTATTTTCGTTGCGAAACATTATCCAGGGACACTCTTTCAAAGGCTATTCGGCACGGCATAGTTTGTTTTATCAAACATTGGTCACTTTTTTGATTTTATTGCCTTTTTCATATGAAGTGATTCCCGAGGTAAGCCACTTTCAATGGGGGCAATTATTGATATTAGGTGTGGTTTTTACGGCCGTACCCCATACACTTTTTGCTTTTAGCTTATTGAATTTAAAAGCAAAAACAGTGAGCTTGGTTGCTTGTGTTCAGGTTGTATATGCCACAATATTTGCTGCGCTTATATTAGGGGAATGGGCTGAGCTTTCTACCGTTATAGGGGGATCAATCGTTGTTTTGGCTGCAATGTATGAATCCTATACGGCAGGGCGTAAGGCTTAAAATCTCCAGTCGTTGCGAGCGCAGCGCGGCAATCTGTTGAATTCAGCATTTACTTGGAGATTGCTTAGTTTCACTCACAATGACGTAGGGGGTAGTACTAAAAATGTGACAAATTACTGGTTGTCACAGTCATAATTCGCTAAAATCAGCTCATATTACTAATTATAAGACGTTGTATTTATTATGAATTTAAATTTTCTAGATTTCGAACAACCTATTGCTGAATTAGAAGCCAAAATCGAAGAGCTGCGTTATGTCGGCTCAGATAATGAGATCAATATTGGTGATGAAATCCAGCGGCTAAAAGGTAAGAGTCACGATTTAACCAAATCTATATTTTCGAATCTAAAAGCAGCACAAGTTGCTCAGCTTTCACGTCATCCTCAACGTCCATACTTTTTGGATTATGTAGAACGCATCTTTACTGATTTTGAAGAGCTCCATGGTGATCGTGCTTTCGCTGATGATCCTGCACTTGTTGGTGGTATGGCTCGACTAGATGGCCGCCCTGTGATGATCATGGGTCAACAAAAAGGCCGCGATACAAAAGAAAAAATCAAACGTAATTTTGGTATGCCTCGTCCTGAAGGTTATCGTAAGGCATTGCGTTTAATGAAAATGGCAGAACGTTTTAAATTACCTATTTTGACCTTTATCGATACACCGGGCGCATACCCAGGTATTGATGCAGAAGAACGTGGTCAAAGTGAAGCGATTGCACGTAACTTACTTGAAATGTCTGAGTTGAAGACACCTATTATTAACACTGTCATCGGTGAAGGTGGTTCTGGTGGTGCATTAGCAATTGGTGTTGGCGATCGTTTACTGATGCTGGAATACAGTACCTATTCTGTTATTTCTCCGGAAGGTTGCGCCACTATTTTATGGCGCAGTGCTGATAAAGCAGCAGAAGCGGCTGAAGCAATGGGTTTAACTGCACAACGTTTAAAAGAGCTTCAATTGGTTGATGAAATTATTCCTGAGCCTTTAGGTGGCGCACATCGTGATATCGACGCGGTTGCTTCAAGCTTAAAACATGCGTTAATTAAGAGTCTGGATAATATTTCAAGTACCTCAATTGATAAGTTACTTGACCAGCGTTATGAACACCTTATGGCGTATGGTAACTATTCTGAATCATAGCTTTGGCCACGAAGGACACCAAGAACACGAAGAAAAGCAATATTAATAATATTTCTCTTGGTGATTCTTCGTGTTCTTGGTGGCTCAATATTTTTATGGGGTGAGCCAGCAAAATGTCTTTTACCCCTGAATTACTCAAACAAAGTATCAAACCATTTATTCATGCCCCTTGTTTATGGGTGGCATACAGTGGCGGTTGCGATTCTCATGTCTTATTACATTCATTAGTTACATTACGTTCTGAAATCATACCTGAAATTAAAGCCATACACATTAATCATGGTTTAAGTCCTTTTGCTAATGAGTGGGAAGAACATTGCCGCAAAACTTGTGAAGCGTTAAATGTTCACTATGTCGCTATTAAAGTTAATGCGAAAGCAAAAGGAAGTAGTCCTGAAGAAGCCGCACGTCATGCCCGTTATGCTGAATGGAAAAAGCTACTCAATAAAAATGAAGTGCTATTGTTAGCTCATCATCAGGATGATCAGGCAGAAACAGTTTTGATTCAGTTAATGCGTGGTTCTGGTGTAAAAGGGCTTGCCGCGATGCCCATGAAACAATCTTTTTCTCGAGGTTTACTTTGTCGACCTATGTTAGGTTTTTTACGTGAAGAAATTGTTAGCTATGCAGTTGAGCATAGTTTGAACTGGATTGACGACCCGAGTAATTTTGACACTGATTATGATCGTAATTTTTTACGACATGATGTTGTGCCATTATTGGAAACTCGCTGGCCTGCACTTAAGAAAACCTTATCCCGTACAGCAAGTCATCAGGCCGACGCAAATCAATTACTAACTGAATTGGCTTTTCAGGACTGGCACCATATTCATGAAAATAATCGAATTAAAATTTCAGAGTTAGTTAAATTATCGGAGAAACGACAACGTAATGTTCTGCGTTACTGGATAGCCGATATCTGCGAGTTAATTTTACCTGACACCGTTCATCTACAACGTATTTTAGATGAGGTATTAACGGCGGCAGAAGATGCTAATCCTGAAGTAATTTGGCGTGGTGGAGAGGTTAGGCGATATCAAGGAATGCTTTATGCCCAGGAGAAACTTAAAGAAGGCACACACCTTCTTAATCTTAAATGGGAAAACCTGGAAAGCCCCATTCAAATAAATACGAATGGCTTAAAAATTTCGGCAAAGACCTTAATTGGTAAAGGATTGAGTCAGGAAAAACTCAAGAATAGAGAAATTTCAATTCGAACTCGCCAGGGTGGTGAAACATGTCGTCCTCTTGGGAGGGGGCAAACGCATCAATTGAAAAAGCTCTTCCAGGAATGGAGAATTCCACCTTGGGAGAGAGCCGTTGTTCCTTTGATCTTTGTAGGTGATGAGTTAGCACAGGTTCTTGGCTATTGCTGCTCCGAAACCTTTGCGGCGGTAGAAAATGAACCCGGCTGGTTAATTGAGTAGCTACTTAACCTGAATATCTCCTAAGTCGGTGTATTAAGTAATAAAATTATCTACTAGGTTGCAAAAAAGGAGTGAAAAGCGTTATTTCATATTTTGCTCTGAACCCCTTATATTCTTGCTCTTCAATATTGTGTTTTTAGGTCTTATGGGATTGAAAAGTAAGACAAAAAGACTCACAATAGGGTCCAATTCAAAGGCGCGTTAAATTCTATTGGATATATAGATTAACTCGCTACCATCTCCACATTATTTGGCGTATTAATGACGAAATTTGTTTTCATCACTGGTGGTGTTGTGTCTTCATTAGGCAAAGGCATCGCTTCAGCATCTCTTGCTGCAATCCTCGAAGCTCGCAGCTTAAAAGTCACTATGATGAAACTGGACCCCTACATAAATGTGGATCCAGGCACTATGAGCCCATTTCAACACGGTGAAGTCTTCGTTACTGAAGATGGTGCAGAAACTGACTTAGACTTGGGGCATTACGAACGCTTTATTCGGACACCGATGCGCCAGTCGAATAACTTTACCACCGGGCGAATTTACGAAACGGTTATTGCGAAAGAGCGCCGCGGTGATTATTTAGGTGGAACGGTTCAGGTTATCCCTCATATCACAGATGAGATTAAACGTTCCATTCATGCTGGTTCTAAAATCAATGGTGAAGATGCTGATGTCGCTATGATCGAGATTGGCGGTACGGTAGGTGATATTGAATCATTGCCTTTTCTCGAAGCTATTCGACAAATGGGTTTTGAATTAGGCCATGACAACGTTTTATACATGCATTTAACATTGTTGCCTTATATTCCAACTGCAGGCGAACTTAAAACCAAGCCAACACAACACTCGGTTAAAGAATTGCGCTCGATTGGTATTCAGCCAGATGTTTTACTTTGTCGTTCTGAACGCCCAATTCCAATGAGTGAACGTAAAAAAATTGCCTTATTTACTAACGTTGAAGAGCGTGCAGTAATAGAAGCACTTGATGCCGATACCATTTATCGAATTCCATTATTACTGAAAGAACAACATCTTGATGACATCGTTGTTGATAAACTTCGTTTAGATGTTCCTGCGGCGAATTTGTCTGAGTGGCAGGCTGTTGTTGATGCGATGGATAGTCCAACGGATGAAATCACCGTTGCCATGGTTGGCAAGTATGTTGATTTAACTGAAGCGTATAAATCATTATCTGAATCACTCATTCATGCAGGTTTACATACGCATACTAAAGTAAAAATCACATATATCGATTCAGAAGATATTGAAAATGAAGGTACCGGCTGCCTTGAAGGTATGGATGCTATTTTAGTTCCGGGTGGCTTTGGTTTGCGTGGTGTTGAAGGAAAAATTGAAGCTGTTCGTTTCGCTCGTGAAAACAAAGTGCCTTATCTCGGAATTTGTTTAGGTATGCAAGTAGCGGTTATCGAATATGCACGACACATGGCTGGTTTGGAAGATGCTCATAGTACCGAATTTAAACAAGCAACAAAAGATCCTGTTATCGGCCTTATTACAGAATGGACAAACTCTGAAGGCCAGGTAGAACAACGTGATGAAAGTTCTGACCTTGGTGGCACCATGCGCCTGGGTGGACAAGATTGTAAATTAAAAGCGGATAGTCATGTTCGTGATGTTTACGGTAAAGATGTGATTATCGAACGTCATCGTCATCGTTATGAGTTTAATAATAATTATCGTCAACAGCTGGAAAAAGCGGGTTTAACTATTGCAGGCACTTCACTTGATAATAGTTTGGTCGAAGTTGTTGAAGTTAAAGAGCATCCCTGGTTTATTGCATGTCAGTTCCACCCAGAGTTTACTTCAACGCCTCGTGATGGACATCCATTATTTACCAGTTATGTTGCAACAGCACGAGAATTAAAAATGTCAGCGGCTAAACAAAAGAAAGCCAGTTAAACTGTCATAAAACATTGTTATAAAGTTAACTATATATTTTAAAGTAAGAGAGAAGATTAATGTCAGCAAGCGGTTCTATTATAAAAGAAATTATTGGTCGTCAAATTATTGATTCACGCGGTAATCCAACAGTGGAAGCTGATGTGATTTTAGAGTCAGGCACAATGGGGCGCGCAGCGGTTCCTTCTGGAGCATCGACAGGTGCTCGCGAAGCCATTGAATTACGTGATGGTGATAAATCCAGGTTCATGGGTAAAGGTGTAAGTAAGGCAGTTGCCTTTGTAAACGGTGTGTTACGTGAAAACCTAATTGGTAAAGATGCAAGTGATCAAGCTGCAATTGATAACTTGATGATTGAATTAGACGGCACTCATAATAAAGAAAAGTTAGGTGCTAATTCGCTGCTTGCTATTTCAATGGCGTGTGCACATGCAGCTGCAAACGATATTAATATGCCACTGTTCAGATATTTATCAACAGAAAGTGATTTTAAAATGCCAGTACCAATGATGAATATCATCAATGGTGGTGAGCATGCTGATAATAGTGTGGATTTACAGGAATTCATGATCATGCCTGTCGGTGCGAACGACATTTTAGAAGCGATTCGCATGGGTTCAGAAGTTTTCCATACTTTAAAAAGTGTTTTATCTTCTCAGGGAATGAATACAGCGGTTGGTGATGAAGGTGGTTTTGCACCAGACTTACCATCAAATGAAGCTGCTATAACCGTTATCCTCGAAGCAATTGATAAAGCGGGTTATAAAGCAGGCGAAGACATTATGATTGCGATTGATGCTGCAAGTAGTGAATTCTACGAAGACGGTAAATATAATCTTAAATCTGAAGGCAAGATATTAACTTCTTCAGAATTGATTGGTTTATTTGAAGACTGGGTAAGCAAGTATCCTATTATTAGTATTGAAGATGGCCTCGCTGAAGATGATTGGGATGGCTGGAAAGAAATGACTGAACGTTTAGGTAAAAAAATTCAGTTAGTTGGTGATGATTTGTATGTAACCAACACTTCAATCTTTAAAGAAGGTATTGATAAAGGTATTGCAAACTCAATTTTGATTAAGGTAAATCAAATCGGTACCTTAACTGAAACATTCAATGCCATTGCTATGGCAAAGAAGGCAGGTTACACCGCAGTGATTTCACATCGTTCAGGTGAAACAGAAGATACTACGATTGCTGATATCGCAGTTGCAACGTGTGCCGGACAAATTAAAACAGGCTCAATGTCTCGTTCTGATCGTGTTGCTAAATATAACCAGTTAATTCGAATTAATGAGCAGCTAGGTAAAGATGCAGTTTACCCAGGTAAAGATGCTTTTTATAACTTAAAGTAATTTGACTTTATTTCCCTCCCCTTGAAGGGGAGGGAATTGTATTCATAATTAAAGTCGTTTTTAAATCAAAAAGGAGGAAAAGTTGATGCGAATTATTTCTGTCATACTTGGCCTCCTTTTTCTTGTTTTACAATATGATCTTTGGTTGGGTGAAGGCAGTCTGGCAACAGTATGGCGCTTACAACAAGATATCACTGAGCAGAAGAAAGAAAACGAAATAATCAGTAAACGAAATGACTCCCTTCTTGCTGAAGTAAAAGATTTGAAACAAGGCAATGCAGCAATCGAAGAGCGTGCAAGAAATGAATTAGGGATGATTAAAAAAGGTGAGACCTACATACAAGTAGTAACCGAAAAACCTCCTCATGAATAATGAGGAGCTATATTACTGCGTTAAAACCTCTTCAAAATGCTCATGTACTGATCGTACACTCCGCTTTTTCAATCGGTTTTGCCTTGTTCTTTAACTCCTCAATATCCATGAAAGTATTTCTAGATAATAAAAAATAATAATATTCTAATTTATGAATAAAAATAAAAACATCTGGGTGATTATTCCTGCTGCTGGCGTTGGTAAGCGTATGGAATCCGATATGCCTAAACAATATTTAACTCTGAATGGTAAAACCATTATTGAACATACATTGGATGTGTTTGATAAACATGATTCCATTTCTGATATTGTTGTTGCTATCTCAAAAGGTGATGAGTATTGGTCGTCGCTTAATATTAATTTATCAAAACCACTTCATGCTGCTAATGGTGGTAAAGAACGTTGTGATTCTGTTCTTAATGCTTTGACGTTTATAGAAAATAAAGTGTCTGATAATGACTGGGTTTTAGTGCATGATGCAGCACGTCCATGTTTACGAAATGAAGATTTAACTTTATTGCTCGATACACTAAAAGAGCATGAAGTAGGTGGTATCTTGGCTATTCCTGTAAGAGATACAATGAAACGTTCTACAGATGAAAATGTAATAACAGGAACAGTTGAGCGTGAGAACTTATGGCATGCTTTAACACCACAAATGTTTCGTTTTTCCATGATAAAAGATGCACTTGAAACAGCGTTAAATAAAAATGAAGTTATAACAGATGAAGCCTCTGCAATTGAGTTAGCGGGTTACCAACCTGTATTAGTTGAAGGGCATGCTGATAATTTAAAGATTACACGGCCAGAAGATCTTGCTTTAGCAGCGTTCTTTTTAAGGCAGCAAAAGGATAAAAAATAATGCGTATCGGACAAGGCTATGACGCTCATAAGTTTAAAGAAGGTGGAAAACTTATTTTAGCTGGGGTTGATGTTCCATATGAAAAAGGAATGGAAGCACACTCTGATGGTGATGTGGTTATACATGCGTTATGCGATGCCTTGCTCGGTGCAATGGCACTTGGGGACATTGGAAAACATTTTCCCGATACAGATGATTCATACAAAGGGATAGATAGTCGAATTTTATTAAAAGAAGTAATGAATAAAGTACGCCAAGGTGGAATGAAATTAGGTAATGCTGACATAACCATAATTGCACAAGAACCAAAGTTAGCACCACATATTGAAGGTATGCGAAAGATTCTTGCATCTGACATGTCAGCGGCGGTTAGTAATGTAAGTGTTAAAGCAACCACCACAGAGAAAATGGGCTTTACTGGTCGAGCAGAAGGGATTGCAGTAACAGCTATTGTTTTATTGGTTTAGTAGGTTCGAATTCATTCGAACGCGGTATTCAATTCAATAGTTATAGTATTTTTTAACCTCAGCGTGCAAATGAATTCGCACATACAAAAGATAGCAAATCACAATGTTCGATTTTTCTTCCTATTACTACGCAAATAATAAACCATCCTTATCAGGTGTAATCCGAACTCAAGCTTCAGATTTTAAAGTCGATGAAATGTTTGGATTTGAAATGACTGGGGAAGGCGAACATGCTCTGTTACATATAAAAAAAGAAGATACCAATACAGATTGGTTGTCTCGACAAATTTCTCAACTTGCGGGTGTGAGAAAAGTTGATGTAAGTTATGCAGGTTTAAAAGATCGTCATGCAATCACAACACAGTGGTTTAGTGTTTGGTTGCCGGGTAAACCTGATCCTGATTGGTCTCTTCTTAATTCAGATAAAGTTGAAATATTAACTTCTTGTCGTCACAACCGTAAATTACGTCGTGGAAGTCTTCGAGGAAATCAATTTACATTAATAGTTAGAAATGTCGAAGGTGATGCTGCAGATCTTGAAAGTCGAATACAAACCATAAAAGATGATGGTGTCCCTAATTATTTTGGTGATCAACGTTTTGGCATTGATGGTAAAAACCTGGATAAAGCAACAATAATGTTTGGTGGAAGACGGGAAAAAGATCGTTTTAAACGATCGATATATTTATCTGCTGCTCGCTCAGCAATGTTTAATGATGTTTTATCTCAACGTGTAAAAATGGATAAATGGGCGAATGGCATTCCAGGTGATGTGATGTTGCTTGATAATAGCCATAGTTATTTTTTAGCTGAGGATATCGATGAAAAAATCATTCAGCGTCTTAAAGAACATGATATTCATCCAAGTGGTCCTCTATGGGGAAGGGGCCAACTACTGTCAAAAGGTGTGGTTGCTGAACTTGAAAGTAAATTAACCGATAAATTTGATATTTATGATCTTGGTTTAAGAAATGCAAGGCTTGATCAAGAGCGTCGTTCTCTACGTTTATCCGTAAACGATCTGCAATATTCTTATGATGCTGAAAATAAAATTCTCAGCTTATCTTTTTTCTTACCAGCGGGTGGATATGCAACTTCGGTATTGAGAGAAATAATTAAAGTTTGATTAAGAGCTATAACCTACTTATTTAATAATATTATTAAATTGTAATATTGTTCTCCCTATAAAATTTCTGTTGCTTTCATCCATTATGTTGTAATATTTGTATCTTATTATTCATAATTATGAATAGTAGTTTCAAAGTGGGTTGGTAGCGTTATATATAAGTAAATGCTGTATATGATAAATGGGCTTATAGCTACTAAATAGATTAAATAATAAAGGAACCTGCTTTTCATGAAGTCACTTTTGGGGAATCTCTATGAATAAATCTGATTACTGGAAGGAGAATTTGCGGCTGGTCGCGATATTGCTTGCAATATGGTTTGCCGTGTCATTCTTGTTTGGCATTATCCTGGTTGATACATTAAATGTGATCCGGGTTGGGGGCGTTGGACTGGGTTTCTGGTTTGCGCAGCAAGGTTCTATTTACACGTTCTTAGTATTGATTTTTGTATACACGAAAAAAATGAATACACTAGATCGTAAATACGATGTACATGAAGACAAATAGGAGGCATAAACAATGGAGTTAACTACATTAACTTATCTCTTTGTTGGTGCCACCTTTGCCTTATATATAGGTATCGCTATATGGGCGCGTGCATCAACAACAAGTGAATTTTATGTTGCAGGGAAAGGTATTCATCCTGTAGCAAATGGTATGGCTACTGCCGCCGACTGGATGTCAGCAGCATCATTTATTTCCATGGCGGGTTTAATCGCCTTTAATGGTTATGGTGCTTCTGTATTCTTAATGGGCTGGACTGGTGGTTATGTTTTATTAGCATTATTACTTGCACCTTACTTACGTAAATTTGGCAAGTTCACTGTTCCAGAATTTATTGGTGAACGTTACTACTCACGTACTGCGCGTATAGTTGCCGTGATTTGTTTGATTTTGGCTTCGATTACGTATGTAATTGGTCAAATGAAAGGTATCGGGGTAGCATTCTCACGTTTCCTTGAAACAGATTATGATACGGGTCTCTACATTGGTATGGGCATCGTATTTATCTACTCTGTTCTTGGTGGTATGAAAGGTATTACCTATACGCAAATCGCTCAATACTGTGTATTGATTTTTGCTTATACAGTACCAGCTATCTTTATCTCATTAAACATTACAGGTAATCCAATTCCTCAGTTAGGTATATTAAGTACCATGGCGGATGGTAATACCTATATGATGGACAAACTAAATCTGGTGGTCTCCGAACTGGGGTTCAATGAATATACAACCCAGGTGTTAGGTAGCAAACTTAATATGTTTGCATACACTCTAACATTGATGATTGGTACTGCGGGTTTACCTCACGTTATCATTCGTTTCTTCACTGTACCTAAAGTAAAAGATGCGCGTGCAACAGCAGGTTGGGCGTTAGTCTTTATTGCTATCTTGTACACCACTGCACCTGCGGTAGGTTCTATGGCTCGTTTGAATTTAATGAACACAATTCAAACAGGTCCTGTTGGTGAAGTTACTGCGAATATTGAATATGATAAACGTCCTGGTTGGTTTAAAAACTGGGAATCAACCGGTCTTTTGAAATTTGAAGACAAGAACGGTGATGGTCGTATTCAGTACTATAACGATAAAAACAAAGACTTTGCTGCGAAAGCTGAATCATTCGGCTGGAAGGGTAATGAAATGGTTAAAGTTGATCGTGACATTATGGTACTGGCAAACCCTGAAATTGCAAACTTACCAAACTGGGTTATTGCATTGGTAGTCGCAGGTGGTTTAGCCGCTGCACTATCAACAGCTGCCGGTTTGTTACTTGCGATAGCCTCATCCATCTCTCACGATTTATTGAAGGGTATCTTTAAACCTCAAATAACTGAAAAACAAGAGCTGATGGCAGGGCGTATAGCGATGGCTGGTGCAATAGCGATGGCCGGTTACTTTGGTTTGCATCCACCCGATTTTGCGGCAGGTACTGTTGCTATTGCCTTTGGTTTAGCTGCTTCATCTATCTTCCCTGCGTTGATGATGGGTATCTTTAATAAAAAGGTCAATCGTGCGGGTGCAGTAGCAGGTATGATTACAGGTATCAGCATTACTATGCTTTATGTTTTCCAGCATAAAGGCATTATGTTTATCCCTGGTACATCATTCTTAGGTGACATGTCACCTAACTGGTTCTTTGGCATATCTCCTAATGCATTTGGTTGTGTTGGTGCATTAGCTAACTTTGCCGTTGCAATTGGTGTCTCCAAAATGACAGCTCCTGTTCCGGATCATATTCAGCACCTTGTTGAAGATATCCGTATTCCAGCAGGATCGGGTGGCGCAACTGATCATTAATCAATAGTTAAATATTGATTTAGCTCATTGCTAAATAATAAAACCCCGTAAAGTAAATGCTTTGCGGGGTTTTTTATTTTTATTACTTTATTTAACTAACTATTTTTAAGGAATCAATATAAGATAAAGCATGGAAATTGAATTAATAGAAATTCGAGATTTTATTGCTTTATATCCACCCTTTAATATTTTGGATGAAAATGCATTAAACACATTACCAAAAAAATTAACGATTCGTTATTTTAGAAAGGGCAGTATCTTTCCGGACCTAACGCTTGATAATAAAAATTTATATATTATTCGTACAGGTGCAGTTGAATTACGAAATCAACAAGAACAATTAGTTGATAAGTTATCCGAAGGCGATATATTCCTATCAAAAGATGCAAGTGATAAAACGTCTAATGAAATAAAAGGTGTGTGCGTTGAAGATACTCTGGTATATCTACTAGGTTTTGAAGACTTATTCCTCCTACAAAATGAATTTAATGATTTTGATCGTCAATTCAACTTTTCGGTAAACGAACGTTTACGTCATGCTGTTGAATTATCACATTCTGCTGATATGCGTGATCTAAGTGCAATGAAATTAGAAGTGAGTGAGCTCACAGATCGCCAGCCCGTCATAGTTGATGCAGTCACAACTATTCAAGATGCTGCGAAATTAATGACTAATGAATACGTCTCATCAATATTAGTTACAAACAATGGAAAATTAGTTGGACTATTAACAGATAAAGATATTCGAACCAGATGTGTTGCAAAAGGACTTGGTTATGATGAGCCAGTCAGTTCAATCATGAGTACGGGGCTTGAAACAGTTTTAGATAAAACATTACTTTCTGAAGCGCTACTGTTAATGACAAGAAATAAAATACATCACTTGCCTGTTATGAAGGATGATGAGGCAATTGGTATATTAACGACATCAGATGTTGTTCGTCATCTGAGTGCAAATCCAACATTAATTGCGACAGATATTTATAAGGCAAACTCAGTTGACGCATTAAAAAAAATAAGTGCTCGACTGCCCGAGTTACAATTGCAACTCTCATTATCCAGTTCAACAGCCAAACATATTGGAGAGGTTTTTTCTTCAATCACGGATGCAATAACATGTCGGCTAATCGAGTTGGCTGAAGACTTATACGGTAAAGCACCGGTAGAGTATGTATGGACAGCTGGTGGCTCTCAGGCCAGAAATGAGCAAACATCCCATTCTGATCAAGATAATGCACTTATTATTTCAGATGAGCTACAGCCGGAAGATGAAAAATATTTTGAGAATTTGAGTAGTTTTGTTTGTGATGGTTTAGATGCTTGTGGCTATATTTATTGCCCGGGTGAAGCCATGGCAAGTAACCCTTTATGGCGTCAACCATTAAAAGTATGGGTGAAAAAATTTACTCACTGGATACAAAGTCCGGAACCAAAAGCACTGATGCTTTCAAGTATATTTTTTGATTTGAGGCCTGTGTACGGCACATTTTCTTTGTTTACTGAGTTACAAAATAATGTCCTTACGCAAACTAAAAATAATGAGTTTTTTATTTCGCATATGGTAGGGAATGCATTAACGCATCAGCCACCTTTAGGTTTTTTTAAAAATTTTGTTATGGTGCAAGATGAAAAGCATAAAAACACTCTGGATGTTAAACATAGAGGCGTCGTGCCTATTGTTGATATTGCCCGGGTTATTGCGCTAGATAATGGGATTAAAGCGACGAATACGGTAGAGCGCCTTGATTATGCTTTGAAATGTAATGCTTTGAGTGTTGAAATGCACGATAACCTTATAGATGCACTGGAATATATTGGTTCTTTACGTATCCGACATCAAGCAAAACAAATACGTGCAGGTTTAGATGCTGATAACTATTTACCTCCAGAAGAACTCTCGGGATTAGAAAAAAACCATCTAAAAGATTCATTTTCTATTATAAAAACGATGCAGCACTTTTTTGAGAGCCGTTACCCTTCAGCAAGGATACGGTAATGATGTTTGATGCTCTATTTGGCTATAACTATACACGGCGTAAATTACTAAAAAAAACAAACTCAACGGTTATGCAAGAGTTTCTGTCGAACCCATTTCCAGATAAAAAAGACTTAATTACTAATATGGATATTGTTTCCATCGATTTTGAAACGACAGGGTTGGATATAGCAAAAGATAAAGTTATTAGTATTGGAACAGTAAATATTGGCCATTTAGCTGTTAATTTAATATCAAGTTCACATCAGTTAATTAAGACAAAAAAACAATTACCTGAATCTAGTGTCGTTATTCATCAAATAACGGATACACAAATAACTGATGCAATGAGCATAGAAAATGCACTACCAATTTTACTTAAAAAATTAAGTGGAAAGGTTATGTTAGCTCATAATGCAAAAATTGAATTGGGATTCATTAATAAAATGTGTCAGGAACTATATGGTTCTGATTTTATAATCCCTGTTATAGACACGCAATATTTAGCAAAGCGAAGTTTTGAAAGACAAAACAAAGTATTTAAAAGTAATGAATTACGATTGTTTAACTTAAGAAAGTCGTACAATATGCCCGCTTATAAAGCACATAATGCATTGATGGATGCAATTGCTACTGCGGAATTGTTTCTGGCAATGGTAAGTAAAATTGCATCTAATAAAAATGCGTGTCTTAGAGATTTTTTACCCTAATATTAGTTCTTATTTTTCTTTATTAGAGTTTTTTACAGATTTTCTGTTAGTTAGATTGAAAACTCGTTCAGCAATTTTGAATGAAAATATATGTCTACAACTACGACCATTTAGTGCCTGGTACAAAGCGAAGAGAAGAGATACAACGAAAATTATTAAAATAACAGAGGTCGCTATTCCCATCATCTCTTTCGCTTCACTCGAATCGATCCATTCTACTGAAATACCTAACATCAAGGCTAAACTAATCAACATAATCCATAATTGAATACTAAAAGCGAGATCGGCTGTTTGTAACGCGACTTTACTCACTTTAGGTCGGCTATTACGAAAAATAAAAAAGAGTATAAAGGGTGTAACAGTGCTTGCCAGTGGATTAATGAATATTCCCGCAAGAGAGCTTAATGGAGCAAGCGCCATGTATGAACGTTGTGTCGTATCTATTTGAGTCATAATTATATTTTTATATTATTTTGCAGACTTTAAAATAACATACATAGCACCTGTTCCGCCATCTTTTGCCTGTGCGGATGCAAAGGCAAGTACATCACTGTGTTGTGGTAACCAATAAGCAACATGTGTTTTTAGTACCGGAATTTTGCCTTCTGATCGAAAACCTTTGCCATGAATTATATGAACATAACGAATATGTTGTTTTTTACACTCATCAATAAATTCATAAATTGCTGCTTTTGCTTCCACTACGTTATAACCATGTAGATCCAATTCATATTCAATCGGAAATTCACCGCGACGAAGTTTTTTCAGTTGTTTTTGTTGAATCCCGGAGCGAGCAAAAAAAAGGACATCGTCAACTGCAGCATCACGTAAATCAACAGGATCAGACATAGTGTTCATTTGTGTAGATTCTTCAGAATCAAAATAATCCTGGTTATTTCTTGGCTTGGGGGATGGCTTATTTTTAACCGTTTCGATACGTTTTTCAGATATTAAAGGACGTACATCTGCAACTTCATCTCGAAAAGAACTCTGTTCTTCTTCGCTTATTTCATTGTTCTGCTTTGGTTTTTTAATCGACATGGACTATTCGTACTATGGGTAATTAGGTGCTTAGTGTACCATTAAGGTCAATTAATTTAAGTAGGTCGATTTCTTTTTATAGTCGTTTTATGTTTAGTGAAAAGTATGCAAATTTTAGTTAGTAATGATGATGGTGTAGAAGCTCCTGGAATAATGGCTCTAAAAGATGGCTTGGCAAATATGGCTTCACTCATTTTAGTGGCTCCTGATCGTGATCGTAGTGGAGCAAGTAATTCGCTGACATTAGATAGTCCAATCAGGGCAAAGAATGTCGCCGAAAATGTGATTAGTGTTGCCGGCACACCAACTGATTGTGTCCATCTGGCACTAACGGGATTACTCGAAAATGAACCCGATATGGTTATTTCTGGTATTAATGCAGGTGCAAACATGGGGGATGATGTCCTCTATTCAGGTACGGTTGCTGCTGCGATGGAAGGGCGATTTCTGGGCCTGCCCTCAATTGCTATTTCACTCGCAAGTAATGCAGATAATGCGAAGTTGACCCATTATGATACTGCAGTACAAGTCGCTCGTTTTCTTATCAAACGTCTTAAACATGCGCCTTTTCCTTCAAATACCATTCTCAATGTTAATGTACCTGATTGCCCCTGGGATCAGGTTAAAGGTATCCAATCAACACGTTTAGGGCACAGGCATAAAGCGGAACCCGTTATTAAAGAGAAGGATCCCCGTGGGCGGGATATCTTTTGGGTTGGCCCACCCGGTGCTGAACAGGATGCTGGAGAAGGGACCGATTTCTATGCCTTAAAAAATGGTTTTGTCTCAGTAACCCCTTTACAGGTAGATTTAACACGTCATGAAGATCGAGATGGACTGGCAGACTGGCTTGAACAAGATATTACAGAATCAGCATGAATTATGACTTAAATGGTATCGGTATGACCTCGCAACGTACGCGTGACCGGTTGATTCAACGTTTACGCGAAGAAGGTATCCACGATGAAAATGTACTTGAGGTTATGCGCCAGACTCCGCGACATATCTTTGTCGATGAAGCCTTAGCGAGCCGTTCTTACGAAGATACCGCATTACCTATTGGTCATGGGCAGACTATTTCTCAGCCCTACATTGTGGCCAGAATGACTGAATTGCTCTTAGCAAATGGACCTTTAATAAAGGTACTTGAAGTAGGTACAGGTTCCGGTTATCAAACGGCTATATTATCTCCATTTGTGGAACAGGTTTTTACCGTGGAACGAATTGCCCCATTATTAGAGCAAGCAAAAGAAAAACACAGAGCATTAGGTTTAACTAATATACGATACCTACTCAGTGATGGAAGCTGGGGGTGGCAGCAACATGCACCCTTTGATGCCATTATTGCAACTGCTGCACCTGAAGAAATTCCCCCTGAATTAACCGAGCAACTTGTTGATGGCGGTCGTCTTATTATTCCTCATGGTAAGACTCAACAGAGATTAAGTGTAATTGAGCGTGATGGGGATACATTAAAGACGACAGATTTTGATATGGTCAGTTTTGTACCATTGGTTAGGGAGAAGTAATTTGAAACTGTTTTCACGTATGTACGAACTGGCAATGAAATGGTCTATTCATCCATATGCACCTCGTTATCTCGCTGGAATGAGCTTCGCTGAGTCTTCATTCTTTCCTGTGCCTGTCGATATCATGTTGGCACCCATGTCATTAGCAAAACCGGATAAAGCCTGGCGTTTTGCGTTTATCGCAACTCTTTTTTCAGTCCTTGGTGGTATTACCGGTTATTTTGTTGGTTATTTTGCAATGGATGTTCTTGAACCGTGGATCCATACAGTTGGTTATTGGGAACGTTACCAGCAAATTATTCTCTGGTTTGAAGAGTGGGGAATATGGATAGTTTTTATCGCCGGCTTTTCTCCTATTCCATATAAGCTCTTTACTATAACGGCAGGTGCACTGAGTATGGCGTTATTGCCCTTTGTACTTATATCTATAATAGCCCGAGGTGCACGTTTTTATGCGGTATCTGGCTTAATGCTATGGGGTGGTGAAAGCATGGAAGCTAAACTAAGAAAATATATGGATCTCATTGGTTGGGTTGTTGTCATTCTGGCTATCGTTGCTTATATTCTGCTTAAGTTATTTTAGAATATATTTATGTTGTCCAAATATTACAAACTCCTTTTATTATTTGTATTAATACTGCTGAACTCGGGTTGTTTTCGCTTTGTGAAACATGAATCAGGGCGAGCATATAATTCGAGTTCATCCAGTAAAAATGTGACACATCACAGGGTAAAAGCAGGGGAGACCCTTTACTCTATAGCGTTTGAATATGGGCGCGATCATAGAGATGTTGCTCGTTGGAACAAAATTCGCAAGCCGTATACTATTTACCCGAAACAAAAGTTACGCATAATTCCAATAAAAAGTGATAAAACAACAAAAAATAACACTTTTAAAACAGAAGCTAAAACATCAACGGGTAAAAAAATAATACCTGTTGAAAATAAAGTTCAATATGTTACTAATTCAAAATTAAAATGGCGATGGCCGACACGAGGCAAGGTTGTAAGTACTTTTTCAATACGTGATCCAGGTCGTCGTGGTATAGACATCGTAGGAAGAAAGGGGCAACCTGTAAAATCAGCCGCGGCAGGATACGTTGTTTACCGTGGTAATGGATTGCGTGGCTATGGAAACCTGATTATCCTTAAGCACAATGAAACATACTTCAGTGCCTATGCACACACGGAAAATGTGGTTGTAAAAGAGAACGAAAAAGTTAAGCTAGGGCAGAAGATTGCCGATATGGGTAATACAAATATAGATAAAACTAAATTACACTTCGAAATTCGTCGCAACGGGAAACCAGTAAACCCTCTGAGGTACTTACCGAAACGACATTAACCGACTACAAGGTAGTAAAAGAAGTATGGCGGAACAAAGCAATAAGAATAAAAAGAGCAACGCCAAGGGTGATGAAAATACTGAATCAGAAGACGTCTTGTTACTCGATGAAGAAGATGTTGAAGAAGAAGCGGTAGAAAAAGAAGTCACTGATGATGAAAAAAAATTCACCCCGGGAACAATACCCGCAAGTCAGCTCGATGCTACACGTCTGTACCTTAACGAAATTGGATTCTCTCCATTACTAACCGCTGAAGAAGAAGTTTATTACTCACGTAAATTATTAAAAGGCGATGAATCAGCACGTAAAAAAATGATTGAGTGTAATTTACGCCTGGTTGTAAAAATTTCTCGTCGTTATCTTAACCGTGGCTTAGCATTACTCGATTTAATTGAAGAAGGCAATCTTGGGTTAATCCGTGCGGTAGAAAAATTTGATCCAGAACGAGGTTTTCGTTTTTCAACGTATGCAACATGGTGGATTCGTCAGACCATCGAACGCGGCATTATGAATCAAACCCGTACAATCCGTTTACCAATCCATGTTGTCAAAGAAATTAATATCTATCTACGTGCAGCAAGACATCTCGCTCAAACATTGGATCATGAACCAAGTCCTGAAGAAATTGCAGAAATGGTCGACAAACCGATCAAAGATGTAAAACGTATGTTGGGTTTAAATGAGCGAACTGCTTCAGTAGACAGCCCAATGGGGCCAGACTCTGACTCTTCATTGCTCGATGCAATCCCGGATGAAAGTAATATTGATCCCGTCGCATTGTTACAAGATGATGATGTAAAAGAAAATATAGAAAAATGGTTAGGCCAGCTTACAGAAAAACAATGTGAAGTCGTAACCCGTCGATTTGGTTTACACGGATATGATATTTCTACGCTAGAAGAAGTAGGTAACAGCATAGGTGTAACACGCGAACGTGTTAGACAAATTCAAATAGAAGCATTACGTAAATTACGAGAAATTCTTGAGAAAGAAGGTTTTTCAGTGGACGCTTTAATTAAATAAGCTGTAGTAGTTCAGACTTAATCTTACAAAGTAAGGAATAGAGCTTCAGTATGACTAATATTTGGTAAACAAATAAAGCTAAAAGCAGCCATTCGCAATAAAATTTTAATAGGCTGCATGCGACCCTAAGCGGATATTATATATTTAAAATAATAATTACATAATTCTGTGCTTTGTGCGTTAGTATTGATTTTTAACCAGCCAAAATATTAAAGTTTGACTTAATTTAGTCGAGTCCTAAGTTAGGATTATAATTATAAAACTATATAAGGGGATTATAATGAAGCGGTATTTATTTTTAACGCTATTTATTGGTGTTTTCGTAACAGGATGTGCAATTTTACCTACACCACAAAATGCTAAAGAATGGAGAGCAGGTATAAAGCTACCGGGTGGAGTTGGTGAATTGCATGAAACATATATAGTTAAACAGCCTTACTGGAAAGTAGTTAAAACGATTAAAACTAAAACTAGAAAATGTTTAAGAAACAAGAGAGTGGTATCTAAAACTTGTGGAGGTATGCTAGGCCCAGGTTGTAGTACTAAAACTTTTGATTTCAATCCTACTTTTATAAAAAGAAAAAAGATGTCCGAACTTCATGTTCAAGTAGATATTTCTAACACCACTTTTATAGCAGGAAAACCTCCTAAAGGTGGGATATATGTTTCAGTTATTGATTTTTTTAAAATAGGTAAAAACAAAACAAAAGTAACTGTATATGCAGATAACATAACTTTTTCTACCATTCCAAAAGCAGTAAAAAATTGGGCTAACCGAACGAATCTTGGTTGTCCTGATTTAACTAAAGGAATGTAATTAGATGAAAGCCAAGCTATTTGGCTGTGTAATATTTAGCAGTCTAATTATAAATTAAGCCATACAAATTTCTCTCGCTTTCAGTGAGTCTAATATATAGATATATAAGGTTAATATAATGCAAAAATTATTTAAGTTGTTTTCAGTTTCTTTTGCGATAATACTTTTATCTGGTTGCGCAGTACTTGATGCCATCATCCCAAAAGTTGAAACACCAAAGACGCCCGATGCTTTTCGAGCTAGTGTTAATACCGCTATCGCTTCTGGAAGTGATAACGTAGTTAAGAAAAGTTATATCGTTAAAAAGTCTTATTCCTATGTTGTAAAACGCTGGAAAAAAAGAGCGAATAAGTGTTTGAGTCAAAAAATAAAAACCACTACTACTCATGGATATGGTGTTTTTGCAAACACACAGGTTTCATTCAAAGATTTCAAGCCAAGCCTGAAAGTGATGCGCAAGAAAACGGTATTGAGTATTCAAATGAAACATCATGGTAAAAATATTGGTAGTAATGCTATAAATCCACCTGGAGGCGCTTATTTTATGGTGCTCGACGCAATTCCACTAAAAGGTAATAAAACTCGCATTAATGAATATCGTTGGAATTTAACAATGTCAAACTTTGGTATTGTGTCTAAATCTATTGTGAACTGGGCTTCTGGCCGAAGCAAATCTTGCCCTGATTACCAGAAAATTTGGTAAGCAAATGAAAAAGACAAAAATATTTAATAAAGCAACTATT
>JAUVEN010000015.1 GCA_030594815.1 Gammaproteobacteria bacterium
TTAATAGAGGAGAGTCATCATGCCATTCCGTTCAGCACTAAGTGGTATAAACGCAGCAGCACAAGAGTTACGAATTATCGGTAACAACGTGGCAAACGCTAGTACAACAGGTTTTAAACAATCACGCGCCAACTTTGCAGATGTCTATGCTGCATCAAGTTCTGGTGGTACTGCAAACTCAATTGGTGCCGGTGTTCGATTAGCTTCAGTTGATCAACTCTTCACACAGGGTAATGTTGGTTTTACCGATAGTAAACTGGATATGGCGATTAATGGCCAGGGCTTCTTTATTCTTGAAGATAACGGTTCACGAGTATATTCTCGCGCAGGTCAGTTTCAGGCAGATCGTGATGGTTTTATCGTTAACAGTAATGATCAAAAAATGATTGTTAATGTAGCCGATGAAAAAGGAACCATCACAGGTGCCGCTGGACCGCTACGATTAGACTCATCAAATATTTCACCTAAGGCAACACAGCTTGTTGAAGTTTCGGTTAATGTAGATAGTGGTGCAGAAGTACCAACTACTTTCCCATTTGATCCAGAACGTCCATCATCGTTTACTCATTCAACATCACTAACAATTTATGATTCTTTAGGTACCCCTCATTTAAAGAGCATGTATTTTGTTAAAACGCCAACACCAAATGTTTGGGAAATACATACATTTGTTGATGGGGAACATCTACGCGGTCCTGCCGATCCTGCAACGGGTTTATTTACCGGAGATTCAATTCAATTCGATGGTTCTGGTGCGTTGTCACATATTAATAACGTAGCGGTTCCTCCAGGAAAAATTTCTTTTGCACCTTTTGAAACAGGTTCTGGTGCTGAGTTATTAGAACTCTCTATGGATTTCCAGGGTGCTGTACCGGTAACACAATTCGGCAGTCCATTTACTGTAAATGGCATTAAACAAAATGGTTATACCTCTGGTCGATTGACAGGTATTGATATCGATGACACAGGTATTGTTCGAGCTCGTTTCACCAATGGTCAAAACAGAACATTGGGTCAGGTGACACTATCTAACTTCTCTAATCCAAATGGTTTACGTCAATTAGGTGATTCTAACTGGGCGGAAAGTTTTGATTCAGGTCCTGCATTAATTGGTACTCCGGGTTCGGGTAGTTTAGGTTTAATTCAGTCAGGTGCACTGGAAGGGTCAAATGTTGATTTAACCGGGCAATTGGTAAATATGATAACCGCACAACGAAACTTCCAGGCAAATGCGCAGGTTATTTCTACTGCAGATGCTGTTACTCAAACCGTTATTAATATTCGTTAATAGTTAAAACAGGATAAGAAAATGGATCGCATGTTATATGTTGCAATGAATGGCGCTAAGCAAAATATGCTGGCGCAAGCAATTAACTCAAATAATTTGGCAAACATTAGTACAACAGGTTTTCGTGCTGATTTAGCCGCGGCCAGAAGTATGCCCGTGTTTGGCGGTTCAGGTTTTCCAACCCGTGTTTATTCTATGACAGAAAAAACAGGTATTGATTTTAAACAAGGCTCTCTGAGTACGACCGGACGTGATCTTGATATAGCGATTGCAGGTAAGGGTTTTATTTCTGTACAGGCTCCCGATGGTAGTGAAGCCTATACACGGGCAGGTGATCTTACGACAGACAACGCAGGCATTTTAAAAACAGGTGCAGGCCATATTGTTCTTGGTGAAGGTGGTCCAATTACTATTCCTGAAGCAGCAAAAGTTGATATAGGTAAAGATGGAACAATTAGCATCACACAAACAGGTGGTGGTTCAACTGTTATAGACAGGCTGAAACTTGTTAATCCTGATATTAAAGACCTTAAACGAAATGAGACAGGTTTATTTGTTTTGAAAAATGGTGATGACGCTGAAGTCGATGATACCGTTTCTGTTGTATCAGGAACGATTGAAACAAGTAACGTTAATGCCGCAAGTGCGTTAGTAACTATGATTGAATTAGCAAGACAGTTTGAAATGCAAATTAAAATGCTTAAAACAGCAGAAGAAAATAATGCACAAGCAACACAAATGTTGAAGCTGGGTTAGATATAAGGCTGGCATGCTAAATGCGTTTTACAGTATGAATGAAAGATAAAAGTAAGATTTGGAGAGTTTGAAATGAGTAATGCACTTTGGATTGCAAAGACAGGTTTAGAAGCACAACAGAATAGATTGTCTGTTGTCAGTAATAACCTGGCTAATGTAAATACAACGGGTTATAAAAGAGCGCGTGCTGTATTTGAAGACCTTTTGTATCAAAATTTGCGTCAAGCTGGTGGTCAAAGTAGTCAAGATACTGAATTGCCAACAGGACTTAGTTTAGGTACAGGTGTAAGAACAGTAGCGACGCAAAAACTTCATACCCAGGGCAATTTGATTCAAACAAATAATACCTTTGATGCTGCTATACAAGGCAAAGGTTTTTTTCAGATTTTAAAACCAAATGGTGATATTGCATATACTCGTAATGGTGAGTTCCAGGTTAATTCAACGGGACAACTTGTAAATTCTTCGGGTTACCGTGTTCAGCCAGACATTATTGTTCCAGAAAACTCATTAAGCATAACAATAGGTTCAGATGGTGTTGTTTCGGTAACGCAGCCAGGTAACCCTGCGCCAGCACAAGTGGGTGTAATTCAAATTGCTGACTTCGTTAACCCTGCCGGCTTGCAATCTGTTGGTGGCAATCTCTTAATGGAAACAGGTGCCAGTGGTGCACCCGTAGTAGGTAGCCCGGATACAAATAACTTAGGTTCGTTAATTCAAGGTTCGATCGAAAGTTCAAATGTAAATGTGGTTGAAGAACTTGTAAATATGATCGAAACCCAGCGTGCTTATGAAATGAATTCAAAAGCAATATCAACTGCAGATCAAATGTTGCAGTACGTAAACAATAACCTTTAGATAATCTAGTTTAATTTGGATATGAAATGATTAAATATAAATACATTATTATTTTATTAAGTTTTTCAGTTGTTTTATCGGGCTGTTTAAAACCGCTTAGTGTTAAAAAAACACCGGATAATTTTAGTCCTGTTAAACAAAACGTATTGAACATACAACGAAGAGATAATGGCGCGATATATCAGCAGGGTATGCGTGTTGGTTTATTTGAGGATACGACTGCAAAATACATAGGTGATGTTTTGACCATTGTGTTAACTGAAAACACGAATGCCAGCGCAACCTCAAACACAAACAGTTCTAAAGACAATAAAGTTGATTTGCCAGGCCCAACCCTGGCAGGACAAAAGGTAACGAAAGATGGTGTCGAAATATTGACTAATAAATTTAATGGTGAACGTGAGTTTAGTGGTCAGGGTACAAGTGCAATGAACAGCAGCTTCAATGGAAAAATATCGGTCACAGTTGCAAAGGTGTTACCTAACCGAAATTTAATTGTGCGTGGTGAAAAAATGATGATATTAAATCAATCAGACGAGTACGTTCGTTTTGTTGGTATCGTTAGGCCCCAGGACATTGAACAGGATAATACAATTGATTCAACACGTGTTGCCAATGTACACATGGCTTATGGTGGACAAGGTGCTTTATCTGCTGCAAACAAAATGGGTCCCTTGGGTCGATTCTTCCAGAGTCAGGCTTGGCCCTATTAATGCATATCTAATTATATAATTAGTAAGTGTCAAATTAATAAACTACATTCAAATAACAGGAGTTAAAAATGTTATCTGGAAAGGATTTAAGTTTTACCGTTTTTGCAGGGATTATTTTATTGCTGAGCATAGGTTCAAGCGCTGCAAATGCTGAAAGGGTAAAAGATTTAACAAAAGTTGAGGGCGTACGTAGTAATCAACTTATTGGTTATGGTTTAGTTGTTGGCTTAAATGGAACCGGTGATGGTTCAGGTGAAGTCACAACACAAACTTTAAGAAGTATGTTATCTCGTTTGGGTGTGAATATTCCCCCGGGTGTGACGATGCAGGCTAAAAATGTTGCTGCCGTTGCAATACACGCAGAACTTCCTGCCTTTGCTAAAGCCGGTATGAAAATTGATATAACTTTATCTTCAGTGGGTAGTGCAAAAAGTTTACGTGGTGGTAGCTTATTAATGACGCCTTTAAAAGGTGCCGATAGTCAGATTTATGCTATTGCACAAGGAAACATTGTTGTTAGTGGTTTCGGTGCAGAAGGCTCTGATGGCTCACGAATCACAGTTAATGTTCCAAGTGTTGGGCGTATCCTAAACGGTGCAACCGTTGAACGTAGTATGGACACACCTTTTGGTATAAATGAAGAAGTTGTTTTAAACCTGAATCTACCTGATTTCACTACTGCCGATCGATTAGTCAAGGTGATTAATAATACGGTTGGACCAGGTACATCTTACGCAAGAGATGCTGGTTCGATAGTTGTTAGTGCACCAGATGATACTTCACAACGGGTTTCATTTATCTCATTATTAGAAAACCTGGTACTTAAGCCTGCTGAACCAGCTGCGCGTATTGTTATTAATTCACGTACAGGTACAGTCATCATCGGTAAAAATGTGCATATTCTTGCGGTCGCGGTAACACATGGCAGCTTAACGGTAACGGTCACAGAAGGCTCAAATGTTAGTCAGCCTGAAGCATTTGCACGTGCCGGTCGGACTGTTGTTACCCCGACTTCAGATCTTAATATTGCTCAGAATCATCGCACATTCAAAATTAAAGATAGTCCAACGCTTGATGACATTATTCGCGGCATGAATGCACTTGGCCTGGCTCCGGGTGATCTTGTCGCTATTCTTGAAGCTCTCAAAGAAGCCGGTGCACTAAATGCTGAGTTGATTGTTATTTAATTTAAGTTCAATAGCTTCAACGCAAAGGCACCCCAAGAGTACTTCCTCAGATTGTTTACAACAATCTTCAGGGCGCGCAAAGGACGCTAATGAACGCAAAGATACTTAATTTATATAAAAATAATGTTCTAAAATTAGTTGCTGGGTAATTTTCAATCAAACCATCTCTTATAAATTTTAAGGTTTTCCTCTGCGAATCTCTGCGTCCTTTGCGCCTCTGCGTTGAGAACTCTTGATTTTCCCTTAAAAAACCGGCACGGAATCTGCATAGTACTAGTTGAACAACTAAGGCATACGATGCAAAGCTCAACTATGACAATGATGACACCTACATATACCGATTTTAGCGGATTAAATGAAATGCGCGCGCAGGCACGTGTTGATCCGCAGGCGTCTTTAAAGCAAGTAGCCAAGCAGTTTGAAGGGATTTTTATTCAGATGATGCTCAAAAGCATGCGTGATGCCAGTATGGGTGATGCCATCTTTGATAGCGATCAATCAAAGTTATACCGCGATATGTTTGATAAACAAGTTGCTTTAGATATGGCCAATAGCAAAGGCATTGGTATTGCAGACTCTCTGGTAAGGCAGTTAGGTCCTAGAACAGCGAACCCAAATAAACCGACAACAGTTAATTTAGATTTAAATCTAAATATCCATAAAGAACAGCCAGTTAACGGCAAAATGTTGCCGCTATCATCGCAGAGATATCATGCTGTTAACCAGGGGGCGGTTAGCGGTCTTGCTAGCTATGAGTTAGCTGCAATCAAGCCTCTGGCAGATAAAACTCAATTTAATTCACCAGAAGAATTTACTCATCACATTTTACCTTATGCAGAAAAAGCAGCAAAAGAACTGGGCGTTTCACCTTTGGTTCTTGTTTCACAAGCCGCTTTAGAAACCGGATGGGGTAAAGCCGTTACACAATACAAAGATGGTTCCAGTAGTTATAACTTATTTAATATTAAAGCTGATCAACGCTGGAGTGGCGACCGCGTTGTTAAATCAACTCTGGAGTATGACAATGGTCTGGCAAAACACGAAAAAGCTTCTTTCCGAGCCTATGATTCTTATGCTGACAGCTTTGATGATTATGTTGATTTTCTTCGTACGAATAGTCGTTATGACAATGTGTTACGTCATCAAGGCAACGATCAGTCTTACATTAAAGGTTTACACAAGGCGGGGTATGCAACCGATCCAAATTACGCGGATAAAGTTTTAAATATCCTTAAGCGTGATTCTATGCAGATTCATGTTAAAGCAACCTCTGATAATGAGCAGGTGACTTAAATGGGCGCTGATATTTTATCAATTGGTTTATCAGGTGCTTTAACTTCTGAGCGTGCTTTGGCGACTGCAAGTCATAATATTGCAAATGCTCATACGGAAGGTTTTTCTCGTCAACGTGTCCAGGTTGATACTCGTCCACCACAGCTTACGGGTGTTGGCGCTTTAGGCACAGGCGTAAAAATTAATAATGTAAAACGAATTCATGATGATTTCGTTTCACAAGAAATGCGCAGTAATGCTTCGATCGCAAATGGGTTACAAACTAATTATGAGTTTACCAGTCAAATCGACAATATGTTAGCTGATCCTAATGCCGGGCTTGCACCAACCTTACATTCATTTTTTGCTGCGATTAATAATATTTCAAACGATCCTTCTTCTCAATCTGCAAGACAAGTATTAATTGGTGAAGCCAATGCCTTAAGTGAACGTTTTTCATATTTAGATAGCCGCTTTGAAAGTTTACGTAAAGGAACTAATGAAACATTAAAAAGTCATATTAAAGATGTAAATAATTTGGCAAAAGCAATTGCAGATGTTAACTGGAAAATTGTGTTAGCCAAAGAAGTTACTCAGGGTGAACCAAGTGATTTACTTGATCAGCGTGAAAGATTATTACATCAGCTTTCTGCGAAAGTTGTTGTGCGTTCAAATGAACAGGAGGATGGAGCACTTAATGTTTTTATTGGTAATGGACAAACTTTGGTATTGGGTAAACGACATGCGTCGTTAGATTTAAAAGCAAATCAACATGATCCATCTCAGTTAGAAGTTATTTATAAAAATCAGGGCGTTGATGCCATTGTTACTAAATTTATGAAAGGTGGTTCAATTGGCGGATTGCTGGATTTTCGTGAATTTATGTTGGGTGGCGCGCAAAATGAATTGGGTCGTATAGCGATTGGTGTATCAAAAACATTTAATGACCAACATCATAAGGGCATGACTTTGGATAATGAGTTAGGTGGAGATTTTTTTAAGTCGATTGATAAATCAACACCTTTAACTTTACCCAGTAATACCAATAAAGGTGATTATGAACTCAAAACAACAATCACAAATACTGACAACTTAACTGTTAGTGATTACATGCTTAACTATAATGCAGGTATTTACACTTTAGTCAGAAATAGTGATGAAACAATCATTGGAAAATTTAATTCGCTACCACAAACGATTGAGAGTGAAGGTTTTACCGTTGAATTAGAACGAGGCACAACCATTGAAAATGGTGATAGTTTTATGATTCGACCTACTCGTGCTGCGGCAAGAGAATTTACCGTTGAAATAGAACGAGCCAATGACATTGCTGCTGCTGCACCTGTTCGTGTGCGTACCTCAGTGCATAATCTGGGAGACATTAAGGCAACACTAAATAGTGTTGCCGATATTGATGCTCCAAGTTTTACTACGGCTAAAGGAACATTGTCTCCAACGATTACTGTACGTTTTATTGACGAGAATCATATTGAGTTACTGGATGACAAAGGTAAGGTTCTGCAAGCACAGCAACTAGATGATCAAAATAAAGCAATTCCAGCCACTTCAGGAGTACCGGGTGATGCTGGTTCTCCTGCTACGCCCGCGATTCCGGCTACTCCTGCATCCAGGGCAACAACGATTAAATCACTTTCAGAAACTGAACATGATGATAGTGATATTCCAGCAGAACAAATTGAAGTGGGTATCGCTTATGATCCGTCTAAGGGCATTAATCTTTTCCCAACACCGGCTGGGATGGAAACAGGTTATAGCATTCAGTTAACAGGTAAAGCAAAAACAGGTGATACCTTTGTAATTGAATTTAACAAAGATGCTGTAGGTAATAATGTGAATGCACTTGAATTAGGTGATTTGCAAAGAAGACCAACTCTTGATAATGGCACTTCAAATTACAATGAAGTGTACAGTCAGTTAGTTAGTCGTGTAGGGAGTAAAACACATGAGTTGGATGTTAATCGTGAAGCGCAAGGTATTTTGTATTCGCAAGCAAAGGCGCAACGTGAAGCAGTGTCTGGTGTTAATTTAGATGAAGAAGCTGCTGACCTTGTAAGGTATCAACAAGCTTATCAGGCTAACGCCCAGGTTATTGGTGCTGCGAGTGAAATGTTTGATACATTAATTGGTGTATTGAGAAGATAATGACAAGAATTTCAACTACACAAATGCAACAAAGTGCAATCAATGCGATGCTTAAGCAGCATGAGACATTAAGTCGCACTCAACAACAAGTTGCTACCGGAAAAAAAATATTTAAACCTTCAGAAGATCCTGTTGCTGCTTCACGGGTAGTAAATTTAAACGATACCCTTTCTTCAATTAACCAACATCAGAAAAATATTGATGCTGCACGTTCCCGTATAACCTTATCAGAAGGTGCTTTATCACATGTTGTTGAATCTATACATCGTGTGCGTGAACTTTCAATCCAGGCAAATAATGATTCTCAAAATGCAAGTACCCGTTCATTTATTGCGGCTGAAGTTATACAAATACAGGATGCATTATTAAATCTGGCAAATACAACAGACAGTAATAATGAGTATTTATATTCAGGTGGTCTAAGTCGCTTTAAACCTTTTTCACGTAATGAAGCGGGTGGTTTTGAATACAATGGAGATGAAAGTCATCGGGAAATTCAAATTAGTCGAAGTCGCCGTATTGCTGTTGATGATCCGGGTTCAGCAGTTTTTCTGGAAATAAAAAATGGTAATGGTATTTTTTCTACCTTAGATGCTCTTGAAAATAAAGGTTCCGGTGTTATTGATCCAGGTCGAGCCTCAGGAGATTTTATTGCCGATACCTACGGTATTATTTTTGATCAAAGTTTTGCTGAATATGCTATTGATAACAATGCCACTGATATTCCTTTGACTTATAGCGTTGTTGATTCTCAAGGTAGAACGTTGTCAGCGGGCATTCCTTTTGAGTCAGGTAAAGAAATAGAATTCAATGGTGTACATACATCTATTAAAGGTATCCCGGAAGATGGAGACGTTTTTATTGTTCGCCCCAGTCAAAATCAGGATATTTTTACTACATTACAAAATTTAATCCGTGCTTTAAAATCAAAAACACCAGAAGCGAATGACAATATTAGTTTTCATAATGCGATGAACCGTTCATTGACAGATTTAAATCGTTCTTTAGACAATATTTTAGAGGTACGAGGAAATATTGGTGCACGTTTAAATGCTTTAGATGCACAGGAAACGATTAATGACGCTTATCGTATTCAAGTACGTGAAATTCTTTCTAATGTTGAAGACCTGGATTTTGCAGAAGCAGTCAGTCGTCTCAACCTTGAATTAACGGGGCTTGAAGCTTCACAAAAAGCCTTTACCCGTGTTCAGGATATTTCGTTATTTAACTTCCTTTAAAATATATTTTATTCTTTTTCATAGCGCTGCGTCGGGCTGAAGCTACCGCTCCTTGCTAACGCCCCTTACCTACGTCCATGTAGGTAAAGCCCGACCTACAAAAACATGTCGTTAAATGTAGGTCGGTTTTCAAGCCGACGCTGCGACAGGCTATCAACGCAGGTTCCTTTTTAACCACAAAACTCTAAAATTCTATCTATTTCCTAAAGTTTTTCTAATAATTTCTCTTTGTTTTTAAATAAGATGTTTATTGCCAATAAAAACAATAGCTTATATGATATTTAAATCTCTGTAATTATCCCTTTTTTCTTATTATTACCCTAAAGAAAAAAAGTAGCCGGACGCAAATGTTAGTGGGAGCGGTGAATACATTGATTGAAATGTATATCCGCTAAAAAATAAGTTTCCTCTGGCACTGTTGGTTTGGTTCAGAGGGATAAAAGTTAAGGAGAGTGCGTCATGCCTCAAGTCATTAACACAAACATCATGTCGTTGAATTCACAACGTAACTTGAACTCATCGCAATCAGCATTACAAACGTCATTGCAACGTTTGTCTTCTGGTTTACGTATTAACAGTGCGAAGGATGACGCGGCGGGTTTAGCCATATCAGAACGTTTTACTTCACAGATTCGTGGTTTGGATCAAGCCATTCGAAATGCCAATGATGGTATTTCTCTTGCGCAAACAGCTGAGGGTGCATTATCTGAGTCTGGTAATATCTTACAACGTATTCGTGAACTGTCAGTACAGTCTGCCAATGCCACGAACTCGGCATCAGATCGTCAGGCACTACAATCAGAAGTAAGTCAGTTAGTATCAGAACTCGATCGTATTGCATCTTCAACAGAATTTAATGGTAAGAAATTGTTGGACGGTACGTTTGGAACAGCCATCTTCCAGGTGGGTGCTAATGCAAATCAAACTATTCAGACAACAACAGCAAATTTCCGCGCCAATAACTTTGGTAACTACCGTGTTGAAGGTGCTGGTGCTTCTGCAGGTTCAGAAGGCCGTATCAGTGGTGAAAACTTAACGGTTACCGGCTCTTTAGGTGCTGAAACAGTGAGTATTGCAGCAGGCAGTAGTGCACGTGATGTTGCTGAAACTATAACAAGTAAAGCAAATAACACGGGTGTAACTGCATTCGCATTAACCGAAGAGTTAGCAACATTTGATACTGCAGGTGCTTATGTTATTGAACTTGCATCTGATAATGTTGAATCAACTAAAGTGGCTTTCACTATCAGTGGTACACAAGGTAATGATGGTCTCACTGGTGCAGTAACTGCGTTCAATGATGTAGCCTCTAAAACGGGTGTAACTGCACGAATTAGTGATGATGGTGAAGGTATCATTTTACGTAATTCAACCGGTAACAACATTAACATTGCTGAAACTGCAAGTAATACTAACTCTGGCCAGTTAATGGTGGGTGGCACAGCAATTCGTTCAGGCGCTGAAACAGCAGAAGGCGGTGATGGTGCTGAGTTATCAGGTATTGTTGTTACAGGTAAGGTAACGTTTGATTCTGATAAATCTTTCAGTGTTGTAGGTGATGCTGGTGAAACAGTAACAAATGCAACAGAAGCATCAGCGTTAAATTCAGTAAATAATATGGATGTGAGCTCTGTAGACGGTGCAAACCTTGCATTGGCAACAGTCGATGCTGCATTAAACACGGTAAATAATCAACGGGCGAAGTTTGGTGCTATTCAAAGTCGTTTTGGTTCAACCATTGCGAACCTGGCAACCAACTCTGAAAACCTTAGTGCTGCACGTTCACGTATTCGTGATGCAGATTTCGCTAAAGAAACAGCAGAATTAACGCGTAATCAAATTCTGCAACAGGCTGGTACTGCCATGTTAGCTCAGGCTAATGTTGCACCTCAAAACGTACTGACTTTACTTCAGTAAGTTGACGTAGTTGAAGATGACTTTTAAAAGTCTTTCTTTAATAACCGGAACGAGGTGACATTATGGCGACTCAGTCTATTACCAATGTGGCTTCACTGGGGAGAACGGTTGAAACCCGCTCCAGTGGTTCCACGGAAAAGGTGGCCGTGCAGCGGCAAACCGTTGCCGTGGAAGTTACTGAGGTAGAGACTCAAGTTGACGTCGAGCTCTCCCAGGAAGCCCTGGAGAAAGTAGTCAGCCAGTTAAATGCATATATTCAAAATACACAACGAGACGTAGATTTTAGCGTCGACGATGCAACAGGTCGTGTTGTGGTGAGAGTAATCGATTCAGAAAGTGAGGAAGTAATACGCCAGATACCATCGGAAGAGATGCTGGCTATCTCCCGCCACTTGATAGAAAGTTTGGAAACGGAACAACCCAAAGGATTTCTAATCGAATTGAAAGCATAGTTGGTACTGAACTTGCATTCTTCAATAATAAAGACCGGTTATGGCAACATAGCCGGTCTCTTATTTAAATAGCGTAGTTTGAAATTACGAATATATGGAGAACGAGGTAATAATGCCTACGATTAATGCAACAAATTCAGGAACTGGACTCGATGTCAGAAGCCTGGTTGATCAGCTTGTTGCAGCAGAAGGTGGCCCCGTCTCATCACGACTAGATCGAAAAGAAGTAAATATCCAGGAAGGATTAACCGCAATGGGGACCTTTAAAGGTGCCTTACTTGATTTCCAATCTTCATTAGCGCCTTTACGAAAAGAAAATGCATTTAAATCAATTAATGCAACCTCATCTAATGAAGAAAAATTTACCGTTTCCGCAGAAGATAATGCGGTACTTGGTTCATACGATATTGAAATATCCCAGCTCGCACAATCACAAAAATTAAAATCACAAGCTTTTGGTTCTGAATTTGACACCATTGGCTCAGGTACAATAAGTATCGAGTTTGGACAAATTAACAACGCAACAAATACGTTTAATGTAAACAGTAAAATTCCAACTCAGCATATTGAAATTGATGAAGAGAATGGTTCGTTGCGCGGTATTCAACAAACCATTAACGAAGCAAATGCTGGAGTACGTGCGAGTATTATTAACGATGGAACTGGCTATCGACTTATCCTTAATTCAGAAAAAAGTGGTATTGAAAATAGTTTACGCATCTCAATCTCCGATGATGATGTTAATGACGAAGATCTTTTCGGTTTATCACAGCTTGCTTATAACCCGGTTGCAACTGCGGGTGAAGAAGGTGCTGCTGCGGTTGGAAAGAATCTTGAAGAAGCTGCACAAGCTAAAAATTCTTTATTCAGTATTGATGGAATCAGTATTTCTAATTCCAGTAATGAAATACCGGACAGTATCCCTGGTATCACTTTAAGCCTTAAAAAAACAACAGAAGACAGCTTTGAATCATTTAAAATAGAAAAAGAAACGACACGTATAAAGCAATCCATAGAAACATTTGTTAGTAGTTATAATGAGTTAATGGCATCAGTTGCCTCGTTAACCGGATTTGATTCTGAAACAGGTCAAGCCGGCCCGCTTTCAGGTGATCCTGCTATTCGTGGAATAATGGATCAAATTCGACGACGCCTATCAACTTCATTCAACGGTATTAATGAGAATTTAACATCACTTTCAATGATTGGTATCGATAGTAGCCGTAATGGTTCTTTAAGCCTGGATGATTTTAAACTCAATAGTGCTCTTGAGAATAACGCTAATGAAATAGCTCACTTATTTGCTGCCGCAGTATCAACATCTGATGCAAAAATTCGAGTGACCAGTAAAAAGATACCTGCAACCAATGGTGTTTTTAATATAACAATAGATCAAATTCCCGCTAGTGCTTCTCTTACCGGGCCGGTATTAGCAAACTATCCTGACAATATTTTTAATGTACCGGAAAAAATACAACTCTCTATCGATGGCATCACGACAGCTGAACTAAAACTTTTACCACGTAGTTTTGAATCCGGTAAAGCTTTTGCAGCAGAGCTGGAACGTGTCATTAATCAAGATGCTAATTTAATGCGTAATGATAAATCCGTCTCGGTTACTTACATTAATAATGCTCTAAAAATAACGTCAAACAGTATTGGTCTAGCTTCTGATGTATCAATTATATCCATTGGTCAGGATTTATCTTCTCTTACCGGTTTAACGACAGGAAAGGGACAGTCGGGTAATGATCTGAGAGCAACGGTAAATGGATATGAGCTTACAGGTGAGGGTACAAAACTTAAGTTAGAAGGTGTCCTTAGTGGTGTTGTTATCGACGTTAACGGTAAGCAAACAGGTAACCGTGGCGAATTAATTGTAACAAATGGTGTCGCATCTATATTAGATGAGCTGACTAATAGTTTTTTAGATAGCAATGGTTTGCTAAATGCACGTATAGATGGCTATAACTCAAAGATTAAAAATATCAATAAAGAACGTGAAAATTTAGTGAGAAAACTTGAAGTTTCTGAGCAAAGACACCTAAAGGAATTCTCAAATCTGGACGCTATGTTAGGTAAGATGCGTTCAACCAGTAACTTTTTGGCTGAAAAACTTTCTACTCTTCCAGGTGCTAGGAAGAACTAGTGTTAAACATAGGAGTTAACTTATGAATATGGCAAAAATGCATAAAGCTGTACAGCAGTACAATAGAGTGGGTGTTTCCTCTAGTGTTGAAGCAGCAAGTCCTCATAGACTAATTGAAATGTTAATGAGTGGTGCGTTAGAAAAAATTGCTTTTGCAAAAGGATTTATGGAACGGGGTAATATTTCTGAAAAAGGTGGAAATATTAGCTGGGCTATATCAATCGTTGATGGTTTACGTGCCAGTCTGGATTTAAAAACAGGTGGTGAAATTGCACAAAACCTGGATGATCTTTATGACTACATGACACGCCGCTTAGCTCGCGCCAATGTTGAAAATAATCCAGATATTCTTGATGAAGTTGCCTCATTAATGGGCTCAGTTAAAAATGCCTGGGAACAAGTGCCAGAAGAGCTCGGCGAACATAGCATGAAACAATATACAGCCGCTATCGCAGCAAATAGTCAGCAAAAAAGTTTGTAATCCTTGTTATGACTAAAAAAATTCGTTATTTGCTACCGAAACATTATGCTAATGTAGTTTTATGCCTAAGCCAAAAAATTGCTGAGTTGGCACAACGTCAGGAATGGCAGTCAGCAAGAACGTTGGAAGCAAAACGTCAGGCAGCAATGCAGGAATTGTTTTCACATCCTGATATCAATGATGCTTTACCTTCTATGACATCAATACTGCATGAAGTCATGCAGCTTGATGCAGAAGTCATCATTAAAGGTGAATCCGAGTTGCAGGAAATGTCCTCACAACTTACTGAGTTAGGAAAGGGCAAGCGAGCTGTTAATGCTTATCTCAAGACATAACTACTGTTAGACTGATTCCTGTTCCATATTATTGTCACAATATTTTTCACTTCATAGTTCTTCCTGTTTTTGTAGCAGTTTTATAGGCAATACTTTGATTTTTGTCTTCAATTGTTACATGTTCGTAAACTCTTTAAAAACACGCCCATATTCACTGCCAAGATTTTGACATCAGTCAATTGGCTATCTAATATCTTGATTTATAAAGTTGTTTATAAAAACAATTTTCATTGTGTATATTAGGGGTTTACACCTATGGCTCTGGATTGCGTCAAAGATAAAAGCATTTTAGTCATCGAGTCCGATGCCGATTCTCGTATTAAAATTCAAGCTATTTTTGAGTTCATTGAGTATGGTTCAATTACCTTTGCAGACTCTATCGAAGAAGCCAGATTAAAAGAAGAACCCTATTTCGTTGTTGTTGATAAGTACAATAATGAAAATGAAACGCTTAAGAAGGTTGAAGCCATTCATGAGAAGTATCAGAAACGAATTCCTGTACTTGTTTTTTCTGCTACACCACTTCCAGAATCTATCGAGTCATTAATTACTGACACACTTGAATTTCCTCCTACCTTAAAAAATTTACGAATTGCATTACAAAACATAAAAATGTTTTATCTCGAACAGAGCTCAGGAGAGTCTCGTTCATCTGTGTTATTTCGTAGCTTGGTCGGTGTGAGCCAACCCACTGCCAAAGTAAGAGAACTTATCGAACAGGTCGCAGACACTGATGCGAATGTACTTATTCTTGGTGATTCAGGAACAGGTAAAGAAGTCGTTGCACGTAACCTGCATTTCCATTCTGAACGTAAAGATAATCCATTTGTACCTGTGAACTGTGGAGCGATTCCTCCTGACTTACTTGAAAGTGAATTGTTTGGGCACGAAAAGGGAGCATTCACAGGTGCAATCAGTGCACGCCAGGGGCGTTTTGAACTTGCAAACGGCGGTACCTTATTTTTAGATGAGATTGGTGATATGCCATTAGCAATGCAGGTTAAATTATTACGAGTTATTCAGGAACGTGTGTTTGAACGCGTTGGTGGTAACAAAAGTATTAAAGCAAATGTACGTATTATCGCAGCAACACATAGAAATTTAGAAACTGAAATTACCGAAGGTCGTTTCCGCGAAGATTTATATTATCGTCTGAATGTTTTCCCTATCGAAATGCCATCTCTTTCTGAACGTACTGAAGACATTCCATTGTTGTTAGAAGAACTTATTGTTCGCATGGAAAACAATAAAAGAGGTTCGGTTCGATTAACACCTGCTGCGGTTACTGCTTTGCAACAATATCAGTGGCCTGGCAATGTACGTGAGTTATCAAATCTAGTCGAACGCTTGCTCATTATGTTTCCTAATGGTGTGGTTGATACCCATGATTTGCCCGAAAAATATCGCAAGGGTATTGATGTCTCGGCAGAAAATATGATTTCCGATTCGGTTAAACAGGATCCAATGATACAACAACGTGTTGTTTCACACATTGTGAACCAGGTAACAAGCCCTGATGTGTTACCGGTTGAAGGTATTGATCTTAAAGCTCACTTACTGGAGCTGGAATCAAACCTCATTAAACAAGCATTAGATGATTCAAATGGTGTGGTTGCTCATGCTGCACAACGATTGAATATGCGTCGTACAACACTGGTTGAAAAAATGCGTAAATATGGGCTGCAACGTGCAGCTACTGCATAAATGAATTAGTACTGCGTAATAACCTTCATAAATATCCTCCTGGGTAAATTGCTAGCAATTTTTTCTTCGTTCAAAGCTATTTTTATACGTTAACGAACAGTAATTTCAGTCGGTATGGCAGGTTGCAAATTTAATTGTGTTCCTGATAATACAGGCAGATTTTGCAGGCTTCTAACTTACTTTTGAAATGTTTTTTTATATCAGCGAATGCTTCACTATGACTTTGGCATTTCACGTCATCAATTTCCCAACATTGTTTGGCTGGGAAGTTTCGTCGTACGCAATCAATCTCTTTACAGTCAAAATATACGTAACATGTTTCGGAATCACCCATTGACATAAAGACTATCCTTTTTTTAAAGCTATTTAATAATAGAACCCGTTAAATTTAAATATCACTAACCCGACGGTCATATTCTCATTATAGATTAAATAAACCGCTAGACTACTTAAGGGGCGGATTCATTTTAAATTTTAGGTTTACATGCGAGCGCTCCTTTATATTTAATAACAAGCTCATACTAAAACTCAGAGTGACTCCGATACGCGTAGCAAACTTGTCATCTTTCCAGCATCTTTTCAGAAAATTAGCACATTTATAGCGACAGTAATTTGACTTCTTGATCTAAATCTATCTTAACTTGTTGATAATATTCAATATTAATTATTGGCGCAGTTCTTGCTCAATATATCTCGAGGGATTATTCCCTTTCAACGAGATGAACATTGAAGATGAAACAAACAAAACAACACATTTCAGAAGATAATATTGATTTTCCTGCTCAAGCTCAGGAATTACAGGATGCCTTTGGTGCCTTTAATCAATTATCAGCTCAACTCTCAGATTCTTATCAACAACTTGAAGTCAGAGTCGCTGGCCTTACCGAAGCATTAGAAGCTGAACAAGATGAACGCATTAAAGAGTTAACAGAAAAAGAACGTGTTGCGAGTCGGTTAGCGGCATTACTTCATGCGCTACCCGGTGGTGTTGTTGTTATCGATGAAGAAGGGAAAGTTCAGGAACATAATCCTGCTGCAGAATTATTATTAGGTCAGCCATTACTCGGTTTACCCTGGGCTGAAATTATTCAACGTTCATTTGCTCCTCGCAGTGATGATGGTCATGACATCTCATTAGTAGATGGTCGTAAAGTAAATATCTCAACTTGTCCGCTTGGATCTGAGCCAGGACAAATTTTATTAATTACCGATGTAACAGAAATTCGTTATTTGCAAGACCGTATGGGGCAGCAGCAACGCCTGGCGGCTATGGGTAAAATGGCAGCATCTCTTGCACATCAAATTCGTACACCACTTTCATCTGCATTACTTTATGTTTCTAATCTTAAACGTCAGGTTTTATCTGATGAAGACCGTTTCATTTTAACTGACAAAATGACCTCACGTTTACGTCATCTGGAACAATTAATTGAAGATATGTTGATGTATTCACGCGAAGGAAAGGTCGGTGAAGAATCCTTTTCAACACAGACTTTGCTTGATGAACTCTATCAAGGTTTGGAACCTCAACTTGAACTAACGGAAACACGTTTTGTTACAACGAATAGCGAAAGAGAACTGATGATTCATGGTAATCGTCAAATGTTACTCAGTGCCTTAACAAACTTAGCCATGAATGCGATACAGGCAATGAAAGAAAGTGACATGAAAAACACAGCAAAGATTGAAGTCATTATTAGCAAATTTAAAAATAACGTATGTATTTCGATAAAGGATAATGGCCCGGGAATATCGTCAGAATTGCAAAATCAAATTTTTGATCCGTTTTATACCACTCGAACTCAGGGAACAGGTTTAGGTTTAGCCGTGGTTCAGGCCGTAGCTAAAGCACATGGAGGAAATGTGGAACTCGAGTCAACAGCAGGTAAAGGCAGTGTATTTAAAGTGACCTTGCCGCTTGAATATAACAGTGAATTTGAAAGTGAAGACAAGAATATAAATAAACAACATAACAATTTTGAAACAACTGAATTAAAACATCAGCAAATAGCTTAAAGGTAAAGAGGGTTATATTATGAATGGTTCAACTATTTTAGTCGTTGAAGATGATCAGGCATTAGCCGAAGCATTACAGGATACGCTGGTAACAGCCGGTTACAACGTTGTAATGGCTGAGAACGGACGCATGGCATTAACACAACTTGAATCATCTGCTGTTGATTTGATAGTGAGTGATATCAACATGCCGCAAATGAGTGGAGATGTATTACTAAAACGTGTGAAAACATTACATCCGGATATTCCAGTCATGTTGATGACAGCCTATGGAACGATTGAGCAAGCCGTTGATGCAATGCGTGATGGTGCAGTTGATTACATGGTTAAACCTTTTGAAGCTGAAGTGCTGATCAATATGGTAAGCCGTTATGTTGGTAAGTCTGGAGATGACACTGACATGATTGCAGTTGATAGTGAATCAATGGAACTAGCCGTCATCGCTAAACGTGTTGCAGACAGTGAAGCCACAATTATGATTACCGGTGAAAGTGGAACAGGTAAAGAAGTGTTAGCGCATTTCATTCATAAAAACTCTTCTCGTGCAGAACAACCTTTTGTTGCCATTAACTGTGCAGCCATTCCTGAAAACATGCTTGAAGCGACATTATTTGGTTATGAGAAAGGTGCTTATACCGGTGCATATAAAGCAAGTCCGGGAAAATTTGAACAAGCTCAGGGTGGAACAATATTATTAGATGAAATATCTGAAATGGATATTGGTCTGCAAGCCAAGTTACTGCGTGTTTTGCAGGAAAAAGAAGTTGAGCGTTTAGGTGGGAATAAAATCATCGAGCTTGATGTACGCGTGTTAGCAACATCAAATCGTGATATGCAAGAAGTCGTTGCGGATGGTAAATTTCGTGAAGATCTTTATTACCGCTTAAATGTTTTCCCCTTACATATGTTGCCTTTAAGTGAACGTCCAGATGATATTGTTCCGTTGACAAAAAGGTTGTTAGAAAAACATGCAGTAAGCGCACATCGTGCAATTCCTGAAATCTCTGAAGCTGCCGCACAAAAATTAATTGATTACTCCTGGCCGGGAAATGTGCGTGAACTGGATAACGTGGTTCAACGTGCATTAATTCTTCAGTTGGGTGAAGAGATTCTTGCTGATGACATTCATTTTGAAGCAGCTCGACGCGCTAAACCAGTATTGGTAACGGTTAAAAATGAAGAGGTTTCTCAAAGCAGTGTTGCTGCCAATATTAAAAGTGATAGCGAAAGTAATATGGAATCATTAAATGGTGACCTGAAACAACGTGAATGGAATTTGATATTAGGTGCAATTAAAAATGCAAAAGGCAGTCGTAAAATGACTGCTGAAAAATTAGGAATTAGTGAACGTACACTGAGATATAAGCTGGCGCGTATGCGAGACGCGGGTATCACGGTGCCAGATTCTTCGGGTCAAAGCGTATCAGTGGGCTAAATAGTTTGTTTGCTGGCCTGGAACTTGCAATCAGTATAAATAGAGCCAGAAAAGACAAAAAAATGACACCTGAAATAAGACAGAGAAGGTAAGGAAGATGAGCAATACAATCAATCCAGATTCATTATTGATACAAATGCGCGCCATGGCTGCACAGGCACAAGGTAAGACTGCAGAATCAAGCGGTGCTGTAGGGCAGTCCAATTTTTCTGATCTGCTAAAGCAATCTGTTGATAAAGTGAGCGAAACACAGGCTGATTCCAAAAAGTTACAGGATGCATTTCAAGCAGGTGATCCTAATGTGAACGTGTCAGAAGTGATGGTTGCGATGCAAAAATCAAATGTTTCATTCCAGGCAATGCTACAAGTGAGAAACAAGCTGGTTAGTGCGTACCAGGAAATAATGAATATGCAGGTTTAATCCCGTAACCCGAAAAAATAAGAACAGTTAGCCTAATAAAAATATCGCGAGAATAATATGGATTTAGTAAAAGCCGAGAATGTAAGCGTTCCTTTTCAGGGAATGTCTTCATTACCTATAATACGACAGTTAGGTTTATTAATCGGTTTAGCTGCAAGTATTGCATTAGGCATCGCCATTGTAACGTGGATGCAAACACCGAATTACACTCGGTTACCCGGACAACTGTCCGGACAAACGTTAAATGATGTTATTAGTGTTTTGGAAAGAAGCAATATTCGTTATACCGTTGATACTGCTTCAGGTTCAATACTGGTAGATTCAGCGAAAGTTAATGAAGCAAAATTAAAGTTAGCATCAGAAAATCTTAGTCTTACCTCTGGTCATGGTTTTGAGATGATTGAAAAAGATCAGGGTTTTGGTACAAGTTCATTTTTACAAAAAGCACGTTACAAACGTGCACTTGAAGGTGAGTTAGCGCGTACCATAACATCAATGCGTTCAATTCAATCTGCACGAGTCCATTTAGCCTTACCCAAAGAATCTGCTTTTATTCGCAATAAACAGGATGCATCAGCTTCTGTTTTTATAAGTATGGTACCGGGGCATACGGTTGAAAAAAATCAAATCGCCGCAATTACAAATCTTGTTGCATCAAGTATTTCCAGTCTTAAAACCAGCCAGGTCACCATAGTGGATGATAAAGGTAAATTATTATCCAATGCTGAATCAGAAGACATGATGGGGTTAACAACATCTCAACTTGATTACACTCGTAATATTGAAAAGACATTCGTAGCTCGCATAGAGCGTATGTTAAATCCAATTGTTGGAATGGGTAATGTGCGTGCACAAGTAACGGCCGAGGTAGATTTTACTCAAACAGAATCTACCAATGAAATGTTTAATCCTGATTTGGCTGCTGTCAGAAGTGAGCAAAGTAGTGAAGAGCAATCACAAGGTTCAAGCCTTGGAGGTATTCCTGGAGCACTCAGTAATCAACCACCTGCAAATGCGACTGCACCACAGCAAGCGACGAATGAAGTTGGCACAACGACAGCACAAGGTTCGAACAGAACAAGTCGTCGTAGCACAAAAAATTACGAACTCGATAAAACGATTAGTCATACCCGTAACCGTGCAGGATCAGTTAAACGTTTATCTATTGCTGTTGTATTAGATAATAAAGTGGCAGCAGTACAAGGTGCAAATGCCGGTGACGGTGTTGTAAAACGTGTGCCATATACTCAACAAGAGTTAGATCGATTAACTACATTAGTAAGAGAAACTGTTGGCTTTAGCATATTACGTGGAGATTCTGTTAACGTTATCAATGTGCCGTTCACAAAAGTTGAATTTGAACCCTTGCCTGAAACGCCTATTTATGAGAAAGCATGGGTTTGGGATATAGCAAAACAGGTACTTGGCGGTCTGGCAGTATTATTTGTCATATTTGGTGTATTAAAGCCGGTTATGAAAAACCTTGCAATTGCACCACCCATCACAAAAATTATTTCTGAAAGTGGTGAAGAACTGGATGAAGATCAGCTAAGCTTAAGTGGTGGAGAGGATAGAAAGCGTTTAGCCAAAGTTGCAAGTTATGAAGAGAACTTACAACTCGCTCAGTCACTCGCGGCACAAGAACCCAAACGAGTTGTCCAGGTTGTTAAAAACTGGATGAATGAATAATCAAAGTAGCAGAGATATGACAGAAGAAAAAGTACCAGCATCATATAGCGGTTTGGAAAAAGCAGCGATTTTATTACGTAGCTTAGGGGATAAAGAGGCCGCTGAAGTTTTAAAGTTAATGGGGCCAAAAGAGGTTCAGAAAATTGGCGAAGCGATGGCTGCAATGTCTAATGTCAACAGGGAAGCGCTTGATGATGTGTTATCTGATTTTCATGACGAAGTAGATGAACAAACAGAACTAGGCGTTGGCAATGAAGATTATCTTCGCAGTGTTTTGGTTGGCGCATTAGGTGAAGATAAAGCCGGTAACATTATTGATCGCATTTTAATGGGGCACAATGCCAAAGGTTTAGAAACATTAAAATGGATGGAGCCCAGAGCAGTCGCTGAAATTATTCGTCTTGAACATCCACAAATTATTGGAATTATTCTTTCTTATCTGGAAAGTGATCAGGCGGCCGCAGTGTTGCAATCATTACCTGAAAACATGCGTACCGATGTATTACTTCGTATCGCAACATTAGATGGTATTCAGCCAAGTGCATTGTATGAACTTGATGAAATGTTGGAACAACAATTTGCAGGTAATACGGATTCAATAAAATCATCTGGCGTTGGTGGTTTAAAAACAGCCGCAAATTTACTTAACTTTATGGACTCTTCTTATGAATCGGCCCTGATGGAAAGTGTTAAGCAACAAGATGAAGAAATTGGTGACAAGATTCAGGACTTGATGTTTGTCTTTGATAACCTTATGGATGTTGATGACCGGGGAATTCAATCATTATTACGAGAAGTATCTTCTGAGAATTTAATTGTTGCCTTAAAAGGTGCAGATGAATCTGTTAAAGAGAAAATTCTTAAAAACATGTCTAAACGTGCAGCAGAAATGTTACGCGATGATCTTGAAGCCAAAGGTCCGGTACGTGTTAGTGAAGTAGAGGCTGCACAAAAAGAAATTTTAACTATTGCCCGTCGTATGGCAGAAACAGGTGAAATTAACTTAGGTGGTAGTGGTGGCGATGACTACATCTAAAATTGTTGGAGCAAATAATTCTGCTGATTTTGAACGCTGGGAACTACCCCGGGTTAGTGGCCCGGTTGTTTCTTCAAAGGTAACAGCAGAAGAGTTGGAATCTATTCAAAAACAAGCTTATAACGAAGGCTTTGCTTTAGGTCAAAAAGAAGGCCTGCAACATAAAAAACAGGAGCTGGAAGATAGCGCAGCATCACTTTGTTCTATAATAGATCTGTTAACTGAACCTTTAAAAGAACTTGATGATGATGTTGTTAATCAACTTGCCCAGTTGTCGATGACGGTTGCTAAACAAGTTATTCGACGTGAATTACATACTGATGAAGGTGAAATAGTTGGTATTGTGCGGGAAGCGATGAGTGCTTTACCTGCGAGCACACGTAAAATCACTTTAAATATTCATCCTGATGATAGCGAGTTAGTGCACAATGCTTTTTCGTTAAGCAGTGCAGATGAGTCTGACGAGTTGCGTTGGAAAGTGATTGAAGATCCAATGATTTCACGTGGTGGCTGTAAAATTTCAAGTGAAAACTCACGCATTGATGCAACCGTTGAAGGTCGTTTAAATCGTATTATTAATACCCTGTTAGGCGGCGAGCGTGAGTCAGATGAATAATTCAAATTTTCATTCATCACATCAAAAGAATTGGCAAGAACAATTATCCCGAATTCACTCGCGCATTGATCAGGTTGAGCCTGTCGTTGTAGAAGGTCGTTTAAACCGTATGGTGGGTTTAACTCTTGAAGCAGTCGGTTGCCAGGCTGTGATTGGTTCAAGATGTCTGGTTAAAAGTCAAAATAGTAAACCTGTAGAAGCGGAAGTTGTAGGCTTTTCCGGTGAAAAGCTTTTTTTAATGCCAACAGGTAATATTCGTGGCATTCATCCTGACGCTACCGTTATTCCAACGCATCAAATTTATGAAGCCCATGTTGGTGATGCTTTATTAGGTCGTGTGCTTGATGGTCGAGGTGTTCCTATTGACGGAAAAGGCCCATTAATTACCAATGAAACACGGGCCTTAACAGGAGAACCTATTAACCCATTAAAGCGTCAACCTATTAATACTCCGCTTGATGTTGGAGTACGTGCCATTAACAGTTTATTTACTGTTGGACGCGGACAGCGAATGGGACTCTTTGCCGGCAGTGGTGTTGGTAAAAGTATGTTGCTTGGTATGATGACAAAATTTACCTCGGCCGACGTTATTGTTGTGGGGCTAATCGGTGAACGTGGACGTGAAGTAAAAGAATTTATCGAAGATATACTAGGCGAAGAAGGTATGCAGCGTGCAGTTGTTGTTGCCGTACCAGCCGATCAACCACCGGTTATGCGTATGCATGGAGCTTACCAGGCTACCAGTATTGCAGAACATTTTCGTGATGAAGGTAAAGATGTTTTATTGCTAATGGATTCATTAACACGTTTTGCCCAGGCGCAACGTGAAATTGCTTTAGCCATTGGCGAACCTCCGGCAACGAAAGGGTATCCACCTTCTGTTTTTGCACAGCTTCCTCAATTGGTGGAACGTGCCGGTAATGGTGAGGAAGGTGGTGGATCAATTACTGCATTTTATACGGTATTAACAGAAGGGGATGATCAACAAGATCCTATTGCAGATAGTGCCCGGGCAATACTTGATGGTCACATTGTTTTATCTCGTGAGCTGGCAGAGAGAGGACATTATCCTGCAATCGATGTTGAAGCATCCATTAGCCGAGCAATGAATGCGGTTGTTTCAGATGAGCACCTGACTGCTGCACAAAAGTTCCGTCAGACATATTCTGTTTATCAGCAAAATAAAGATTTAATCAGTGTTGGCGCCTATGTTGAAGGTTCAAATCCTGAAGTGGATGAATCCATTCGATTACACAGTAGTCAACAAGAATTTTTACGACAAGATCGACAAGAAGCGGTTAGTTGGAAGGGTAGTTTGGAACAACTGGCAGACTTATTGCAACATTATAATAGCAATGAAAGTAGCAACAATATTACTGCCAATGTTGAAACGCCGTTAGTTCCTACTTTCTAATATGTGTACTAATATTAATGAGTATTTATTAAAGATAAAACATTATGACATTAAAACGTTCAGAGCGATTTAAACCACTTCATAACCTTGCGCAACAAAGTGAAGATGTTGCTGCGCAAACACTTGGAAAAATTCAACGTGAGTTATCAAACCATCATTTAAAACTTTCAGAGTTAATGAAGTATTATGAAGATTATACACAACGGTTTAATGAACAAGCCGTTAATGGCATGAGCATAATTCAGGTTCAAAGTTATCAAAAATTTATATCACAATTAGAAATTGCAATAACAGAACAAAAAAAACACATTAGCCTTATTACAGAAGCATGTGATTCAAGTCGTGCAGACTGGACTGTTGAACGACAAAAAACGCAAGTGCTGGAAAAAGTAATGACGCGATTTCAAAAACAGGAACAACAAATTCTTAATCGACAGGAGCAACGTCTTTCAGACGAGCACGTTGCTAATCAGTTCTGGCATAAAAACAAACAGAGCTAATTAAAATAAAGTAAAATTCAAAAGATCCAACGCAAAGGCGCAAAGATGCAAAGGATCGCAGAGTTTTTACTTATTGTAGGTCAGACTTCAGTCTGACAAGAAAGTTGGCTACCCACGAAAACTTAGCACTGCCGTAGGTCGGCTCTTTACCTGCATGGACGCAGGTAAGGGGCGTTAGCAGGAGCGGAAGCTTTAGGCCGACACAAAACAAAATTTATTTTTATAACCAAACACCGCGTTGGCCTGAAGGCCAACCTACAAAAATTATTTTCTTTGCGTACTTAGCGTTCTTTGCGCCTTTGCGTTGGTTCTTTTGATTTAATTCTTTTTTGGCACAACCCTTGCAAATTCCTTAGTTGGATAGATTTAAAATGTGAGGACGCTATGAGTGAGTCAATTCAAATTACGCCATCGGCCAGTGCTGGTGTGCAGCAATCAAAACTTTCATCTCTGGATTCGGCGAATAACCCTGAATCTACGGACGATTCAGCCGGTTTTACCGCTGTATTTGCCAGTTATGTTGAGTCTGAGACAGATGCTTCAGAACAACAAGTGGAGCAAAACCTTGCTGAATTATTAAACGAATTACTGCCGCAAGAAGCACTTGTCGATGGCAACGCTTTGCCGGAGCAAGATCAGGCTGCCATGTGGCAAGCATTAATGCTGCTTCAACCTGCAGAAAATGCTATTACTAATTCTACTGCGAATTCTATGCAAAGCATGAATTTGTTAGATAGCCCGCGTAAACCGATGCTTAATTCACAGTTGCTGAATCAGAATTATTTTCAGAATGCTGGCCTGCAAAATAAAGAATTTACTAATACTCTTCCTCCGGGTTTGGCAACAAATAACATAAGTGCACAACTTGCAGCCGCGCATTTTATGCCGGAAAAAAATGAATCCATTTTATTAAATATGAATGAGCAATTAATGCCTGTTCAGACATCAAACTCAACATTATCTCCAGCATTAGCGGCGGTTGGTTTAGGAACAGCAACACAAGCAGCCGCCACACAAACCCAAATGGCACCGCTTAATCTGGGACAAAATGCCTGGGAAACAAATTTAGGCTCACGCTTGCAAATGATGGTTGGACAAAATGTGCAAACGGCTGAGATTAGGTTAGATCCTCCCGAGTTAGGCGCGTTGGATATCAAAATTAAAATCACTAATGATGTTGCCTCAGTAAATATAACCAGCCCGCATTCGCAAGTTCGTGAAGCATTGGAAACGGCAGTACCACGATTAAGGGAAATGTTTGCAGAGAGTGGAGTGTCGTTAGGGGACGTGAATGTAGGACAGGAATCATTGGCTCAACAACAAAACTCCTCTGAAGAAGAGGGCGGAAGTTTTGGACAAATGGCTGATTCAGATTTTGTAGATGAGCCCGTTACGGTAACCAGAGAAATAGTAAGCGATAATCTACTTGATATGTATGCGTAGAAAAATATAACGGTAAATACTGAGAGTTATTTTGCTAAAAAAGCTAAATAACTAAAGCTTTTAAACGTTTGGACGATGTATGAACTAGATGAAATTAAAGTTCGTTAAAGTAGGATTGTGGTGATTTTTTAATCGATTCTTATCTTACTGAAAGCTTAACTTTAAGTTTGAAAATATAAAATGCATTCGGAGAATATTTAAATGGCGAAGATATTAGCAGTAGATGATTCTGCATCAATGAGACAAATGGTTTCTTTCACATTAAAAGGTGCAGGATACGAAGTTGTTGAGGCGGTAGATGGTGTTGACGCATTAGCAAAAGCTAAAGGGGTTAAATTAGATTTAGTTATATCTGATGTGAATATGCCCAATATGGATGGCATCACTCTAATAAAAGAACTCAGAGCGATAGCTGACTTTAAATTTATTCCCATGTTGATGTTAACAACAGAAAGCACAGGTGAAAAAAAGCAGGAAGGTAAAGCGGCCGGTGCCACAGGCTGGATTGTTAAACCTTTCAACCCGGATCAATTATTAGCAACCGTTAAAAAAGTTCTTGGTTAAAAAGCAGGTAGAATTATGTCAATTGATATGAGCCAATTCCTCGAAACCTTCTATGAGGAAAGCTTTGAAGGTCTGGAGATAATGGAAACGGAACTGCTTGCCCTTGATGTCGGTGAAGCGGATAACGAAACCATTAACACCATTTTTCGTGCAGCCCATTCTATAAAAGGCGGAAGTGGTACTTTTGGTTTGAACGCGGTTGCTGAATTTACTCATGTCATGGAAACCTTATTAGATGAAATGCGTGATGGCAAACGTCAGGTAACTGAAGAAGCGGTCAATTTATTACTTACAACCGTAGATGTTTTACGTGAAATGTTGACAGCATTACGTGAAAACACAGAGCTGGATAGTGAGCGTATTAAAGTTACTCACGATGAATTAGAGTCATTACTTGGTTCATCTTCATCTTCTTCAACCGTCCAGCAAGATGCTGAAACCTCAAAAGATATTTCTGCAGGAGTACAAGGTTGGCATATTAGTTTTCATCCTCATGTAAATCTATTCAAGACAAGTAATGATCCAGTTCGAATTCTCCGTGAACTTGAATCTCTGGGTGAGCTCGAAGTTAAAATGGATTCCTCTGCGCTGCCAGAATTCAATAACCTTGATCCAGAAGAAAGTTTTCTTGGCTGGGAGCTTGATTTAAAAGGTGAGGCAACACGTGAAGCTATCGATGAAGTTTTTGCATGGGTAGAAGATGAATGTGATCTCACTATTACCGAGATTAAATCGACAGAAGAAGTGATGCAGACAGTTTCTGAGCCAGAAGAAAGACGACAGGGAGATCGTCGTGCAACAGATAAAAGTCGTCGCCAGGGTAATCGACGTCAAACAAAATCAGCAGGTGAAACAACGTCTATTCGGGTTGGTATCGATAAAGTTGATTCGGTAATTAATCTGGTAGGCGAGCTCGTTATTACTCAGTCCATGTTAAGTACGCTGGGTGAAAATTTTGATATGAGTAAGGTCAACAGTCTTATTCAGGGTATGGAACAACTTGAATTAAATACGCGTCAATTACAAGAAGAAGTTATGCGCATGCGCATGATGCCAATTAATTTTGCTTTTCAGCGTTTCCCTCGTCTTGTACATGACATGAGCCAGAAAATGGGTAAGAACATTGAATTAAAAATGACAGGTGAACAAACAGAACTCGATAAAACAGTAATGGAAAAAATTGGTGACCCGCTGGTGCATTTAGTTCGCAACAGTCTGGATCATGGTATTGAGTCACCTGAAAAACGTAAAGAAGTCGGTAAGCCAGAAATGGCAACACTAGGACTGAATGCCTATCATCAAGGCGGCAACATTGTTATTGAAGTTATTGATGATGGTGCCGGTTTGAACGAAGAAAAAGTATTGGCAAAAGCAATAGAGCAAGGCTTAGTTCCACCTGATGCTGATCTTGAACCAGCAAGAATCCATGAGCTGATTTTATTACCAGGATTTTCCACTGCTGACACAGTAACCGATGTATCGGGTCGCGGTGTTGGTATGGATGTAGTCGTGCGTAATATCAGAAGTTTGGGCGGTTCGTTAGAAGTTTGGTCTAAACCTGGGGAAGGCAGTAAATTTACTATTCGCCTTCCGTTAACGTTAGCTATTCTGGATGGTCAAACAGTATCAGTGGGTGATGAAGATTATATTATTCCGCTTATTTCCATTATTGAATCAATACAACTTAAACCCGAAATGTTGAATGTTGTTATTGGTAAGGGTGAAACATTTAAATTACGTAATGAACACCTTCCTATTATTCGTTTACATAATGTATTTGGCGGAAATCCTCGTACAACAGATTTGGTTGAAGGATTGCTTGTTGTTGTTGAATCTGATGGACGAAAAATAGGGTTGTTTGTTGACGAATTAAAAGGTCAGCAACAAGTTGTTATTAAATCTCTCGAAGTAAATTACAAAAGAATTGTAGGTATATCAGGCGCCACCATTCTTGGTGATGGTTCAGTTGCGCTTATTGTGGATATACCTGGGTTGATTAGCTTATCAAATAAAGAGCCAGCAACTAGCCAGCTTAAAAAGAGCGCATAAAAAAATATTATGACAACAAATATTGCAACAGCACAGAGTACAAATGATATGAGTGACGCGACAGATGGAGTAAAACTAGAAGGCGAGGGCACACAGTTTCTTACCTTTATATTAGACAATGAAGCGTATGGAGTAGAAATTTTACGTGTTCAGGAAATTAAAGGTTGGACCCCCGTTACTCGTATTCCAAATACACCTGAGTATATGCAAGGCGTGTTGAATTTACGTGGCACGATTGTACCGATTGTAGATATGCGCATGCGTTTTAATTTAGAGCGAATTGAATACACCCCTATTACTGTCATCATTGTGTTATCCGTAAAAAGTGAAACTGGTGAACGTGTTATAGGACTGGTCGTCGATAGTGTATCTGATGTTATTGATGTTAGTGCGAAAGACATCAAAGCAACTCCAGATTTTGGTACAACACTTAATACAGAATTTATAAATGGTCTCGCCACCAGTGCAGAACATATGGTGATGTTACTGGATGTTGATAAATTATTATCTGTTGATGAAATGACGGCATTGGCACAGATAAGTGATGCAAACTCAGATGTCAGCATTGATGAAGATTAAAACAGATTTTAGAACAATTAATTAATAAAACTAGAGCCTGATTTTATTTAAGGCATAAGGTAAAGGAGATTCAAAATGAAGTGGTTAACTGATTTAGGAATAGGTAAAAAAATTGCGGGGGGCTTCGGCTTTATGGCTTTGCTTATGGCCATTACTGTGATCATTTCATTCAGCCGGGTTGAATCAAACTTAGTTATTAATACTCGTGTATTTGAATTACGTACTCCGACAGTACTGGCTTCTAACCATATGTTAAACGGCATTAATCATTCGTTAGCGGCATTACGTGGTTATATGATTCTTGAGGCCGATAAATTTAAAGTAGGGAGAGCTAAAGCCTGGGAACAAATTGATGATGCTTATGCCAGGATGACGAAATATTCAGCCAACTGGACAAACCCTGCCAATGTTGAAAAGTTAAAAGCAATGGGTGATGTATTAAAAGAATTTAAAGTGGCGCAACAGGAAATAGAAGATATTAGTAGCACAATTGATAATACACCAGCAACTAAAATTTTAGTAACAGAAGCAGCGCCACGTGCCGCTATCATGGTAGTTGAGATCACCAATATCATTAATATGGAAGCCAAACTACCCGCCACAAAAGAACGCAAAGCATTATTAGGTATGATGGCTGATGTTCGCGGTACAACCGGATTGTCATTAGCAAATATACGCGCCTTCCTTTTAACTGGTGATCAGAAGTTCAGTAAAACGTTTGATAAATTCTGGGCGAAAAATGTTAAGCGTTTTGCGGATTTAACAAGAAATTCACACCTGCTTTCTCCTGCACAGAAAAGATCATTTGAAAAGTTCTCTGCAGCCCGTGCTGAGTTCAAAGACCTGCCACCGAAGATGTTTGAAATCCGTGGTGGTAAAGAATGGAATATGGCTAATCTCTGGTTAGGTACAAAAGCGGCACCACGTGCAGGTAAACTTGTTAAAAGCCTGACTGCTATGATTAAAAATCAGCAAGGTTTAGCAGATAAGGATGTTGCCCTGGCAAAAGCTTCTGGACATGATTTGGAAATTTTTATGATTGTACTCGGTATTATTTCAGTGATCATTGCTATCGTAGTGGCTTACTTCATTGTCAATATGATTACCAAACCTGTAACGCGTGCGGTTGAAGGTATCAGAACGATTGCATCAGGTGATCTTACTCAACGTTGGGAAGTTAACTCAAAAGATGAGTTGGGTAATATGTTAAGTGATATGAATGCTATGGCAGATGCCTTGACTGCGGTGGTAACCGATGTACGTGATGGTTCAAACAGTATTGGTTTATCTGCCAATGAAATAGCAAAAGGTAATCTGGATCTCAGCCAACGTACAGAAGAAGCCGCTTCTTCTTTAGAAGAAACTGCTTCCAGCATGGAAGAAATGACCTCAACCGTAAAACAAAATGCTGATAATACTCGCCAGGCAAATCAACTTGCTATGAGTACGCGAGAGCAAGCTGAAAAAGGCGGTGAAGTACTGGCAAACGCGGTTGATGCGATGAGTGCCATTACGGATAGTAGTAAAAAAATTGCAGACATTATAGGTGTCATTGATGAGATTGCCTTCCAGACTAATTTACTGGCGTTGAATGCAGCAGTAGAAGCCGCACGTGCAGGCGAACAAGGTCGTGGTTTTGCCGTAGTGGCAAGTGAAGTGCGTACACTAGCAGGTCGAAGTGCAGATGCCGCTAAAGAAATTAAAGGTTTAATAAACGACAGTGTTGAAAAAGTTGAACAGGGTAGTGAACTTGTTGATGCATCAGGTAAAACATTAGAAGAAATTGTTACCGGTGTTAAAAAAGTTACCGACATTATCGCTGAAATTGCCGCTTCAAGTCAGGAACAAGCAAACGGTATCGAACAAGTGAACAGTGCCGTGATGCAAATGGACGAAATGACGCAACAAAATGCTGCGTTGGTTGAACAAGCAACAGCTGCGAGTCGTTCTATGGAAGAGCAGTCACAAGTGTTAAATAAACGAATGGAATTCTTTACCGTTGATGGTTCAGGTCATCGTAGCCAGGCTACAAAACCTGTTGCTAAACAGGAACCGGTTGATATTAACGTGGAGAGAGAATCTCGTAAATCAGCAACTATAAAGAAACAGATACAACCAGCTCGTGCGGTGAGTACAGGGACAGATGATTCAGAGTGGGATGAGTTTTAGGAATGGAAATTCAGGACTCTTTTAAATTATGCCATTAGTTAATGAACAACTTACGGCTTTTTATTTTAAACCTGGCAACGTACTAAAGTAATATTTTTAAAGACGACAATGTAATTAAGAATCTAATTTTGTACAAATATACAATATTTTAAAAGATAACTACTGTTAGAAAAGATTAAGAGGTAGGCCTGCATGAGAATTAATAAACCTATTACACCAAATGAAGTTCATTTCGGAGCAGATACCGAAATAACATCAACCACTAATCTAAAAGGTATTATTGATACTGCCAATGAAGATTTTATTAATATTAGTGGTTTTGAGTGGGAAGAAATAGAAGGTAAAAATCATAATCTGGTGAGACATCCTGATATGCCAGCTGAAGCCTTTGCTGACCTCTGGAATCATAATAAGGCAAATAAGCCCTGGATGGGTTTAGTTAAAAACCGTTGTAGAAATGGTGACTTCTATTGGGTTGATGCTTATGTAAGTCCTCAGTACATAGATGGACAAGTTACGGGCTACCAATCTGTTCGCGCTAAACCAAAACAAGAGTGGGTTGAACGAGCCTCAAAATTTTACGCAAAAATTATGTCGGGTAAGTCGGAAGATGACAAGCGTCGTTCAAAATTAGATGAGGTTAATTTAGGTCGTTTTCAAGTTGGTATAAAAACTAAATTAAATTTCGCTTTTGTTTCTGTTCTGGTTCCATTACTCGCTGTTATTGGCATATTTAGCAATATTGATTTGATATTGTTAACGGGCAGTGGTGTGGTGGCAGTGGTTGCCGCAAATATAGCTATTGCTTATACCCTGCGTCACTTAATTAGATTGAGTGACGCAACAAAATCTATCGCAAATAATCCATTAGCTCAGTATCTTTATACGGGTACTAATGATGAGGTTGGACAACTAGCCTATGCTTGTCAGTTTGCTCAAGCAAAGTTACGTACCGCAATCGGCCAGGTTAAACAATCGTCAGAAGTCCTTGAGCGTACTTCATCTGAAATTGAGAGTGGTAATATACAATTATCTCAACGAACAGAAGAAGCCGCTTCTTCTTTAGAAGAAACTGCATCCAGCATGGAGGAAATGACCTCAACTGTAAAACAAAATGCAGATAATACGCGTCAGGCAAATCAACTTGCTATCAATACACGAGAGCAAGCAGAAAAAGGTGGCGAAGTACTGGCTAAAGCGGTTGATGCGATGGGTGCAATTACAGCCAGTAGTAAAAAAATTGCTGACATCATCGGTGTCATTGATGAGATTGCCTTCCAGACTAATTTACTGGCGTTGAATGCAGCAGTGGAAGCAGCACGTGCCGGTGAACAAGGTCGAGGTTTTGCCGTAGTGGCAAGTGAAGTACGTACACTTGCAGGCCGAAGTGCAGATGCGGCTAAGGAAATTAAAGGTTTAATTAATGATAGCGTTGAGAAAGTTGATTTGGGTAGTCAACTGGTGAGTGAGTCTGGCCATACGTTAGAAGAAATTGTTACAGGTGTTAAAAAAGTCACCGATATTATTGCTGAAATTGCTGCTTCAAGTCAGGAGCAAGCAAATGGTATTGAACAAGTGAACAGTGCAGTAATGCAAATGGATGAAATGACTCAGCAGAATGCAGCATTAGTTGAAGAAGCTGCTGCAGCAAGCTCGGAAATGACAGGTAAGGTTAAGTTATTGTCGGGTTTAGCTATGCAATTCAAGTTAGAAGATAACTAGAATAGTTTATATATATTAAATTATGGAGATAAAAGGCAATGCGTCTTTTTGCAGTAATTAATCAGAAAGGCGGGGTAGGGAAAACAACAACTGTAGCTAATCTTGCTTATGCATTAGCAGAGCGAGGTAAACAGGTTACGGTGATTGATCTTGATCCACAAGGTTCATTGTCGGCTAGTTTAGGAATTGATACACGTAATGTTTCAGGTATTGATGATGTTTTAATTAATGAAGCTGAAATTTCTGATGTGTTAGTGATGGCACGTGAAAATCTTTACCTGGTTCCTGCGGGTAAAAACTTAAGACAGTTAGAACAACATAGTGATGGTTCAGCAGCACAAGCTAAAAATTTAAAAGCTGCACTTAAAAACTTGGATGACCAGGATTTTATTTTTATTGATTGTCCTCCGGCATCAGGTTTTCTTGTTATTAGCGCATTGTTTGCAGTTGAAGAAATTCTTATACCTGTTGCCAGCGAATATTTATCACTACATGGCTTATCTCATTTAATGGGTACGCTTAATATGTTTGAAAAGTCACTAGGGAAAACGTTTAAGCAATGGGTAGTGATAACGCGTTTCCATCAAAGGCGTAAATTAGCCCGGGATGTATTTAATTCATTAGTAGAACATTTCCCAAAGCAGGTATTGAAGACACCCATTCGAGAGACTTCGGCACTCGCTGAAAGCCCCAGTTTTGGTAAAACAGTTTTTGAATATCGTGGTAGTAGTAATGGTGCAGAGGACTATTTTTCTCTTGCTACAGATTTATTAAAAGGAAGGACCTTGTAATGGCCAAACAAAAAAAATCGATGATTGGACTGGATCCTTTAGCCTGGCTTAAAGATGAAGCAGAAGATGCTGAAGTTATTGAAGAGGATACAGCAGTAAAGAAAACCAAATCAAAGAAGAAAACAGCAGCTAAGAAAACAAAGTCTAAAAAATCGGTTAAGGAAAAAGCATCTAAAACAAAAAAAACGGATGAAGATGTCGTATTTGAAATTCAAGCAGTGCAGGATATTTCGAGTGTTTCAGCTATTCATTCAGAATTGAAAGAATTACTCTCAAATGAAAATATTATTCTCGATGGTAAGCAGGTTGAACGTATTGATGGCGCTTCTTTACAGTTAATTTATTCATTTGTTGAGGAAGCAAGAATAAAGGGGATTAAAGTATCCTGGCGTTCTCCTTCAGAAGTGTTACGTAACAATGCTAAATTATTAGGTCTGGAAGAGGCTTTACAGCTAGATAACGCTGCTTAATTGAGTAACATTGCTTAACAAATGTTTTGTTGCCTATGGTAATGCTAAATGTGATTATGCTTAATGGAATAGTCGTATATATATGAATAAAGTTTAGGGATTGAGAGCATGGCCACAACTTCAGTTTATGATCGAGATTTTAACTTCAGTGAAAAGGATTTTAAATATATACGTGATTTAATCATGGATCACACGGGTATCGTTTTAGCAGATCATAAGGTCGATATGGTTTATGGTCGTTTGACGCGACGTTTACGAGAGCTTAATTTAGAGTCGTTTGATAGTTATTTATCAAACCTTGTGCATGACGAGCAGGAACTTGTTAATTTCGTAAATGCATTAACAACAAATCTCACTGCTTTTTACCGTGAACCACATCACTTTGAATTTCTTGCATCAAAATTACTACCAAAAATCATGAAGAATAAAGCAAGCAAACGTTTACGTATCTGGTCAGCGGGTTGTTCTTCGGGTGAAGAACCCTATACGATTGCGATGACAGTGCGTTCAATTATTCCCGCAAATAGTGGCTGGGACGTAAAAATTCTTGCAACAGATCTTGATACAAATATGGTTGAGAAAGGTTCAAGAGGGATATATACCGAAGAGCGTGTGACCGGATTATCTTCACAGAATATGAAAAAATGGGTGAAGAAAGGCAAAGGTGATACTGCAGGTATGGTTAAAATGGATGATCGTCTTCGAGAAATGATTACCTTTAAGCAGTTGAACTTAATGCATCAGTGGCCAATGAAAGGTCCTTTTGATCTGATTTTTTGCCGTAATGTAGTGATTTATTTTAACAAAGAAACACAGGCAGTTTTATTTGATCGATATGCTGACATGCTGATTGATGATGGACATTTGTTTATTGGGCATTCAGAGTCGATGTACAAGATTTGTGACCGCTTTAAACTTTTAGGTCAAACGATCTATAAGAGGCTCTCGTAGAAAAATAAAATGGTAGAGCAATCATTAGCGCAACCTCCGATGCGTCCCGAACTTCCAGGGTTTAAGCACATCAATCGATACTGGGATAAAACGCATGATAGTTATGCGGCAAAAATTTTACCCGGTGAATATTATGTAACAATTCATGATGAGCTTATTGTTACTGTATTAGGTTCATGTGTGTCAGCTTGTATTCGAGATAAAGTTTTTGGTATTGGTGGAATGAATCATTTTATGCTGCCTGCCAATAAAGGTGAGGACATAAGCTCTTTCAATGCAACGGGTGATTCCACTCGTTATGGTAACTTTGCCATGGAACAAATGATTAATGATATTTTAAAAAATGGCGGTCGTCGTGAAAACCTTGAAATAAAGTTGTTTGGCGGTGGTCGTGTTTTAAAAAATATGTCGACACTGGACATAGGAAAAAAGAATATCGATTTTGTTATGCAGTATATAAAGGATGAGTCATTGAAATTGACTGCACAGGATTTGGGTGATGTATTTCCACGTAAGGTATTATTTTTTCCTGCATCGGGTCGAGTCAGGGTTAAAAAATTGCGCTCAGTACATAACAATACAATTATAGAACGTGAAAATAATTATAGTAAAGCGATTGCGAAAAAACCGTCTACTGGTGAAATTGAACTTTTTTAATTAGGATTAAATGATTTTTGTATGATTAAAGTTTTGATTATTGATGATTCTGCTTTAGTACGTCAGTTACTAACAGAAATTTTTAATTCTGATCCTGAAATTAACGTTGTTGGTACTGCACAGGATCCTTTTGATGCACGTGAGAAAATAAAAAAACTCAATCCGGATGTTTTAACACTTGATGTTGAAATGCCAAAAATGGATGGCATAACATTTTTAACTAATTTAATGCGCCTGCGTCCGATGCCTGTCGTTATGATCTCATCACTGACTGAAAAAGGCGCTGATGTCACTTTTGAAGCACTTGAGCTGGGTGCAGTTGATTTTGTATCTAAACCAAAAATTGATGTTTCTGTTGGCTTAAAAGAATACTCGGATGAAATTTGTGAAAAGGTTAAAAATGCAGCCGGTGCAAGAGTTTCGGCTATTTCTGACCGACGTAAATTAAGTGTTGAACCCAAGCTTTCGGCAGATGCTGTTCTGAAAAAACGCAAAGGCGTTTCGAAGTTAAAAACAACAGAAAAAATTATTGCTTTAGGTGCCTCGACAGGAGGAACTGAAGCAATCAAAGAAGTCTTAATACGTATGCCTGCTGATAGTCCTGGTATCGTTATTAGTCAGCATATTCCAGAAGCGTTTAGTAAACCTTTCGCAGAACGTATGGACAAATGCTCTGCAATGACGGTCTATGAGGCCGTTGATGGGCAGCAAATATTGCCGGGCCATGTCTATATTGCGCCGGGAAATCGTCATTTAATTGTTGATCGGAGTGGGGCTCGTTATATTTGTCGTTTAAATGACGGGCCACTGGTAAATCGGCATAAACCCAGTGTGGACGTAATGTTTCGCTCAGTGGCTCATAATGTTGGTGCCAATGCTGTGGGCGTACTTCTTACAGGTATGGGGGCTGATGGAGCGGCTGGATTGAAGGAAATGCTTGAAAGTGGTGCTAAAACTCTCGTTCAGGATGAGAAAAGCTCTATTGTATGGGGAATGCCAGGTGAAGCATTCAAAATGGGGGCCGCCAAAGATCAATATTCCCTCGAGCAAATTGCAAAAGAATTGTTAAAACGGAGTCAGGGTTAAATACCTTTCACTTTCCTGTCCTATACTTAAAGCTACTAAATTTTATGAGATTTTAAGAGTAGGCATGGATTGTGCATTATTCAACATGAGATGAAGGGAAATATCTAAACATTGAATATGGATATCTTTATCGGGATTTGAGCTAAAAAGCTCATAATAAAAGGTAGGAAAGGCGAATTATGTACCCAATAGCCGAGCCAACTATGGCTGAAGATCTAATTGAAGAACATTCAGGACTGGTCAATCGAATTGCTTACCACTTAGCGGCAAGATTGCCGGCAAGTGTTGTCGTGGATGATTTAATTCAAGTCGGAATGATTGGGCTTCTTGATGCTTCGCAACAATATGATGCTTCTCAAGGTGCAGCATTTACCACTTACGCAACCATTCGAATTCGTGGTGCCATGCTC
>JAUVEN010000022.1 GCA_030594815.1 Gammaproteobacteria bacterium
CCAGGCTTTAGTGACGGGAGTGAAAGATTATGTCACTAAAAATGGTTTTTCTGGTGTTGTCATTGGCCTCTCTGGTGGTATTGATTCAGCCTTAACCTTAAGCATAGCCGTAGATGCATTAGGTGCAGATAAAGTCGAAGCAGTCATGATGCCTTCGTGTTACACCCTGGATATGAGTGTTGAGGATGCTAAGGAACAAGCAGAACTCCTAGGTATTAACTTTAAAGTTATTCCAATTGAAAAACCGTTTAATATCTTCCTTGAATTATTGGCCGATGAATTTGCTGGGACAGAGGTTGATGCCACTGAAGAAAATATTCAGGCTCGTTGTCGAGGTTTATTGTTGATGGCGATTTCAAATAAAAAAGGTAAAATGGTTTTAACTACAGGTAATAAAAGTGAGATGGCGGTGGGTTATGCTACTTTATATGGTGATATGGCAGGTGGCTATGATGTACTTAAAGATGTTAAAAAGACCCTGGTTTTTCGTTTGGCTGAATACCGGAATACAATTTCAGCAAATATTCCACAACGTGTGATTGATCGTCCTCCTTCAGCAGAATTAGCTCCAGATCAAAAAGATACAGACTCTCTACCTCCGTATGAAATACTTGATGTCATATTAGAAAGTTACGTCGAGTTGGATATGGGATTAGAGGATATCGTTGCCGCAGGATTTGATCGTGAAACTGTCCGTAAGGTATTACGTCTGGTCGATATTAATGAATATAAACGCCGACAGGCTGCACCGGGAATACGTATTAGCAAGCGCGCCTTTGGACGAGATCGACGTTATCCGATTACTTCAGGGTATGGTCGAAGTCGAAAATAGCGCTGAAACGTGTGTAGAAACGGTCTTTTTCCTGTTAAAGTACGCAAAGTTGCAAGGATTATTTGCATGAGGAATAAAAATGAAAAAAATAGAAGCAATTATTAAACCTTTTAAATTAGATGATGTACGTGAAGCCTTATCCGATATTGGGGTGAATGGTATGACGGCATCAGAAGTGAAAGGCTTTGGTCGCCAAAAAGGACATACTGAACTTTATCGTGGTGCAGAATATGTCATCGACTTTTTACCTAAGGTAAAAGTTGAGATTGTGATTTCTGATGATCAAGTTGATCAGTCAATTGAAGCAATAACAAATGCCGCTCGAACAGGAAAGATTGGTGATGGTAAAATCTTTGTTAGTGATGTCGATCGCGTTGTTCGTATTAGAACCGGTGAAGAAGGTGATGCTGCAATTTAGATAGCAGAATACTCAAAAAAAACCGCTGGATGAAATGATTCACCAGCGGTTTTTTTGTTTAAAATTTGTATTTTATTGAGCTTTTTGTTTTTCACTTTTTGATAGTTTTTGTTGTGATTCTTTAAGTGATTTTGTTTTGTCATACTCAGGATGATTTAGCTCTAATACTCTTAATGAGTCACTAGCAAGCTCATGCATGCCCAATTTACGGTAAGAATGAATCATTATGGCCAGCGCATCCGGAATGGCGCGTGAACCCTGATAGTTCTCAACGATGTATTTAGCTCGGTTTGCTGCCGCTAAATGAGCACCACGACGTTGATAATAATTGGCTACATGAACCTCATATCGCGCAAGATTTTCTCGTAGTTCTTTCATGCGCTTAATCGAGTCGGGTGTATATCGACTTTTCGGGAAGCGCTGAATTAATTCTGAGAAGTACTTAAAGGCTTTACGTACTGATTTTGGATCTCGCTCAGAAGGCTCCTGATCAAAGAGTTTGTCCATAAATGAAACGGAATTATCAAAACTGGCTAAACCCCGTATATAGTAGGCATAATCAACATTTTGGTGGTTCGGGTGTAGCTTGATAAATCGGTCTGCAGAAATAATCGCCGTTTCAGGTTGTGAATCTTTATAATAGGCATAAATTACTTCCAAACGTGCACGTTCTGCATAAGTACCGTAAGGAAAACGTGATTCTAATTTTTCATAGTATTGGATGGCTGTAGAATACTCTGCATTTGTCAGAAGTCTTTTTGCTTCTTCATAAAGCTGGGCAACGGTCATGCCGTAGGTTTCATCGTCGACACCGCCCGATGAGGCACAGCCGGTTAAAAATGCGGCAAAAATAAGAGCGGATAAATTTAATAAACTGGGAAAACGCATGCGTGCTAACCTATTGGTATTTAAATAATTAAACATTTTTTCAGTATTATACCTTAGATTTGCCAATGGGCTACAGGCTAGAGTAAAGACTGGCTCACGGTTATATAAAATAGCAAAATAATGAGATTTTTAAATGGATGAAACAGAAGTATTTGAAGGCGTAGTTCCTGATGAATGGGCCGGTGAACGGGTGGATCAGGCTTTAGCCAAGCTATTTCCTGATTATTCGCGCTCTCGCCTGCAAACATGGTTAAAAGATGGCCAAATACTTGTGAATGGTGAGAAAAAGCGTGCAAAAGACAAAGTTTTAGGTGGTGAGCAGGTACGATTACAAGTGGTTCTGGTCTCAGAAAATAGCTGGGAACCAGAAAACATTCCCTTAAATATCGTCTATGAAGACGAGCAGTTATTGGTCATTAATAAGCCTGCAGGTATGGTGGTGCATCCTGCCGTAGGTAATTTTAATGGCACCATGCTTAACGCTTTACTGCATTATGCCCCAGAGCTCGAAGCAGTTCCTCGAGCGGGTATCGTCCACCGTTTAGATAAGGAAACCAGCGGCATACTGGTGGTTGCGCGTACTTTGATCTCGCAGAAATTATTAGTTGAACAGCTCCAGGCGCGTACGTTTTTACGTGAGTATGACGCAATTATTACCGGTTCGGTTACTGCGGGTAATACAATTAATCAGCCTATAGGCCGACATCCGGTTAACCGTAAACGTATGGCAGTAAATTCTAACGGTAAGGCTGCGATTACACATTACCGTGTTAATGAGCGTTATCGTTTGCATACCAAGTTGTCGGTAAAACTGGAAACAGGTCGCACACATCAAATTAGAGTCCATATGGCATATATCAATCATCCACTTTTGGGTGATCCTGTTTATGGTGGTCGCTTTAAAATCCCTGCAGCAAGTGATGATGCTTTTGTACAAATGTTGAAAAGTTTTAAACGTCAGGCACTTCATGCTCGTCACCTTGGTTTGATACATCCCGCAACAAATGAATTTATTGAGTGGGAAGTTGAAGTGCCACAAGACATGATTGATTTACAGGATGCCTTACGTCTTGATTTTGAAAAGCATTAAACAGTGATAGATAATTGGTTAAAAGCAGATTGGCCTGCACCTGACTTTATTAAAGCCGGAATCACTTTGCGACAGGGAGGTGTAAGTGAACAACCTTATGATAGTTTTAATCTCGCCACACATGTGGGGGATGAGTTTTCAGCTGTTCAGCAAAATCGGGCAATGTTACAAGTGCCTAATGAGCCTCAGTGGTTAGAACAAATTCACAGTACCCATGCAGTTTTGTTACCGAGTGAAGACATTATTCCTCAAGCAGATGCGGTTTACACTTCACAAAAGAAAATTATTTGCGCGGTAATGACGGCGGATTGTTTGCCATTGCTGATTACAGATAAGCAGGGAAGTTGTGTTGCTGCCATTCATGCTGGTTGGCGAGGTTTATGTGACGGCATTATTGAGGCCACTATAAAAAAACTACCTACAGAGCCAGAATCATTATTAGTTTGGCTAGGTCCTGCGATTGGCCCGGATGTTTATGAAGTGGGGCAAGAGGTATATGATGCCTTTATCAATATTGAATCGAAAGCAAAAGAAAGTTTTGCCGATGTGTCTGATGGACACTGGTTATTTGATATTTACCAATTAGCAACATTACGCTTGAATAAAATGGGCGTTAGCCATATTTATGGTGGTATGCATTGTACTCTGAGCGAGGAAGAAGACTTTTTTTCTTACCGACGTGATGGTGTGACAGGGCGAATGGCAAGCTTGATTTGGATTGATAAGTAAGAGTTTAATAATAGGGTTTAGAGAAAAAAATTATGTCATTACTGGGTTGGATTATTGCTTTTAGTTTATTAGGTGGTGTGCTGAGTGTTTTAGCTGCATCCATCTTTTTATTAATTAATGATGAATATCAAAAAAAGTTGTTACCACATACAGTCAGCTTTGCCATTGGCGCGCTATTAGGTGCAGCACTCTTAGCATTATTACCGCATGCAATAACAATGAATGAAAATGTAGATTTTCATGACTTGGGTTTAACTATTCTTGTTGGCTTATTAGGTTTTTTTCTACTCGAAAAAATGGTGTTATGGCGCCACTGTCATTCGAGTCACTGTGAGGTTCATTCGCCTAGTGAAGTGCATGCACCGAGCAATAAAATTGTATCAGGAGAAGTTCCTTCACCTGTCGAGACTCACTCGCATACACATAGTCATCAACATAATAAAGACGCTAGTGGCACATTAATTATTATTGGTGATGCGGTTCATAACCTTGTCGACGGTGTTTTGATAGCAGCAGCATTTATGACTGATATTGATCTTGGTATTGTCACTGCGTTAGCTGTTGCCGCACATGAAATTCCGCAAGAGATAGGCGACTTCGCTATTTTATTAAACAGTGGTTATAAACGAGGACGTGCATTATTCTTTAATGTATTAGCCAGTATGGCAACAATAGTGGGTGCAGTTATTGCTTATTATAGTTTACAAAGCATGCAACATGCCTTGCCTTATATATTAGCCATTGCGGCTTCAAGTTTTATTTATATTGCTGTGGCTGATCTTATTCCCGGCTTACATAAGAAAACAGAATTACGTGAGACTCTTCAGCAAATTACGTTAATCATACTTGGTGTGACGACAATATATTGGGCGCACTCAACGTTACATTAAATATAACCTCTTCTTTAGCACACTACATAAGGGAAATTGCCATGTCAGAATCTAAACGTAAATGGTATATGGTGACGTTAATTGGTAAAGATCGAAAAAGTATTGTTTCACACGTTACCGCTGCTCTTTATGAAGGGGGAGGTAACCTGGGTGAAACCAGTATGATGCGCCTTGGTGGTACTTTTAGCATTATGATGATGGTTGAATTTCCTGGTCGTAAAAAAGAATTACAAGATGCCCTAAGTACAGTAACCGACTCAATGGATCTACATCTGCATATCGATCAAATTGATGCGAAGTTACATGAACATAAAATTCCTGATGTTCGTATTTCTGTTTATGGTGCTGATCGAGCGGGCATTGTAAGTAAAGTCACAACCGTACTGGCGGAAGCCGGGTTAAATATTCTTGATCTGGAATCCGATGTGGCGGGCGATAAAGAAAAACCACTTTATATTATGCATATTGAAGGCGAAGCAACGGAAGGTGTTAAGGCTTTAGAATCTGCATTACAAATCGTTAAAGAAGAAGATGGTGTTGATGCTGAGTTGGTTGAAATTGATACCTTAATCGGTTAAAGAAAATGGCCGTATTGGATATCATCACCTATCCGGATGCTCGTCTGAAGCAAGTTGCAGAAGAAGTAACCTCTTTTGACTCAGCACTCTCTGAATTTATTCATAACCTTGATGAAACAATGGTCGCGGGCCCGGGTGGTGTAGGAATTGCGGCAACACAAGTGGGTGTCATGCAACGCATCGTCATCGTTGATGTTTCAAATTATCCTCGCATTAAAAAGGCTAAGCACCACGGACATCTTATTTTAATTAATCCTGAAATTTTAGATTGGCAAGGAATGAAAAAAGGACGTGAAGGTTGTATGTCTGTGCCTGATTTTACCGGTAACGTGATTCGCGCTGAAAATATTGTAATAAGTGCGTTAGATGAAAATGGAAATCAACATGAATATGAAATGGAAGGCTTTGAAGCACGTGCGGTACAACATGAAATCGATCATCTTGATGGATTGTTATTCCTGGATCGATTAGTCAGTCGACGAAATGATTTATTTAAAAGAAAAAAATAGAAATAAAAATTTATAAAGGATGTACATGATCGAGTATTTAGTCGTTATAGTTTGTGTATTGTTTTTAGTCTTTATTTTTATTGGTTATAAAAACCATGTTGCAGAGTGGGATTACTTTATTATTAATGTCATAGATGGTTGGATCAGAATTTACTGTCGTCATTTTCACAACTTCATATATCAACCCATTCCCATTTCAGACAGCGGTCCAACATTACTTGCCTGTAACCACCTTTCAGGGCTGGATCCTTTTTTAATCGTGGCCGCTTGTCAGCATCCCATTCGATTTATGATTGCAAAAGAAGAGTATGAACGGTTTGGCCTGCAATGGATATTTCGAGCGGCGGGTTGTATTCCGGTGGAACGGTCAGGACGTGTTGAAGCCGCATTTCGTGCTACGTTAACCGCATTACATAATGGTGAAGTCGTGGTCTTATTTCCTGAAGGAGGCCTTAATCGAACAGGGCGGCCATTGCGAACACTCAAGCCAGGAATAATAAAACTGGCGAAAATGGCTAAAGTGCCGATAACACCATTACGGGTTGAGGGAATGAATGGTCAAGGTCATACCGTAACGGCTCTTTTACTGCCAAGCCAGAGTTGTTTATACGTAATGCCAGAATTAGATTGTGTAAATAAAAAAGATGATGACAGTTTAATTCAACTTGCACTATTCTTATCACTTAAAGTTTAACAAGATTCGGATACATAAAAAGAAAATATAAAAACTAAATGGAGGTTGTATCCATGTTGGAAAATTTCTTTATGAGTTTCACATGGTCAGATGGAGCCCTGTACTTATTATATATATTAATAATAGGTCTTATTTGGTTGTTTTTTCATGACGTACTTCAAAAAGGTCACGCTATACAACGAAACTACCCCGTCATTGGCCACATTCGTTATATGTTCGAGAACATGGGTGAGTATTTTCGCCAGTATTGGTTTGCCGATGATCGTGAAGAACTTCCTTTTAACCGTGCAACCCGTGGATGGATTTATCGAACAGCAAAGGGACTTGGGGGATTGTTGGGCTTTGGTTCAACCAATGATCTCAGGGAACCCGGTTCAATTATTTTTGTTAATGCCGCTTATCCTATGCTCGAAGAAGAATTTACCGATGTGCAACCCGTTGTCATTGGTCCAGATTGCAAATATCCTTTTGAAGCAAAATCAATTTTTAATATTTCAGGCATGAGCTACGGTGCCATTTCTGCGGCAGCTGTTCGTGCTTTATCTAAAGGAGCTGGAAAAGCAGGTATCTGGATGAATACGGGTGAAGGTGGAATTTCGCCTTATCATATAGAAGGGCAATGCGATGCTATTTACCAGGTTGGAACAGCAAAATATGGTGTGCGAGATGAAGCCGGAAATCTGAGTGATGAAAAGCTGCGAGCCGTATCAAAACACGTTAATGCCTTTGAAATAAAATTGTCGCAAGGTGCAAAACCCGGTCGGGGTGGTGTATTACCCGGTGGGAAAGTGACCGCAGAAATTGCAGAAATCAGGGGCATTCCTGAAGGACAGGTTTCCAGTAGCCCTAATCGGCATAAAGAAATTCGAAGTGCGGATGATCTTCTGGATATGATTAATCGGGTACGTGATGTTACCGGCAAACCCGTTGGTTTTAAATCCGTTTTAGGCTCAGATAAATTCCCAAAAGATTTATGTGAGACAATTTTACGCAGAGGCATAGAGTGTGCTCCCGATTTTATTACCGTTGATGGTGGTGAAGGTGGTACTGGTGCGGCACCACAAATATTATCGGACCATGTGGGCTTGCCCATAACGGAATCGTTACCCTTGTTAGTCGATGTTTTATCTGAATATGGATTACGTGAACGAATTCGAGTTGTCGCTTCCGGTAAACTTGTGCATTCAGCAAAAGTTGCCTGGGCATTATGCGCAGGTGCGGACTTTGTCGTAAGCGCTCGTGGTTTTATGTTTTCATTAGGTTGTGTGCAATCCATGCAATGCCATAAAGACACTTGCCCAACCGGTATAACGACACACAGTAAATATCGACAGCGTGGTTTAGTTGTGGAAGACAAAGCAGAACGGGTAAAGCAATACGCTTATTGGATGTGTTATGAAGTTAATGCACTGGCGCATTCATGTGGCCTGGGTAATGCGCGAGAATTTAAGCGTGAGCATATCCGGATAGTACAGTCACCAGGTGTGAGTTGGGCTTTGGATGTGATTCATCCTTATCGCGCGCAAACAAAAAACAGCTAAAACTTGAAAAGTTAAACAGTGCCCCTATATATGAAGTAGTTATTTTTAACCCTTCTAACAGGATACTAAATTATGCGCATGGATAAACTGACCAGTAAATTTCAGCTAGCAATAGCAGATGCACAAAGTCTTGCTGTAGGTCGAGACCATCAGTTTATTGAACCCATTCATTTGATGAGTGCCTTACTTGATCAAGAGGGTGGAACAGTAAATCACTTACTCATTCAGTCGGGTGTAAATGTAAATGTCTTACGTTCACAAATAGGTGAAGCGTTGGAACGCTTATCATCAATTGAAAATGCAACAGGAGACGTGCATCTTTCTAATGATCTTTCTCGCTTATTAAACCTTACCGATAAACTTGCACAACAACGTAAAGATCAATTTATCTCAAGTGAGTTATTTGTACTGGCTGCGATTGATGACAAAGGCACATTAGGTGACCTTATGCGTAATGCTGGTTCAAACAAAGCCGCGCTTGAAAAAACAATTGAAAATGTTCGTGGTGGACAGTCAGTGGATGATCCTAATGCTGAAGAACAACGTCAGGCATTAGATAAATACAGTATAGATTTAACTGAGCGCGCAGAGCAGGGAAAACTTGATCCTGTTATTGGTCGTGATGATGAAATTCGTCGTATTATCCAGGTGTTACAACGTCGTACTAAAAACAATCCCGTTATTATCGGTGAGCCAGGTGTAGGTAAAACTGCAATCGTTGAAGGATTAGCACAACGTATTATTAATGGTGAAGTGCCTGAAGGCTTAAAAGGTAAACGGGTCTTATCACTTGATATGGGCGCACTCATTGCCGGCGCTAAATTCCGCGGTGAATTTGAAGAACGCTTAAAGGCGGTATTGAATGATTTGGCAAAACAGGAAGGCCAAATTATTTTATTTATCGATGAATTACATACTATGGTTGGTGCAGGCAAAGCTGATGGTGCGATGGATGCAGGTAATATGTTGAAACCCGCATTAGCGCGTGGTGAATTGCATTGTGTGGGTGCGACTACACTTGATGAATATCGTCAGTACATTGAAAAAGATGCTGCCTTAGAAAGACGTTTTCAAAAAGTGTTGGTGGAAGAACCAACAGTTGAAGACACTATTGCAATTTTGCGCGGCTTAAAAGAAAAGTACGAAGTACATCATGGTGTCGATATTACTGACCCTGCCATTGTTGCCGCAGCAACGTTATCGCATCGTTACATTACTGATCGTCAACTACCGGATAAAGCGATTGACTTAATAGATGAATCAGCAAGTCGTATTCGTATGGAAATTGATTCTAAACCTGAATCAATGGACAAAATGGAACGTAAATTAATTCAACTTAAAATTGAATGTGAGGCATTAAAGAAAGAAACAGATGCTGCATCTAAAGCTCGTTTAAAGAAACTTCAAAGTGAAATAGATGTATTGGAAAGAGAATTCAGCGAGCTGGATGAAATATGGAAATCTGAAAAAGCCGCTGTTCAGGGAACTCAACACATTAAAGAAGAACTAGAACGCGCTCGCCAGGAATTGGAAACTGCACGACGTGCCAGTGATCTTGCTCGTATGTCAGAGTTGCAGTATGGACGTATTCCAGATTTGGAAAAACAACTGGATATGGCCTCACAAGTTGAAATGCAGGAAACAACGTTACTACGTAATTCGGTAACAGAAGAAGAAATTGCAGAGGTTGTTTCAAAGTGGACGGGAATTCCTGTTACAAAAATGCTTGAAGGTGAACGTGAAAAACTGTTGCAAATGGAAGATGTTTTACACAAACGTGTCATCGGTCAAACTGAAGCAGTACAAGCCGTATCGGATGCAATCCGTCGTTCACGCGCAGGTCTTTCTGATCCCGAACGCCCTAATGGTTCATTTTTATTCCTCGGACCGACTGGCGTTGGTAAAACAGAGTTAACAAAAGCATTAGCCGAATTTCTATTTGATACTGAAGACGCTATGGTGCGCATCGATATGTCTGAGTTTATGGAGAAACATTCTGTTGCCCGGTTAATTGGTGCACCTCCGGGTTATGTCGGTTATGAGGAAGGAGGCTATTTAACCGAAGCGGTTAGACGTAAACCTTATTCAATTATTTTGTTAGATGAAATTGAGAAAGCACACCCTGATGTCTTTAATATTTTATTGCAGGTATTAGATGATGGTCGCTTAACAGATGGCAAGGGACGTACAGTTGATTTTCGTAATTGCGTTATTGTAATGACTTCAAATTTAGGTTCTCAACAGATACAGGAAATATCATCCTCTAATACAGAACAGGATGATCACTACGCTGAAATGAAAAAAGTAGTTATGGAAACGGTAGGTGAACATTTCAGACCTGAGTTTATAAATCGTATTGATGAAGTTGTTGTTTTCCATCCATTAGGTCAGGACGAAATTCGTTCTATTGCAAATATTCAGTTTGAATATCTACATGCTCGTTTAGCCGATAGGCAAATTGGTATCGAGTTAACCGAATCTGCATTGGATAAACTGGGTGAAGCAGGATTTGATCCTGTATACGGTGCAAGACCATTGAAACGAGCAATTCAACAGCAGGTTGAAAATCCATTGGCGCAAGATATTTTGTCAGGGAAGTTTTTAGCCGGAGATGTTATTCACGTTGATGCAGGTAGTGAGGGTTTGGTTTTTACTAAATCACAGAAGAAAGCATCTGTTGCGTAATAAATTTATTGAGGTGCCGGGAGTGTTTCCGGTATCTTAATATTTGTTTATAATCTTACTTGTATAATCCGCGCCTTGGCATCAGCATAATGATTTTGAGTAATAATTCCTTCGTTTCTCAGCCGTCTCAGTTCATTCATTTCAATATCCAGCATTTGTTTTTTATCAATCTTTACTGCCTGGCTGGCCGTTAAACTCCGTAATTTTATTTCATCAATAAAACTTTTGAATTCTTTTTTATTTGGGTTGTTATACAGCAAACTTAATACCACGCAGTTGCCATAACGTGTTTTAAATTCGGTAACGTTTGGCGATCGGTATAAGAACATTAAGAATGCAGCAAGACTCAATAACAAAAAAACAATAATGAAGGGTAATAACCTTTCTAATTTACCGCTTTCCTGAAAATATAAGAGGTAGGCAGTGTAGGCTAAGGTTGTTAATGAAAAATATATTACGGCAGATAACCATTGCCATGAAATATTTCTATGACGTACTGGCCAGGGAGCAAGCATGCTTAGATTTAAATGGTAACTGGTATTTTTTATTATATTGTTGGTGACGACTTTGATAAATTTATCATTATAAATTTCAAATAAGCGCTTTTCCCCACGGGCACTGGATTCCTGATGTAAGTTTGAATTATGTGTCTTTTCATTCATGCGAATAATATACCTGAATTTTGATCAAGATATGGTCTTGATTGCCGATATTACCGCCATAAATGCTTTTTTATTTCTATTTATCCATAATGAACTAAATTGATGCTGGGTAGTCTGAATTTGCACATGGGTGTTAACCGTTTCTGGCATTGAGGGCCTTATATGTTAATTAAAAAACCACAAGATATTTCTTCTTCAGAGATTACCGAGCAGGCTATTTATCTGGATAGACGAAAATTTATGACATCTTCTATTGGTTTAACCGCAGCCGCTACACTTTTATCCCCTCATACCTCTGTTGCTGGTTATGGAGGAAAAACTTTAAAATTTACCGAAGATAAGATATTTGATAGAAAAGAAGAACTAACATCATTTGATAAAATATCTAATTACAATAACTATTATGAATTTGGAACGGATAAATATTCCCCTGCAAAAAATGCTCAAGCACTAACAACGGATCCCTGGTCAGTTCAAATTGGTGGTGAAGTTGAGAAGCCAGGAACATTACATCTTGAGGATATTCTTAAGCAGAACCCTTTAGAAGAACGCATCTATCGTCTGCGCTGTGTTGAAAGATGGTCAATGGTTATTCCCTGGATTGGTTTTCCTCTTGCTAATTTAATCAAACAGGCGAAGCCGACGTCTAAAGCAAAATATGTTCAGTTCGAAACATTAGAACGGCCTTCTGAAATGATGGGACAAAAAAGAAATGTATTACCCTGGCCTTATATTGAGGGCTTGCGTATGGATGAAGCGATGAATCCTTTAACAATAATCGCCGTTGGACTTTATGGTGAAGTACTTCCAAAACAAAATGGTGCTCCTTTGCGATTAGTCGTACCGTGGAAATATGGTTTTAAAAGTATTAAATCAATTGTAAAAATCACTTTTGCTGAAAAAGAGCCTGTAAGTAGCTGGACTAAAGTCGCTCCCAATGAATACGGTTTTTACTCAAATGTTAATCCTGAAGTTGATCATCCACGTTGGAGCCAAAGAAAAGAAAGACGTATTGGTGATTTCCTAAAACGGAAAACTTTATCATTCAATGGTTATGCAGAGCAGGTTGCTTCGCTTTATACTGGAATGGATCTCAAAAAATACTTCTAAGTATTTTATATTTTTTTAATGATGTCGAAATTAATAAAACCACTAATTTTTTTACTTTGTTTAGTGCCATTAATTTTACTGTTCAGAAGTTTTTATTTGGATGAACTTGGGGCCAACCCGTTTGAGGTACTGACACGCAGCAGTGGTGAATGGACACTTCGATTTTTACTGCTGACACTTGCAATGACACCATTACGTCAATTAACGGGTTCAGCCTGGCCATTACGATTGCGTCGCATGTTTGGCTTGTTTGTCTTCTTTCATGTTTGTGTTCATTTATTGACTTACCTTTGGCTAGATCACTTTTTCGATTGGGATGAGATCGTGACTGATATCATCAAACGTCCCTACATTACTTTTGGCATGTTAGCGTTTACTTTATTGTTACCTCTTGCTTTAACCTCAACAAAAAAAATGATGAAACGTTTAGGTAAGCGCTGGAAATCATTGCATAAATTGGTTTACGTTATCGCAATTCTTGGCGTATTACATTTCATACTATTGGTGAAGGCAGATTTACGAGAACCCATTATTTATGCTTTTATTTTATTAGTCTTGCTACTTGTAAGGTTTAAACCTGCGCTGCTTCACAAGATACGTTACGCTACTCAGTGATACCGTGCAAATTGCAATTAATAATGAGTGATATGCATTAAATATTATTTATTCTTAGTTTATCCCCTCTATTTTAAGACTTTTGCAGCAGTGTTAGATTATTAAGACTGCACTTAACTTGCTGATAAATATAAGTTTAATTTTTCATCTCCCGTTGCTTTAACGAAACTTAGTTGCTTTTCATTACCTTTATGTCAGTGTCTCGTCATGGCATACTTATCGCTATAGAAACAACGAATTAAGATTAAATGACTCACTTAGAAGTCAGACAATTAAAAACATCTGGAAAGAAAACTCCAGCTCGATAATAAAATATTATAAATTTAAGAATTTTTCAGGAGAACGTCAATGTCACTCAATCGCCGTGAGTTTATGCAAGTCATGGGTATGGCTGCAGCCGCTGGTATGTTACCAGGCTGTGATAGCAAGCCTGGTTCAGGTAATACCACTATTGGTGCCGCCGCCGCACCTGGTGATGTTTATAACGTTCCAAAATTCGGTAATGTCACTTTAATGCACATGACAGATTGTCATGCTCAGTTATTACCCATTTATTTCCGTGAACCAAATGTGAACATGGGAGTAGGTAACGCACATGGCCAACCACCACATTTAGTGGGTAACAAATTATTAGAGCATTTTGCTATCAAGCAAGATTCATTAGAAGCACATGCTTTTACTTACCTTAACTATGCTGAAGCGGCAAAAACGTACGGTAAAGTAGGTGGCTTCGCACATTTACGTACTTTGGTTAAAAAGATACGTGCGGATCATGGCGCAAATAAAACATTGTTGTTAGACGGTGGTGATACATGGCAAGGTTCAGGTACAGCCTACTGGACACGCGGTAAAGACATGGTCGGTGCATGTAATCTGTTAGGTGTAGATGTAATGACCGGTCACTGGGAATTCACTTATCTTGATGAAGAAGTTATTTCAAACGTTAAAGACTTCAAAGGTGACTTCGTTTGCCAAAATGTTTTCGTAAAAGACGATGCTTCTTTTGATTACAACTTTGCAGATTTCGAAGGTTATGACGAAGAAACTCAACGTGCTTTCAAACCGTACACCATTAAAGAAATGGATGGCGGCATTCGTGTTGCAGTTATTGGTCAGGCATTCCCATATACACCAATAGCAAACCCAGGTCGTTTCATTCCTGACTGGACCTTTGGTATTCGTGATTCAGAAATGCAAGCAACGGTTGATCAGGTTCGTGCAACTGAAAAGCCAGATGTTGTGGTTGTTATTTCACACAACGGTATGGACGTAGATTTAAAAATGGCATCGGTTGTTTCAGGCATTGATGTAATTTTTGGTGGCCATACTCATGATGGCGTACCGCATCCTTCTGTTATTAAAAATAAAGGCGGTAAAACATTAGTAACTAATGCGGGTTCAAACGGTAAATTCCTAGGGATGATGCAGTTGGATGTTCGTAACGGTAAAGTACAAGACTTCCGTTATAAATTATTACCTGTTTTCTCTAACTTGTTAGAACCTGATGCAGAAATGGCAAATTACATTGAAGAAGTACGTAAGCCATACCTAACAACATTAACTGAAGAGTTAGCTGTTGCAGACCAGGTTCTTTATCGACGTGGTAATTTTAATGGTACGTTCGATCAAATTATTTGTGATGCTTTAAATGAAGTAAAAGATGCGCAGATTTCACTTTCACCAGGTTTCCGTTGGGGTACAACGGTGTTACCAGGTCAGACTATTACGATGGATCATGTAATGGATCAAACCTGTATTACTTATCCTGAAACGTATCGTCGTGAAATGAAGGGCTCTGAAATTAAAGCCATTCTGGAAGATGTAGCAGATAACTTGTTCAACAACGATCCTTACTACCAGCAAGGTGGTGACATGGTGCGTGTAGGCGGACTGGATTACACCATGAGCCCTACAAATAAATTTAACACTCGCGTTACGGATATGGTATTGGATGACGGCACTAAGATTGAAGCCGACAAGAGCTATGTTGTAGCGGGCTGGGCAACGGTAGGATCTAAAGCGCCAGGTGCACCTATCTGGGATGTTGTAGCCGATTATTTACGTACTAAAAAGGTTGCAAAAGTTACCAAGCTCAACACGCCAAAAATTGTTGGTATGGAAGGAAATCCGGGTATCGCATAAGAATACTTTGGTTTACTTATAAAAAAGGGAAGCTTCGGCTTCCTTTTTTTATGAAAAAAATTAGCCACAAACGACTGCATGGACGCAGGAGGTAGAGCAACGCAGGAGCAGTTGCCGAGGACACGAAGAACACTAAGATAAATAAATATTTTGAACCACTGGGGCACGGGGTAGATTATTAAAATTAAATCTAACAAGTTTTATATTTTGAATTTCCCAGTGCCCCCGTGTTCCCAGTGGTTTATTCTTGATGTTTTTCTTGGTGTTCTTCGTGTCCTCGGTGGCTAAATATTTTTTTCTCGATATCTAACCAATCAGAGGCATGTTGTTTGATGAGTTGCCCCATCATACCGATATGCTCAACATCATCATTAAGTGCAGGAATGTATTCAAATTTGTCACCACCCGCATTTAAAAAGTAATCTCGATTCTCAACTTTAATTTCTTCTAATGTCTCAAGACAGTCAGCTGAAAAACCGGGACAAATAACTTGTACATTTTTAATGCCTTCTTTAGCCCAATTAATTAAAACATTTTTTGCATACGGCTTGAGCCACTCTTCTCGACCAAAGAGTGATTGGAAGGCCAGGATCCATTGATCATCTTTAAGTCCCATTTTTTCAGCAACAAGCCGCGCTGTTTTATGACATTCGCAAAAATAGGGATCACCCTGATCCAGGTAACGTTGTGGTAAACCATGAAATGAAAATAATAATTTTTCAGGTGCGCCATTTTCTTTTTGATAAAAAGTAATGCTGTTTACCAATGCCTGAATATAAGCTTCATGATCATGGTAATGCTGCACCATGCGAAACTCAGGTATCCATCGCCATGTTTTTAATTCGTCAGCTATTGCATCAAAAGTTGATGCGGTAGTAGTCGCTGAATATTGCGGGTAAAGAGGTAATACCAGAATACGACGGGCTCCCGCTTTTTTTAAATTAAGTAAGGCGGTTTTAATTGAAGGATTACCATAACGCATGGCAAGTTCAACTTTTACCTTTCCTTTAAAGTGCGGAGTGATCGCTTGTTGTAATAAAGCCTGTTGTTTTTTACTTATACTTAACAAGGGTGAACCTTCGTCGGTCCAGATTTTTTTATAATTTTTTGCTACAGGTCTTGGTCGAATGCGCAAAATAACACCGTGTAAGGCAAACCACCAAATTAATCGTGGCGCTTCTACAATACGTGGGTCACTGAGAAATTCTGCAAGGTATCGTCGCACCGCTGATGGTGTGGGTTGGTCTGGTGTACCCAGGTTAGTAATTAAAATACCGGTACATGAAGAGTCTTCATCGTGGCTGAAATGCTCTGTGCCAATGTAATTTGTCATAAATGCAGTGTCATTTTATAAGTTAGTTATGATTATGAATGAGCATTATTACTGAGTTTTACTCAAATCAAAAGCTCTGAACTGAAACTTAGTGAGTATTATAATCTCTTTAACTCTGTGATTCTGCTCACAGAACAAGCTTCAATAATGATGTCTTATAGTGCCTGTTAGATATATGACAGATTTTAGAATTAAACCTAATCCTGTATTAGGGAAATCAAGGAGAAGAACATGAAAAATACAATTGGAATAATAAGTTTATTACTTATCTCACAATCATTACTTGCAGAAGAAATGCCAACAGAGCCTGCGACAACTCAATTAATTGAATCTGATACAGCCGTTGTTGAAACAGCGCCTGCAACAGCACCGGCGGCGCAGGTGATGAAAGAACAAAGTGGTTTTTCACGTGGAAGTGTTGTTCGCTCAGCATTTACCAGAACAATTGATGAACGTGAACCAACCGAAAACCTGGAAAATTTAACTAACGAAAGTGGACAAGTAAAATTCTTTACTGAGCTACGTGATATGAGTGGACAGACGGCAATTCATCGTTGGGAATATGATGGCAAGGTTGTTGCGGAAATAGAGTTTAACGTTAAAGGTCCTCGCTGGCGTGTATGGTCAAGTAAAAGTTTCGTTCCTGAGTGGACCGGAGATTGGAAAGTATCTGTGATTAATGGTGCTGGCGAAGTGATATCTGAAAAAAATCTTAGTTATGATGTTGCGACTGCTGCACCTGAAACAGCTCCAGCGGCAATATCAGAGCCAGAAGCTGCTCCTACAGGCAGTGCTTCTGAAACAATGCAGTAAGTAAGTTAAGTTACTGTATTTTAAGCTGTTTAAATACGTTTCACTTATATTGATTTAGGCGAAGCGTATTTTTTTGTCTATTATTTATATATTGGCTTAGAAACAGTGCAAATTTCACAGACGGTGCTAATGTTGTAGGGAGAGGAGTCGCTTTTTTGTTGTAGGTGAGTGCTAATTTACTTGGAGCTTATGGAGAACGATCATGGCAATTGCACTGTGTAATCCTGAAATTGGTTTATGGTATCGGGATGTTCAAAATCGTTTATTTGAAGTTGTTGCAATAGAGAATGAAGACGCGATTGAGGTACAGTATTACGATGGTGATGTTACTGAGTTTGATCGAGAAAGCTGGGATCTATTGTGCGTTAATGTCATCTCTGAACCTGGCTTGAGTTTAAATATATTGGGAGAAATATTTGAAGATGATTTAGCTTTTGATGCATTGAAAACCATCAGCTGGGATGATGTTGTTAGCGATATAGAAAATTAGTTTTTTATAATTCGCTTTTTTGATGCAGGATATTTAAGAAGTTCTTCCTTTGGTCGAATAGGTCGCGGGACGAAGTTGCCACCACGCTTGGTTTAGATAGTGGTGCAGCAACCTTTTAGTTCCGTTTCTACACAATTTTTACAAAATGTGCACTCGAAAGAACAAATCATCGCCTCTTCTGAATCTGCAGGAAGATCCTTGTTACAATATTCACAATTTGGTCTAAGTTCTAACATATATTTTCTTTGTTGGAGTAGGTGGGGTCAAGCGAAGCGGAACCAACGAAAAAGATGGATCCGTCACATTGTTTCTTGATCCATCCTACTTACTGTGCACGGATAGCGAAAAGCCAGAGAACAAGGCGAAACTCAACGAAAAAGCGGAGTGTACGATGAGGTCGTTCTCGCACATCCCTCGGTAATTGCTCCTGCATTACCCTACCTCCTGCGTCCATGCAGTCGTGTGCTACACGACACCTGAACATCCTTGTTCAATGTACATGAGCACCCCAAGAGTATTTCCTCGTATTGTTTACAACAATACTCAGGGCACTTTTGAGTTGGGTTTCAACGCCGTAATCTGGCTTCGCAGCATTCGTGGTTATGCATCCAGTTTTTTGTATTTAATACGGTGTGGTAACGCATCATCCCCAAGGCGACGTTTTCTATCTTCCTCATAATCTGCGTAGTTTCCTTCAAACCATTCAACATGACTATCACCTTCAAACGCCAGTATATGAGTTGCAATTCGATCAAGGAACCAGCGATCATGTGAAATGACCACAACACAACCGGCATATTCTAAAATGGCTTCTTCTAATGCACGTAAGGTTTCAATATCCAAATCATTTGTGGGTTCATCAAGCAGTAATACGTTGCCTCCACTTTTAAGTAATTTCGCCAGATGCACCCGGTTACGTTCACCACCGGATAGATCGCCCACCCGTTTTTGTTGGTCTGAGCCATTGAAATTAAAACGTGAAACATAAGCGCGACTATTAAGTTCAAACTCACCAACCGTCATAATGTCATGTTCATCTGCAATTTCCTGCCAGACCGTTTTATTATCATCGAGAGAATCACGGCTTTGATCAACGTAAGAAATTTGAACAGTGTCACCGATGCGTAATTCACCACCATCAGGTTGTTCTTCACCAGCCATCATGCGAAATAGAGTTGTTTTACCCGCACCATTTGCACCAATAATGCCGACGATGCCACCACGAGGTAAGTTAAAGTTTAAATTTTCAAATAACACTTTGTCACCAAAGCTTTTGCTAATATTATTTGCCTCAATAACCAACTCACCTAGACGAGGCCCTGGTGGAACGAACAACTCATTGGTTTCATTACGTTTTTGGTAGTCTTTGGATGCCATTTCTTCATAACGGGCAAGACGTGCTTTGCTTTTAGCGTGACGGCCTTTAGCATTGGATCGTACCCACTCCAATTCAGTTTTCATGGCTTTGGCATGTGCGCTTTCCTGTTTTTTCTCCATCTTGAGGCGATTGCCTTTTTGCTCTAACCAGGATGAATAGTTTCCTTCCCACGGAATACCTTCACCACGATCAAGTTCAAGAATCCAACCTGCAACATTATCTAAGAAGTAACGATCATGGGTGACAGCAACAACGGTACTGGGGTAGTCGTGTAAGAAGCGCTCTAACCAGGCAACAGATTCAGCATCAAGATGATTCGTTGGTTCATCGAGTAATAACATATCGGGTTTAGATAAAAGTAATTTACAGAGTGCAACACGGCGGCGTTCACCACCGGATAATTTGGTGACATCAGCATCCCAGGGTGGCAAGCGTAAAGCATCGGCTGCAACTTCTAAGGTTCGCTCAATATTATGTCCATCAGTTGCCTGGATTAAGTTTTCCAGCTTCGCTTGTTCTGCTGCGAGAGCGTCAAAGTCAGCATCTGCCTCAGCATAAGCGGCATATACTTCATCAAGACGAGTTAGTGCAGCTTTAATTTCTCCCAGACCTTCTTCAACATTTCCACGAACATCTTTATCAGGATCGAGCTGAGGTTCTTGTGGTAAATAGCCAATGTTAATACCTGGCTGTGGACGGGCTTCACCGTCAACTTCCGTATCCAGTCCTGCCATAATTTTTAATAAAGTGGATTTACCTGAGCCATTAAGCCCCAAAACACCGATTTTTGCGCCAGGGAAAAATGATAGCGAAATATCTTTTAATATGACGCGCTTTGGTGGCACGATTTTGCTGACCTGGTTCATGGTGTAAATATATTGAGCCATTGATAAATCCAAATTAAGTTTTAAAAGTTAGAGAAAGATAATAGTACTGTGTCTGTTTTGTGAGTGAAATAAATTTAAGCATATTTTTGTAAAAATAATGAAAATATCATTATCCCTCTAAAGCTTGAGGCAATTTTGGACGATAAACTGGTTGGTAAGTACCTAAAATTTAATGTTTATGAGTAAGACTGATGAAAAAGAATTTACCTATTACGGATCATGAAGTTACCTTTGATACCAGCGTTGCGCTTACTACAACAACGGATCTCAAAGGTGCTTTTACTTATGTAAATCAGGACTTTTTAAATGTCAGTGGTTTTTCGACTGATGAGTTAATGGGAAAAAATCATAATATTGTTCGACATCCGGACATGCCTTCTGCGGCGTTTGAAGATTTATGGACAACAGTAAAATCGGGTAAGAGCTGGATGGGGTTGGTGAAAAACCGATGCAAAAATGGAGATTATTACTGGGTCGACGCTTTTGTAACTCCGCTGGCAAAGAATGGTGAGATTACAGGATATGAATCAACACGTGTAAAACTCTCTTCAATACGCAAAAAAGCTGCTGTTGCCCTATATAAAAAGATTAACGCGGGTAAAAAAATCAAACTGAAAAGTTTAAGCTTTTTACATAAGCAGATATTAACCGGGTCGCTTTTTCAACTATTTATATCGACGCTTTTAGCTACAATGGGTTTATTAAGTGTTCCTGTTGCAGCGGTGGCCTGGGTGGGCATCAGTCTTATTTGGGCAGGCATTTCTTATTATCAATTACAGGATTTTCAAAAATTACTTAATCGGTCGAAAACGATTATAGACAATCCGCTTATGACACTGGCTTATTACGGTAAAGTAGATGATGTGAGTCAAATTCGGCTTTCAGTTCGAATGATGAGATCAAAATTACGTGCTGTAGTGAAAAGAATCGTGCGCGCGGCAGAGCAATTAAGTGAACAAGCGCAAAATGGAGTGAATGTTGCGAATGCATCAAATGCCAACATTAATATGCAAAAGCAAGAGCTGGAAATGGTTGCTACCGCGGTAAATGAAATGACGGCAGCGGTACAAGAAGTCGCACAAAGTACATCGAATGCGGCTCAGGCAACACATGATGCCAGCGGTATGGCACGACAAGGTGCGTTAACCATTACGGATGCGATTGGTATTATTGATTCGCTTGATGCGAATGTATCTACCGCATCAAGCTCAATATCTCAACTGAAAATGGATAGTGAAAATATCGGTGGTGTTCTGGATGTTATTCGTAGTATTGCAGAACAAACTAATTTACTGGCGCTTAACGCAGCGATTGAAGCCGCACGCGCAGGTGAACAAGGTCGTGGTTTTGCGGTGGTTGCTGATGAAGTGCGGACACTGGCTAGTCGTTCCCATGATGCAACCCAGGAAATTCAGGAAATGATTGAGAAATTGCAGCAGGGTGTTGCGACTGCGGTTGCTAATATGGAAGAAGTGAGTAAACGTGCAGCAGAAGGGGTTGCTCAAGTAGAGGAATCTGCGGAAGCCCTGGCTGAAATGTCTGGCTCCGTTTCAGTGATAAATGATATGAATACACATATTGCTGCCGCAACAGAAGAACAAAGCGCGGTTGCGGGAGAAATTAGCCAAAACATTGAACATATCAATCAACTTTCTTCAGAAACAGCTCAAAGTTCTCAGCAAACGCAGCAAACCAGCGAAAATCTAACGGAACTCGCCATGGATCTGAGATCAATGGTCGAACAACTCAATGATGAGACTTAGTTAATTTACTGTTTTAAGGTGGTAGTATTGAGGGAGAGGGGCATTTTTCTCTCTAATTATCCCATATAAGAAATTAGTTAATTCTGTACTCTGCAATTTAATCATATTATTAACTTCTAACTCATTAGTTCTATTCATGTTTCCTTAGAACCCTGCTATCCTTCGCCTCCATAGTTTTCCCAATGTGGATATAGAATAATATAATGGTCGAGAGGCCGTAAGAGTAAACATTATGTCTGATAGACGATTACAGGTTTTTTACACGGTAGCGCGCTTATTAAGCTTCACTAAAGCCGCAGAAGAGCTGCATATGACGCAACCGGCAGTTACGTTCCAGGTGCGTCAGTTGGAAGAGCAGTTTAATACCCGGTTATTTGATCGCACCCATAATCGAATAAGCCTGACTGAAGCCGGTAAAAAAGTGTATGAATGCGGCGGACGTATTTTCGAAATTTATGCAGAAATGGATAATGCAGTACGTCAATTAACCGGTGATATCAGTGGTGTGCTCATTCTTGGTGCCAGTACGACAATTGCTGAATATATGTTGCCAGTATTATTAGGTGATTTCAAAGCCGAGCATCCAGATGTTACGGTTCGTTTAAAAGTAGCGAATACCGATGGTATCGTTTCACAAGTTGAAAACAATGCGATTGATCTTGGTGTGGTAGAGGCACCTGTTACTAATAAGAACCTGGTTGTTGAAGAATGTAGCACAGATCAACTTGTTGTGATTGTTGCTCCAGGACATGACTTAGCGAATGAAAGTGTTATACCTCTTAAACGGCTGGCAGAATTTCCATTCATATGCCGTGAAGAAGGATCGGGAACACGTGAAGTCATGCTTGAAAGTATGCATGCTTCAGGTATTGAAGAATGTGAACTTCGAGTTTCGATGGAGTTGGGCAGTATCGAGTCAATTAAAGGTGCGGTTGAAGCTGGAATGGGAATCTCTGTTATTTCATCTGCCACAATTCAAAAAGAAATTAAGCTCGGTACTCTGGTGGCAATTAAAACAGAGCCACCGATTGTACGTCCTTTCTCTTTTGTCCATCAAAAACAGAAATTCCGTATGAGTGCGATGGATGAGTTGCTGAGTTTTGCACGGAATTATTGTAAATCCTATCATGCAGATAAGAGCTAATTTAGTTAGGGCATACTTGAGTTCAATATTATAATAATTGAGTTTAAATATATCCTGTGAAAAAAAGTACCAAGAAACTATTAGAGTTTTACCGCAGCCTTCCTGATGAAGTTGCAGAGCAGTTACTCGATTATGCTGAATTTCTGGCTTTACGTCATAATGTAGAGATTCAAGCGATATCTTCGCCCGAAGATATTTCCCGTCCGAATAAAGAATCTGTCGTTGTTGCAGTTAAGCGCTTAACCGCAACTTACCCAATGGTAAACAAGGATAAACTTCTCGATAAAACTGCCTCGTTAGTTAGTCAAAACATGCTTCAAGGGCGTGATGCAATTGAAGTAATTGACGAGCTTGAAATCATCTTTCGTCAGCATTACGAGATACTTGTTAGTGAATCAAAGGCAGAAGTAAATCAGGAAGAGTCTGAATGATTGAGCTGGTTAAGACATGGTACAACCGGTATTTTTCTGATCCTCAGGCGATTATTCTAACGGCGGTTTTAATTGTTGGTGCGACTATTGTTTTAACAATGGGTGATATGTTGTTGCCTGTATTTGCTTCAATTGTTATCGCCTATTTGCTTGAAGGTGTTGTGCGACGAATGCAACACTACGGTTCGAAACGTCTTACCTCTGTTATTCTTGTGTTTGCCATCTTTGTGGCATTTTTAATCTTTCTTTTCTTTGGTATTGCACCGTTAGTTTCCAGTCAGTTAAGTGAATTATTTAAAGAGTTACCGCGTTATTTAACACAAGGCCAGCAACTGTTATTACAACTGCCGGAAATTTATTCATTTATTTCTGAAAAACAGGTTATAGAGTTAAATGATTTAATTAACCGTGAGATAACCGGCTTAGGCTCACAGATTGTTAGCCTGTCATTTTCATCCATTCCAGGTTTGATCACGTTAGCCGTTTATATTTTTCTTGTACCGGTACTTGTTTTTTTGTTTATGAAAGACAAAGAACGTATCTGGCTATGGTTTGGTGAGATGTTGCCAAAAGATCGCATTTTAGTTTCTCAGGTTTCAGATGAAATGGATTTACAGTTAGGTAAGTATATTCGCGGTAAGTTTTTTGAAATTATGGTTGTGGGTGTAGTGACGTATATTGGATTCGCAATTCTTGGAATTAAATATGCGATTTTATTATCTGTCCTGGTCGGCATATCTGTTTTAATTCCATACATTGGTGCAGCGGTTGTCACTATTCCTGTTGTGTTGATTGCGTTTTTCCAATGGGGCTGGACTAATGAGTTCTTTTGGTTAATTGGTTTCTTTGGCATAAGCCAGGCGCTTGATGGAACAATACTTGTTCCCTGGTTATTTTCCGGATTAGTTAACCTGCATCCCATTGCCATTATTGTTAGTGTATTAGTGTTTGGTGGCTTGTGGGGTTTTTGGGGGGTATTCTTTGCTATTCCGCTCGCGACATTAGTGAGCGCTGTCATTCATGCATGGCCACGGATCGAAGCTGCTACAGAATAAAAAATCAAGAGACTTCAACGCAAAGGCGCAAAGAACGCCAAGGTTCGCAAGGAAAAACCAAATAATAATTCATAAGATGGTTGACGAAATAAACTAATACTTTAGTTTTGGTTTATTTGCTATTTCTCATCTAGAAAAAAGCAGCCAAGCTCTACAAGCAATTTTTGATTTTCCTTTGCGTTCTTTGCGCCTTTGCGTTGAGAATATTTTGACTTTGACTTATAAAACCTCAGAAGCAAAGTCTGCCAGTCTTGAACGCTCGCCACGTATCAACGTGATATGTCCACCGTGTTCCCATTGTTTAAAACGATCTATAACGTAGGTCAGGCCTGATGTGGTTTCGGTTAGATACGGCGTATCGATTTGCGCAATATTACCTAAACAAACAATCTTGGTACCCGGACCACTGCGGGTAATTAATGTTTTAAGTTGATGAGATGTCAGGTTTTGTGCTTCATCAATAATGATGTAACGATTTAAAAATGTACGGCCTCGCATAAAGTTGATAGAACGAATTTTAATGCGGTTTGAAATTAAGTCATTGGTTGCGGCTTGCCCCCATTCACTGGAAAAGCTTGAATCAGATGCATCGTCATCTGTTTTATTTAGTACTTCAAGGTTATCCATTAGAGCCCCCATCCAGGGCGTCATTTTTTCTTCTTCTGTGCCGGGTAAGAATCCAATGTCTTCACCAACGGGAATGGTTACTCGCGTCATTATGATTTCAGAGTAGAGTTTCTGTTCCAGGGTTTGTTCAAGTCCAGCAGCAAGGGTCAAAAGTGTTTTACCTGTGCCCGCCATACCTATAAGGCTGACAAAATCAATTTCCGGATCCATAAGTAAGTTAAGCGCATAACTTTGTTCCTGGTTACGCGCATTTATACCCCAGACAGTGTGAGAGGCACTTTGAAAATCCTTAGTGGTTTCAATAACCGCAGTATCACCATCAATAGTTCTGACCAGGGCTTCGAAAGGCTGTTCTTCATCCTGGCTGCTAATAAAAGCATTAGGGTGCCAGTTTTTTACTTCTGGTCCATGTAACTTATAGAAGGTGCGACCTTCTTCCAGCCATGAGTCCATCTCTCTTGCATGTTGTTCCCAAAAGTCATCGTTGAGTTTGATTGTTCCTGTATATAAAAGATCAACGTCTTCTAAAACACGATCGTTGTGATAGTCCTCGACCTTTATACCCAACGCAGCCGCTTTAATGCGCAGATTAATATCTTTTGTAACCAGGGTTATATCGTAATTTTCAAATTTCTCATGTAACGCAAGAGTGGTGCCGAGAATATTATTGTCAGGTAAACTGCCAGGCAGGTAATCGGGTAATGTTGCTGTATATGAGCGGGTTTGGAAAAATAACTTTCCGCTGGAAATATTATTTTCATCATTATTTAAGACAGAATTTAGAGTAATTCCGTCTTCAATTTGTTCTTGTGTTGCATCACTTATCAAGTCATCAAGGAATCGACTTGTTTGCCTTGCATTACGTGCGACTTCCGAACGGCCTTTTTTGTTGTTATCGAGTTCTTCTAATACCATCATAGGTAAAAAAAGATCGTGCTCCTGAAAGCGAAATAATGCGGTGGGGTCATGCATCAATACATTGGTATCCAGTACAAATAAACGCTGTGACATAATTATTACAGGTTTCCTTTATTAAGAGCCTTAACAGCTATTAGGACTTCTTCAACGTGACCATTAACTTTTACTTTACGCCATTCTTGTTTTAAGACACCTTTTTCATTAATAAGAAAGGTGCTGCGTTCGATACCTAAGTGTTTTTTACCGTACATGTTTTTCAATTTTATGACATCAAATAAATTACACAATACTTCTTCGGTGTCTGATAATAAATCAAAAGGAAATTTTTGTTTTTCTTTGAAATTTTCATGCTTGGTTAAAGTGTCTCGAGACACTCCTAAGATAACGCAGTTTTGTCTTTTAAACTTTGCGATATTGTCACGAAAATTTTGCCCTTCGGTTGTACAACCGGGGGTACTGTCTCTGGGATAAAAATACAGAACAATATTTTGTCCTTTTAAACTTGAAAGTGAGATAGTTTGCTCTCCCGTTGCAGGGAGTTTGAAAGCAGGAACTTTTTTACCAACTTCAATGGTCATTTTCATTACCTATGATAAATTTCAAAAACTGTCTTGGCCACCAAGGACACGAAGAACACCAAGAAAAAAGTTAATAAGAAACAGCTAAAATATAAAAATATTATGGATATTTCTGTCTATTTTTCAGTTTTTTCTTTTCAAACTTGGTTTTCTTCGTGTTCTTGGTGGCCAAAGCTCTTAAACTATAGCCGAGTTATTACTCTTCATCGAGCACAACTTCGCTTAATTGTTTTGCTGCTTCTTCAGGGCTCACCGTATTTACAAATAAACCTGAACCTAATTCGAAACCGGAAGGAATACTGGTACGTGGGCAAATTTCTAAATGCCAGTGAAAGCTGTTTTGATAATCATCATACTGATGATCCAACGGTATGGTGTGTAAGAAATAGTTATATTGAGCACCACCTATCACAGCATCAAGTCGTTGCATGGTACGTTTAAGTACACGTGCAAAATCATCTAATTCTTCCTGGGTTGCCTTTATGAAGTCACTTTTATGTACCAGGGGTAAAATATGCACTTCCCACTCATATCGACTGGCAAAGGGTTTGATCGCAATAAAATGTTTGCCGCGTTCAACCACGTATTGGCCAACATTAATCTTTCTAACTATCTCGCCTGAGTCACGATCATAAATAGTGGCTTCATAGGTTAATGCTTCATCAACCAGGGTACAGAAAATACAATGATGATGTTTTTCATAATATTTTTTACTGTATTTAACTTCATCCTGAACATTTTGCGGGATAACAGGAGTAGCAATAATCTGACTATGCGTATGTGCCATACTGGCACCTGCAGCAGGCCCAAAATTTTTGAATATCAGAACATACTTTAATCGCTCATCACTTTCATAAAGTTCTTTCATACGTTTTTGATATGTCTGAAATAGAAGTGACAAATGCGACTGGCTCATTTCATGAATTGCAATGCCGTGCTGGGAATGATCAACAATAACTTCATGGCGTCCATAACCATTAATGGCTTGTTGCAATCCAAATACCATATCGGGATTTTGTCGATCATCACCTAAAACAGGATAGAGGTTTTCCACAATACGTATCGCCCACTCACCATCTTCACTTCCTTCTTTAGCTACACGCGTTATCTCTGGTGGTGTTTTCTCCTCATTGCCCAGGCAGAAGGGACAGCGTTCGACATGATGTCGAGTATCACGTGGAGCGGCATCTTCGGCTTTTTGCGGTCGCATTGAGCGTGCAGTGGCAATAAGTACTGATTCGGTGGGAATAATGGGGTTAATACGTAATTCTCTTGTTCCGAGATCTTGCTCGTTATTATCTTGCTGGCTCATTTTCAATTCCGTTAAATGTGATTATTCTTGCCTGATAACATACTCCTAACATTATCTGCTGTCGAAGCGGCGTTATTTATGACCACTTAAATGAAATTATTGTCCGAATACTTCGCTCGAAGCATCTTTTTCGTTATGGCTGCGTTATAAAAGGTCTCAAAACGCTTATTTTATGCCAATTCGGCAACTGCTCCTGCGTTGCCCTATCTTCTCCTTTCCATAGGCTCGTCGTGCGCTTTTTCGACAATTTATGCCTTGCCCTAACGAAAAATTGAAAAATCTATTAAGTACAAAGCATTCGACAGATAAAAAGCATCTATTTTAGTCAGGAAACTTGTTTACCTAGCTTGCGACAAGTACCATTTGCGTTTCTTTTTTTCCGACATTTACGGGGAACGACATGTTTCAAGGAAGTATGGTTGCTTTGGTTACTCCAATGCAATCGGATGGCAGTGTAGATGATGATGCTTTAATGCAACTCATTGAATTTCATGTGAAAAATGGCACTGATGCCATTATCGCTGTGGGAACAACGGGTGAATCTGCCACTTTAGATGAGCACGAACACTGTACCCTGGTAAAGCGCATTGTTGAACTTGCCGCTGGACGTGTGCCTGTGATTGCCGGTACCGGCGCTAATTCGACAACTGAGGCAATTACGCTGACGACTTGTGCAAAAGATGCTGGTGCCGATGCTTGTTTGTTGGTAACGCCGTACTACAACAAACCCACTCAGGAAGGGCTTTATTTACATCACAAAGCCATTGCTGAAGCCGTTGATATTCCACAAATTCTTTATAACGTGCCGGGGCGTACCGCTGTAGATATGTTGCCTGAAACGGTTGAACGCTTGTCGAAAATATCAAATATTGTGGGTGTTAAAGAAGCAACGGGTGATGTCTCTCGTATAACGGATATTATTTCTCGCTGTGGAGAAGACTTTGATGTTTACAGTGGTGACGATGCTACCGCAATGGAAGCTATTTTATCCGGTGCAAAAGGGGACATTTCTGTAACAGCCAATATTGCACCTGCTGAAATGCATGAAATGTGCGCCGCAGCATTAAACGGTGAGTCTGAAAAAGCGGCTTCAATAAATAAAAATTTAATTGGCTTACATGAGAACCTTTTTCTTGAAGCGAACCCAATACCTGTGAAATGGGCTTTAAGTGAAATGGGAATTATTCCTGCAGGAATTCGTTTGCCGTTAACGGTCTTTTCTGAGCAATATCATGAGACTCTTCGTCAGGCGATGCGCCAGGCGAAAGTACTATCTTGAATTTGAAGTGAGAAATTGTATGTTACGTGTTGTTTTAGTTGTTGGCTTTATGGCGAGTTTAATCGCTTGTTCAAGCTCCCCCGAGTGGAAAGGTGTTTACGCACAAAAGAATAAAGAAATAGATCGCTCCAAACTGGAAGTACCGCCTGATCTTTCACAACCTAATGTGTCTGACAGTCTTGCTTTACCCAATATTGCAGCAAGTGGAAAAACGTATTCTGCTTATAGTAATACTACTACATACACGGGCGATAAAATTACTCCTGCAAGTCCTAAAGGCGTTAAGTTAATTCGTGATGGTGCTCATCAGTGGTTAGAAATTAATGCAACGGCTGAAAAATTATGGCCTCAATTGAGAGAGTTTTTTGAGCAGGTTGGTTTTGAACTTAAACGTGAAGATAAACAGTTAGGAGTCATAGAAACTAACTGGTTAGAAAATAGAGCATCACTTCCCACAAACTGGCTCTCAAAATTGATAAATCGAATTTCATCAACAGGTTTAAGGGATAAATATCGTGCTCGCCTGGAAAAAACAGCAAATCCTAATGTGACACGTGTTTTTATTACCCATCAGGGGTTAAAAGAACATGCTGCTGAAGATATTAATGAAATTAAAATCTGGTGGACAGTAAGACCCTCAGATCCCGAGTTAGAAGCTGAAATGTATCAGCGTTTTCTGATTTTCCGAGATATCAGTAAGGCGAATGCGAAAAAACTGGTTGCGAAAATACAATCTAAAGAACGTACCCGTATCATTGATAAAGAAGAAACCAGGGTATTACAGGTAGGTGAAGGTTTCGCACGTACCTGGCGCCGGGTCGGTATTGCATTAGATCGCATTGGCTTGCTCGTTGAAGATCGTAATCGTTCTGGTGGTCTCTATTATTTACGCATTACAGATGATTTCCGTGACAAGGTAAAGGAAGAAAAAGGCTGGTTAGCAGGTCTGTTCTCAAGTAAAAACGTTAAAATTAAAGATCGTTATTTACTAAGCGTAAGTGCTGAAAAAGAGTCAACGATTATCAGTATTTATGAAACAACGGGTGCAAAAGCAGATGTTCGTTTTGTTAAGCAGTTATTAACAGATCTTAAGTCTTATTTAGACTAAGACAGGTTGAAGGTGAGGGATAGATAATTTGCAATTTGCATCGCTTGGTAGTGGCAGTCGTGGAAACAGTACTTTAATAGAAACGGATGGTACGGCGATATTAGTTGATTGCGGGTTTTCAATGCGTGAAACTGAACGACGTTTACAACGCCTCTCACGTGAAATACAACAAGTTACCGCTATTTTGGTAACCCATGAACATGGTGACCATATTCGTGGTGTGGCAAGCTTGTCAAAAAAATATGGCATACCGGTGTGGTCAAGTCGCGGTACGGCCAAAGCCGCTAAACTTGAAGAGCTGCAACACTGGAACTGTATTGATATACATCGTGAATTTGAGATTAATTCAATTCATATTCAACCCGTTCCAGTGCCGCATGATGCCAAAGAACCATGTCAGTTTGTTTTCAGTGACGGGGACTGGCGTATAGGCATATTGACCGATACAGGCTCTGTTACGCCGTATATTGAAGAACAATACTCTGCTTGTGATGCCTTTATTCTAGAAGCTAATCATGATGAAGAAATGCTGGCTAATGGTTCTTACCCAGCATCATTGAAGCATCGAGTAGGTGGTAATTATGGCCATTTAAATAATCGACAAGCAAAAAATTTATTAAATGCTATCGATATTTCAAAGCTGCAATATTTAGTTGCTTCACATATTAGTGACAAAAATAATACAGTAGCACTCGCGCGCGATAAAATGAGTGAAGCATTGGATGCTGATGCGTCGTGGATAGATGTTGCGTCGCAAGATGAGGGCCTGGACTGGCGTGTTTTAATACATCATGACTAGCGAGAAGCTAGATTACGGCGTTGAAAACCGCCTCAAAATGTGCCGTGAGTACTTTTGAAAAAAGTGTGAGCAAATACTCTTGGGGTGCTCATGTACATTGAACAGGGATGTTCAGGTGCCGTGAAGTACAGGGATGTGCGAGAACGGCCTAACGTACACTCCGCTTTTTCGTTGGTTTTCGCCTTGTACTCTAGCTTCTCGCTAGCCATTGAGATTTATATATTTTTAGAAGGTTTAGAAAGGTTCATCATGGAAAAAAAAGCAGAACTTTGTCGGGGTAAAGCAAAATCCGTTTACTTTACGGATGATGATGACTATTTAATTATTGAGTTTAGAAATGATACTTCTGCATTTGATGGTGAAAAGATTGAGCAGCTAGATCGTAAAGGCATGGTAAATAATAAATTTACTGCCTTCATTATGGATAAGCTTGAAGACGCTGGCGTTAAAACACACCATGTTAAGTTACTCTCTGACGAAGAAGCCCTGGTTAGAAAGTTAGACATGTTGCCGATTGAATGTGTGGTGCGAAATATTGCCGCAGGTAGCTTATGCAAGCGTTTAGGTGTGGAAGAGGGTGTTGATTTAAACCCACCTACCTTTGAGTTTTTCTTAAAAAATGATGCGCTGCATGATCCTATGATTAATGAATATCACATACGTTCTTTTGGTTGGGCAACGGATGAAGATATTAAAGAAATGAAGAAACTCACATTCCAGGTGAATGATGTACTGAAAAAAATGTTTGCTGACGCAGGTATGTTGTTAGTGGATTACAAACTGGAGTTTGGTCGTTTCAAAGGTGAATTATTGCTTGGTGATGAGTTTAGTCCAGATGGCTGTCGTTTATGGGATGTAGAGACACGTGAAAAACTGGATAAAGACCGTTTCCGACAAGGATTGGGTGGTGTTGTTGAAGCTTACGAGGAAGTAGGAAAAAGATTAGGAATTTCTTTCGATTAAGTTATTTCTCAAAAAATAATACATACTGAAAAAGCCTTACATCCTTAATGTAAGGCTTTTTCTTTTAAAATCAGGTGGTTGTAGATTGTATTTACATTTTAAATAGCACTGCAAAAAACGGTGTTTTTCGTACACATCTAAAGAATTTCTCCAATAAGCCGCTAAGCTTACATATAACAGCAAGTTTATTAGGGGTTCTATCAGTATGTCTTCCATGGTCAATATTTTAAGTGGGCTTAAACTAAACAATATATCCATCAAAAACAAAATTTGGGGTGGGTTTGGCATAATCTTACTTGTTTTAGCTTTTGTCGCTATGACGTCCGCACTTAGCTTATCTAAAACAGAGAGCAGCATTGATAATGTAGTTAATCGCATTCAGCCTATGGTGCTCGCTTCAAATGAATTAACCAGCACATTAAATGAAACTTCCGGTGCGTTGGGTTATTACATGTTAACCAAAGATGAATCTTTTTGGCAGGGGTATGAGCAAGGAATACAAAAAGTTGAAACAGTTATTACTCATTTAATTTCATTAGTAGATAAAGATGACAAAGTAACCCAGACTTTAGTGAATGATATTAAAACGGATATTGATAGTTTTGCCTCCTTCAAAGGTACGATGTTAGAGCTATCAAAAGATGCCTTTAAAAATGAACCCGGTTTGGAATACTCGGCTCAAAAATTGAATCCAGTAGCCCAGGAAATTTTACAAAAGTTAAATGAGGCATGGATTTCTGAAGAAGAAGCTGAACTTTCGAAGTTAAGAAAAAAAATAGCAACATTGATTGCTGAGCTTAGGTATACATGGGCCAACACCATGGGTGGCGTGCGCCGTTTT
>JAUVEN010000091.1 GCA_030594815.1 Gammaproteobacteria bacterium
CAATAGCACCTTGATAGCGGAAACAGGTATTTTAAATAAGAATAAACTCAAGAAAACCAATATTGGTACTCCCTCAGAACACCTGCATAGCTTCGATGACGATGATGATGATTCATTTGATGATAGTTTTGATTTAGATGCTGCTATTAATGAGCTTGATCAAGCAGCAAAGAACGAAGGTCATGATATTGATGTTGAAGATGAACCTAGACCTGCAGAAGCAAAAGAAGATCTCTCTGAAGAAATTAATAATGGAGATGTTTTCACAACAGATGCTTATGACGCAACAAGTGCGGCGAGTGTTGCGGACATACTCAGTGAAATGGAAGGTCAATTATCTCTGGACATTCTAGCGCCTGTAAATAATGGCAAGTACGATGCGAATGATGAATTTGAATTTATTCAACTGGATGATGAACGGGAAGCCTTAACGACAGAAAGTCATACAGAAACTGAAGAAGAAACAAACGAAGAAACACTGAAAAACCATTTCGACTTTAATGATGTCCTAGATGAAATAGAAGAGTTAGAGGATGAACTGGAAAATGACGCTTCTGTAAGCGAATCCATTATAGAAGAAACAGTTGATGCAGAAGAACTTTTTGATAACATCGATATAAGTGACTTTGATGAAAGTAAGATTGAAGAAGATATTATATTAGATGAGTCTCACTCACAAAATATTGGTCAACATAATGCTGATGATGAAAATGATGTCCCATTTCAGTTACGCAATGACCTTGAACGTTTACAAACAACACCTGCACGTCGACTACATCCACTGCTTAAGTTTACTTTTATCATTATATTGTTTGCCCTTTCATTTTCACAGCTGGCTTACTTTCGAGCACATGAATTAGTTAATCTCATACCCTCGTCGCAACCCTTATTAGAGCAGTTTTGTGAGGCTGCAGGCTGTCATTACTCCGGCCCAAGAGATACAAAGAAAATTCAACTGATTAGTCGTGATGTTCGCCTGCATCCGAAAACAAAAAAGGCCTTATTGATTAGCGCAGCTATGATAAACAACGCACCCTTCGCACAACCTTACCCTGATATTCATGTTCGCTTATCAGATATCTCCGGAAATGTGGTCGCTGAACGGATCTTTAATGCCAAAACTTACATGGGAAAATTAAGTAATCCATTTTTGCTGATGAAATCCAAAACACCGGTTCATATAAACTTCGAAGTAGTTGATCCTGGCAAAGATGCTATTAATTTTGAGTTTACTTTTCTTTAATCTTCTGGAATTTTCTCAATTTTTCGTAAATTGATCTTCAAATTAAAGTATTTTAGGAAATTATTAACTGCGAATACAGCTTTTGACTAACTCATAAATAATGAATGATCAAGCAAGAAAATTGAACTTCATCCCTTAAATTTTCAGGTTACTACCTGTATGATTGCTCTCCCCCACAAGCATCAAGTTTTTTAATATTTCGAACATTTGGTCATTTATGCATATTGGTCCTTACCAGTTAAGTAACAAACTGATTCTAGCCCCGATGGCAGGCGTTACAGATTTGCCCTTCCGCAAACTGTGTCGCAGCCTGGGTGCCGGTATGGCTGTATCTGAAATGGTTTCATCGAATTCGCTGTTATGGGGAAGTGACAAAACAAAACGTCGCGCTTCGCATGACGGTGAGACAGATCCGAAGTCAGTTCAGATCATGGGAACCGAACCAGGCATGATGGCAGAAGCTGCAAAATACAACGCTGACACCGGCGCACAAATTATTGATATCAATATGGGCTGCCCGGCAAAGAAAGTGTGCAACGTATTAGCAGGCTCAGCTTTAATGAAAGACGAAAAATTAGTCGGTGAAATTCTTTCTGCCGTTGTAGAAGCAGTTGATGTCCCGGTAACACTAAAAATTCGTACCGGCTGGGATCACCAAAGTCGAAATGCAGTAAACATTGCCCGCATTGCAGAAGATGCGGGGATTCAATCATTAGCAATTCATGGCCGCACACGTGCGGATCAATACCGTGGAGATGCAGAATATGACACCATCGCGGATGTCAAAAGCCGCATCGCTATTCCTGTAATTGCTAATGGTGATATTAAAACTCCTGAAAAAGCAAAATTTGTACTCGACTACACCAAAGCAGACGCGGTGATGATTGGTCGAGCTGCACAAGGTCGTCCCTGGATTTTTCGTGAAATTGAACACTATCTGAATACGGGTGAACATTTACCTGAACCAACAGTGGCAGAAATTCGCGACATTATGCTTGGACACTTAGACAATCTTTATGCTTTTTATGGGGAATTCACTGGTGTGCGTGTGGCCCGCAAACACATCAGTTGGTACAGCAAAGGACAGTCGCATGGTGGCGCCTTCCGTGATGCAGTATGTCGGGTCAACACAATCGATGAGCAGCTTAGTATGACTCACGAATTTTTTGAACGCTTATTAGAAAAGGAGGAAATAGCAGCATGACAGAAGCCGCTCTAGTGGACCCTGCTATTACACAATTGCATCCACAACAAGAAACAAGAAAACCTTTAAAAGCATGCGTCGAAGATGCAATGCAAGGTTACTTTAAACAATTAGAAGGTCATACAACAAATGATCTTTATCAGTTAGTTTTAAATGAAATTGAAGAACCTTTATTTCGCAGCGTTTTGGAACACACTCGTGGTAACCAAAGCAAAGCATCAGAACTATTGGGAATTAACCGCGGTACCTTGCGTAAAAAATTAAAAATGTATGATTTGAACGACTAGGTCAAAATACATTTCAGCCACGAAGGACACCAAGTACACGAAGATTTTAAAATAATTATTTCTTTGTGTTCTTCGTGTCCTTCGTGGCTAACACTCTATCTACTTTTAAATTACGGAAAACATCATGTCAAAAATTACCCGCGCCTTAATCAGTGTCTCGGATAAATCAGGGATTGTTGAATTTGCAAAAAGCCTTTATACCTACCACGGTATCGAGATTCTCTCGACAGGCGGTACTGCAAAACTGTTAGCTGATAATGGTGTTCCCGTTATTGAAGTTTCAGATTACACCGGTTTTCCTGAAATGATGGATGGCCGCGTTAAAACATTACACCCTAAAATTCATGGTGGTCTGTTAGGTCGTCGCGGTACGGATGAAGCCGTCATGAAAGAACATGATATTCCACCTATCGATATGGTGGTTGTTAACCTTTATCCCTTTGAAGAAACTGTAGCAAAAGAAGATTGTAGTTTAGAGCTTGCCATTGAGAACATCGATATTGGCGGGCCAACAATGTTACGTTCTGCAGCAAAAAATCATGCCTCAGTTACTGTTGTTGTAGATGCAAATGATTACAGTCGGGTATTGAATGAAATAAAAGATAACAATGGTGAAGTAAGTGATGCAACGCGTTTTGACTTAGCTGTTAAAACATTTGAACACACTTCACATTATGATGGTGCTATTGCTAACTACTTAGGCTGCATTGAAGCAAATGGAAATAAAACAACCTTCCCTCGCACCTTCAATAGCCAATATCATAAAATGCAGGAAATGCGTTATGGTGAAAACCCGCATCAAGCTGCCGCATTTTATGTTGAAAGCAATCCTGCCGAAGCCAGCATTGCAACAGCGAAGCAACTTCAGGGTAAAGAACTTTCCTACAATAATATTGGTGATACCGACGCAGCATTGGAATGTGTAAAACAATTCAATGATGGTCCTAGTTGTGTCATTGTAAAACATGCAAACCCTTGTGGTGTGGCAACAAGTCATAATATTTTAGAAGCTTATGAACTCGCTTATGCAACGGATCCAGAATCAGCTTTTGGTGGCATTATTGCTTTTAATCGGGAACTCGACGGTAATACTGCAAGTGTAATTGTTGAGCGTCAATTTGTTGAGGTCATCATTGCACCTAAAATCAGCGCAGAAGCAATTAAAGCAGTAGCAAAGAAAAAGAATGTACGTTTACTTGAATGTGGCGAATGGACAGAAAATAAAAATCAACGTTTAGACTTTAAACGCGTTAACGGTGGTTTGCTCGTTCAGGATGCTGACCTCGAGTTATACGGCGAGCTTAAGGTTGTTACCAAGCGTCAACCAACGGATGAAGAAATGAAAGACTTATTATTCACCTGGCGTGTTGCAAAATTTGTTAAGTCCAATGCTATTGTCTATGGCAAAAATGGTATGACAGTCGGTGTCGGTGCAGGTCAAATGAGCCGAATTAACTCCGCCCGGATCGCCGGTATTAAAGCTGAACACGCAGGTTTTGATGTAAAAGGTTCCGTAATGGCAAGTGATGCCTTCTTCCCTTTCCGTGATGGCTTAGATCAAGCGGCAGAAGTAGGGATAACTGCTGTTATCCAACCTGGTGGCTCGATGCGTGATGATGAAGTTATTGCTGCAGCAAATGAACATAATATTGCAATGGTCTTCACAAGCATGCGTCACTTCCGACATTAAGTACCTGTTAGCCACGAAGATCACGAAGGACGCTAAGAAAAAACATTAAAAGCTTAAAAACCACGGGGGACAAGGTGAAACCGAAGATTGAGAGAGAGACTAGCCCGGGTCACACCGGGAAATAATTTATATACTTTCATCGTTCCCCGTGCGCACTGTAGTTCGGTAATGTTTTACTTTGTGTTCCTGGTGTCCTTCGTGGCTAATATTCAGAAACAAGAACGTGACTCTACACCACCCTCGACACCTTTTATAATTTCAAACTGATCTTTTACCTGACCTGAATTATTTATAAAGTACGCTTTTAACTCATTTTTATTTACATCAAAAATCATAGAGCCCGCTTCTTTTAACGAGTGAGGCATTGCAGGATGATCTAACGGACCATTATCAACTTTAGATGACGATCCTATAACAGAATAAACTGTTCCTGAGTTAGCACTGATATTTTCATTTTTCTTTATATAACTATTGTTTTTATCTTTTGCTCTGACCATGTCAGATGTAAATGTTGATGAAAGGCCATAATGACAGTTAATTAAATCTGAACGTTCATACATATGACTGTGTCCTGATAAAACCAGGTCAACACCTGCCTTTTCCAGCATCGGTAATATGTTTTCTCTTACTGTAATTAAACGTCCTCGGCTGTCCCTTTTATTATCTGAATTATGAGAGCCTTTTGTATAAGGAGGGTGATGAAGAAAAGCAATCAACCATTGTTGCTTTGTAGCCTGTAAATCTTCTTTTAACCAACTTAACATTTCACCGTTAATATCATGACTGCTTTCTTCCGTATCCAACATAACAAAATGAATATTGGCATAGTCAAAGGAGTAATAATGTTCGCTACCAGATGCAATTCCACCACTTTCAGCTTTTGTCGGGAAAGTGAAAATATCAAAAAAGACCCAACGACGTGCATCATGATTACCGTAAATGGGCCAGACCGGTGTATTACGTAAAATAGATTTATAGGGTTCAAAAAAACCCGCTTGAAATTGATCATTAGTACCAGAGCGATAGGCGTTATCACCGGTTGTTAACCAAAAATCAACGGTAGGACTTTCATTAATTGAACGAGGGTTTTGTTTAACCCAACCTAACATTGCGTCACGTACCTGATCCTGAATAAGGTTTGGATAACCTTGATCACCTGTTACCCAAAACCGTACCGATTCATCACTGTTTACGTTAATTTTTGGAGAAGTTTTAAACCAGAAATCTGTTCCTTTAATACTGTCATTTTTCCCATCACCGACACTATAAAAATATGTGGTTCCCGGTTTTAAACCTGTCAAACGAATTTCATGCTCTTCATTGGCAATATCTTCATATTGAGTTTTGTTTAATTGATTAGATTTAAGCCCGTAGCTTACCGCACCTTTAAATTCTTTCTTGCTCTGCCAGCGTATAGTCACCGCATTCGAAGTCATCATTTGCAGATAAGGTCCACGATCTCCAGTATAAAAACCATCCAACCATATTTGAGTTGGACGGCCCACAGCATAAATTACGAGCAAAGCTAAAACTATTAAGCCTATTCGTTTTAATATTCGTAATAATAATGCCATCTTCAATCCCTTTTACATTGAACCAACTGAATCTATTTAGTGTCAGATTGTACAAATTACAATCGAATAAGTATCATCAAAACCTTATTCTATATAAAATACACTATATAAATAACATCATACACAACTGGACAACTATGCATAACATTCCTCGCCTGTTTCGCTTTATTTTAATCGCAACAGGAATAAATTTACTGGTCTTTTTTGTCCTGCGTTTTGGTTTATATTGGTATTTTCAATCACCAGCCGATCCCATTTCTTCTGCCGAACTCGCCCAAGCATTCTATCTCGGATTAAAGTTCGACCTTCGTCTGAGTTTAATGATGACACTGCCTTTATTTATTTTGGGTAGCGTGCGTTTTCTTAGCCCATTTGAGCAAGACTCTAGCCGTCATTTTTGGTTATTTATCCAGGGTAGTATTTTTACGCTTGTTTTATTCGTTTACTTTATCAATTTTGCTCATTTTAGTTATCTGCATAAACCCCTTGATGCATCCGCAATACGTTTTTTACAAAACTTCAGCATATCAATGGAAATGGCCTGGTCAACCTATCCTATTATCTGGTTAAGCCTGTTAATACTCTCCGTGACCACGGCCTATGTTTATAGCCTTAATAAAGTTATTAAGTATTTTTCAGATGCACTTGTCCCTATGCATACTCGTAAACGCAAAATACTCCTAGGTGTCATCAGTAGTCTAATTGTCATTTTTGGGCTATACGGCAAAGTTTCTTATTATCCGCTGCGTTGGAGTGATGCTTTTTTTAGTACGCACAACTTTGCACCCACCGTCAGCATGAACCCGATTTTATATTTTTTAAATACCTTAAAAAATCGTGACATCAGTTTTGATATCAATAAAGTGAAAGAAGTTTACCCCGAAGTTGCTGCTTATCTTGGCGTCACAAAACCCAACGTTAACACTTTAAATTTCACTCGAACTATCACACCGAAGAAACGTTTTAAACAACCACCAAATGTTGTGATGGTCATATTGGAATCCTTTTCAGCATATAAATCAGGTGTCTCGGGTAACCCCCTCAACCCCACTCCTTATATTGATGACTTAGCGAATAATGGTATCTACTTTAATAATTTTTATACTCCAAGTACCGGTACAGCGCGTTCAGTTTGGACAGCGGTTACCTCGATTCCTGATATTGAAGCCAATAAAACATCAACCCGTAATCCTTTAATCGTAAATCAAAATACCTTGATCAATGCCTTCAATGATTATGAGAAACTTTATTTTATTGGTGGCAGTGCCAGTTGGGGAAATATCCGCGGATTACTCTCAGCAAATATTCCTGGCTTACAACTTTATGAAGAAGGCAGTTACAATTCTCCGCGAATGGATGTCTGGGGCATTTCAGATCTGCATTTATTTGAAGAAGCTAACAGCGTATTAAAAACTCAAAGCAAACCTTTTTTTGCCATTGTGCAAACATCGGGGAATCATCGTCCTTATAACATCCCCGAAGACCATCGCGGTTTTACTAAAAATACAATAAGTAAAAAAGAAGCAAAAAGTTATGGTTTCCTAAGTAGCGATGAATATAATGCATTCCGTTTCCTCGATCACAGTGTTGGATTTTTTATGCAACAAGCGAAAAAGGAAAAATACTTTGATAATACTATTTTTGTTTTCTTTGGTGACCACGGCGTAAATGGTACAGGAAAACACCTGACACCCGCACAACGTCAGCTACACATCAATGCGTTGAATGTTCCATTCATTATTTATTCACCAAAGCATTTAAAACAAAAAAAATACTCTTTCGCTGCAAGTGAAGTTGATGTCTTACCAACGCTAGCCAGCCTTGCTGGATTTCCTCACAGCAACAGCACCTTAGGTTCTGACTTGTTAGATCCAAATATTAATAAAAACCGCTATGTCTTTACCATGGCGCATAGCAAACCTTTAGTGATTAGTCTTGTTGGCAAAAATAAAATGTTCTCAGACAATATTCTAAATACAAAGCCCACCTTGCATGATTTGAATTCTCAAACACCGAGAAAAGATATTAGTAAAGATAATTCAAAAGAAGCTGAAAGACTTAAACGTTTAACGTTTGGGCTTTATGAGACTATTAAATATATGCGGTATAACAATAAGCCTAAATAGCATTGTTATGTCCGGTCTTGTCCGGACGGCCGCGTCGGGGGTTGCCCGACAGCAAGTATCTTTCTTTTGCTTGTCCAAAAGAAAGGTACCAAAGAAAAAGACACCCAGCGGCTAGACCTCGTTTTACTCGGTTCCCCTCGATGCTCGCTTGCAATGGGCGCTGCGCAACTCGCGCAATGCTACGCATTTTAATGCGCTCAAACAGTGCTCGCTATAATCCCATTACATACTGCGCGTCTCGGCTGCGACAATGGGAATATTTCACAAACAACTTATGTGCTCGAAACATAAGTTGTGGCTACTTTTCTCTTAAATATCAAAATAGGGAGGATTAAAGAGAGTGTATTATAGAAAAATAAGTAGCCTTAAGATGGTTTCCTATCTACTAGTTACGAATAAAAGGTAAAATCAATATGGACTCTGAACAAATAGTAAAAGATTTCTTATCAGCTTATGGTTTGAAGTCAGAAAAATTTGGTAAAGAAGAGTTAAGGAAGGGAAAAACTCCAGACTATCGTGTTTACAAAGATGATAGGTTATTTAGTTATTGTGAAGTGAAGAATGCTCAACAAGATACGTGGCTTGATAATAAGTTAGATAAAGCTGAATTAGTTGGAGGTCTACGCAAAGATCCAGTGTTTAATCGGTTATCTGCACATATACATAAAGCTCGGAAACAATTCGATGCTGTTAATGCTGATGAGAAATTACCAAACATTTTGTCTTTCTATAATGAAGATAAACAAAGCGGTTTTTTGGATTTAATGGCAGTAACAACAGGTAATTTCTTTGCTGAAGGTGGTGCGGTATTTCCGATATATAAGAATGTATCGGAAGGAAGAGTAAAAAAAGATATTGAAAAAATTCATTTATTTATTTGGCTGGATTCTCATAAACCGCATCGTTTCCTATTTAATACTATTAATTCTAAATTTCAGAGTGAACTATGTTCAATATTCGGTTTCGATCCAGAAAGCTTGGAGTTAATTCATTTATAACAATGGGCTTCACTAGGATCGCAGCAAAAAATGCAGCGTCCTGTGAGCCCAAGCGTTAACACATATCCATCTAAGTGAAACCACCCCGTTAGACGCAGCCGAGCATCAAAACTAAAACAGGATCATAGCAAGCGTTTGTTTGAGCACGATTAAGTGCGGAGCACCGTGCGAGTTCGCGCAGTGCCTGTTTTTCTTTTGAAGCGCAGGGCATTGGGATTGTAAATCCCAACAAGTCTTCGGGTGTCTTTTTCTTTGGTACCTTTCTTTTGGACAAGCAAAAGAAAGATACTTGCTGTCGGTCAACCACCGACGCGGCCGTCCGGCCAAGACCGGACATAACAAATATCAGACTGAAGTCTGACCTACAATTGACCACCTCTCCCCAATCCGCTAAGGTCGCTTCCTCAATAAAACACCAAAACATCAGGCAAAATTATGAAAGTTCTCGTTATTGGCGGCGGCGGTCGCGAACATGCTTTGGCATGGAAAGCAGCCCAATCTAAAAACGTATCAAAAGTTTATGTTGCGCCAGGTAATGCGGGCACTGCGCTTGAAGAAAAATTAGAAAATATTGTGATTGCTGCGGATGATATTGAGGCTTTAAAAGCGTTTGCTCAAAAAGAACATATCGACCTGACGATTGTCGGTCCAGAAGCGCCTTTGGTTGAAGGCATTGTGGATACTTTTACTGAATCCGGTTTGCGTTGTTTTGGCCCATCTAAAGGTGCCGCTCAACTTGAAGGCTCTAAATCCTTCACTAAAGATTTTCTTGCGCGTCATAACATTCCCACTGGTAGCTACGGCAACTTTACCGAAATTGATGCCGCTGTTGCTTACATTAAAGAACAAGGTGCGCCGATTGTTGTTAAAGCGGATGGTCTCGCTGCGGGCAAAGGCGTGATTGTTGCCATGACCGAAGACGAAGCCATTGATGCCGTCAAAGATATGTTGGCGGGCAACTCCTTTGGTGAAGCGGGTCACCGTGTGGTGATCGAAGAATTTTTAGAAGGTGAAGAAGCCAGCTACATAGTGATGGTCGACGGCGAGCACATTTTAGCTATGGCAACGTCTCAAGATCACAAGGCAGCACTCGAAGGTGATAAGGGCCCCAATACCGGAGGCATGGGCGCGTACTCACCTGCTCCGGTTGTCACACCTGAAATTGATGCCCGTATTATGGCTGAAGTGATTGAGCCGACGGTAAAAGGTATGGCCGCTGAAGGCAATCCCTACACCGGATTTTTATATGCCGGATTAATGAT
>JAUVEN010000077.1 GCA_030594815.1 Gammaproteobacteria bacterium
GTGTTACAGGATTCCAGCGTGAAGTGCATGACATCTGTGGCGATGTTAACGTTAGCTGGACTGATAAATACGCTATCTACTTTAGTAGGCGTAGTCATCACAGGTTGTACTGCTGTTGTTGTAGCTATGCTTTGTAAGCGAATAGGATCAACGACTGGAGTGCCAGCCCCATCAACATAAGCCAGTGTCGCAGTATTATTCAGTGTTGTACTTGCTGTTTGAGTTAGTGTGTTTTCAATAACGCGAGCACGGTAGAAAATCACAATACTGTCTGTAGTACCATCACCCTGTGGATCATTAACAACATTACCCAGTGTAAAGTTTATTGTTCCAGTTTGTCCTGCTGTTGGTAATGATGCTGCTGTAACAGTGGCATAACTAAAGTTGGAACCGCTGCCACTGGCGGGTGGATCATAATCAGCCACACTGTCGCCATTGATACTGACTATATCAACAAAGGCCAGTCCCGTTGGTAAAACATCCTGCACCGCAACACTGCGTGTCGTCCCTTCCTGAAAATTCAATGTTAATTGATAGGTTACCGTATCACCGATACGCACAGTGGCATCTGTTACTGGTGTATAACTATCTTCAAATACTATTTTACTGAAGCTATTGCTATCTGCTGTAGTAACACTGGCAATCGCCGGAACTGTACAATAATCATTAGGCGCTGTTACCGTTGGACACCCTGCACCGGTACGTTCATTCGCATTAGTTCCATTCAACGTAGTCCAATCTGCCTGTACGCTGTTGCTTAAAGTGGTGTTGGCTTCAGCCGTATCTGCAATAAGAACTCGATACGTTAATACCAACGTACTTCCCGCAGGGATGTCCAGACTTCCATCGCCATTCCCCTTACCCCAGATTAATGGGCCATTGGGTGAACCGGAAGGTGTTGCCGTAAACCCAACCACCGCAACTGTGTCAATAGCAGCAGTTGGAGTGAAGCTCGTATCTAATTCAAGCTGTGCTGCCAGCGTATCAACGATATTCACATCATAAGCGGTGGCATTTGTTGCGTTTGGAATGGTCAATACATATTCCAATGTATCACCACCCGTGATGGGGGTTGCTGTTACTAGTGTTACCTCTTTGCTTATCGTTAAATTAGGTTCAATAATATTAACGGTAACGATATCAGTACTGGTTAAAGCCGCTTGTGTTGTGCCACCCGAAGTAAAAGCATAGGTATAAGAAACGGTGTTATTTATAGCAACACCTTGTTGTACTGTTGCGATATTTTTGACCCTTGTGCGTAACTCAATTACCGCTTGTTGCCCTGCTGGAATTTCTGTAATTGAAATATCCATTACGCTCGACGTGCTATTGTCAGTAACACCAACAACCCCTGTTACTGTTGCACTAATAAATTCAAGGTTTGAATTTAGTGTGTCGATAATTTGAATATCATGAAGCGCACTGCTGCTTAATGTTCCAGGCACTTTAATTTGATAAACAACCTCTTCACCAATGGTTGCGGTTGCAGATGAAAGTAATGCTTTAGTTGGCGCGGCTCCAGTATATAATGTCGTGGTTGCTGTATTTGTTATGCCATAAACTTCACGTACACCGGTTACTGTTCCAAGCGTTGGTACAGCTTCATCATCAAAAGAATAATAATCAGTGATTTGGGCGGAATTCGTTAATGTAAGACCACCCGCGACAGTTGCATCAACTTGAACTTGATATTCAATACGCAAAGTCTCACCTACAGGAATTGTGTAGGTGTTTGCAATACCACTATCTAAATTCCAAATAACGATACCTGTTGAGGCATCATAACTCGGTATTGGATTAGTCAATGAGCTTCCCGCTACGACTAATGTTGTACTCACCATAGTTACCGTTGCGACACCATTACGCATCCCAATAGGAATAACATCTTGTAAAACAACATCATAAGCTGGGGCTAAACCGCTATTAACGATATCAACGGTATAGTTAACAAGTTCATTAGCATCAACAACAGAATCAACACCTGCAGGTGTTGCAGACTTGCTCACAGTTAGTGTTGGTTGCAAAACAGTAATGATGGTATCGATATCTGAACTTGTGACTGTTGCACTTGCTGTGTCATAACTCATGCTCACAGAGTTGTTTAGTGAAGTGCTATCTGTTTGTGCTAAGACACCGCTTAATACTCGAGCGCGGTAACGAATAATAAAGTCATTACTCAAACCATCATTCGGTTGGTTTGTAACATTACCAATATTCCACGTTACAGTGGTTGCACCCAATGTTGCATCACCTGCTTCGACAATATTTGCTGTAAGAATATCCGCATGAGTAAAGGGAGCAACTTCGGTATAAGGTGATGGACCCGCATTACCATTAATACTAACAATACCTTCAAACTTTAAGCCTTGTGGCAAAGTATCAACAAGTTCAAGGTTACCTAGCGTTCCTTCTGCTACCGCTATTCGTAATTCGTATTCAACAATGTCACCGATACGTACATTGGTATCACCCGCACCATAGGTATCATTGGTTCGAGTCTTGGTGATAGTTGCATTAATATCCGGTGAGGTTAAAGTGACTACCGCTGCTGCAGTGGTATAGTCATTAAGCCCACCGATACCATCTATACCATTGCGCTCCCCCGTATTCACACCATCAATACTGGTCCACTGCACAACAACACTGTTAGTAAGAACTTGATTAGCAAGTACGCTATCCAGCACCCGAACATCATAAGCGATAGTAATAGATGCGCCTTCTACAATATCAATATCAGCATTACTTGCAGCTAAGCTCCATAATAAAATTTGTGGGCTGGCGACACTACCATCTCCTGTAATATCTGGCGCCGTGATGGTGTTATCGGCACTAACGCCGGCACCCACTGTAACCGTTGGGTTACCTTCGTAAACTAAACCTGCACTAAGTGAATCAGTAATAATGACATCGAAGACATCAGAAAAATTAACACCACTACTTGTATCAAGTGTCACGCTATAGCGTACGATCTCACCCGCAGTCGGTGTTATTTTATCTGCAATTTTAGTGATTGTTGTTATAGCTGGCTCAATCACTGTCATGTTAGCGCTACTAGCACCACTGCCTAATGTTTGTGTCCCGCTGTCACCATTAGAGCGATTATAGGTATACGAAGCAGTGTTATTAAATGTCAGTCCCGCTTGATTGGTTAAGGTATTTTGTAGCTCAACCGTAACTTCAATTACTGCCTGAGCATTGGCAGGAATATCGATACCCGTTGCGGTATCTTCAATGACCAAGTTGGTTGCTGTGCCAGTATTACTTAGTATCCAGCTTCCACCAGAGACTACATTTGCACTTACAAAACTCAGGTCAGCATTTGATGTCGTAAGATTATCTATAATCCGTACATCATACAAAGACGTATTAACTGCAACTGCGGGTACTGTGATGGTATAGGTAAATTGCTCACCGATACTGGCAGTGGTCTGAACAGGTTTTACTTTTGATAGTGGCCCGGGAGCCTGTATCAGCACATTGGTGCTATCAGTTGGATCACCCGGCGCAGCAATGCCATTCACGTAGGGATCATCACTCGTAATAACAAGAGGACCATCCGCTGTAAGAGTTGCCTGGTTGGGTACAACGTCACCATTTGAAAGCCCAGCTGCAATATCAATTTCAAAATCAACAATAAGTTCACTACCCTGTGAAACATTTAACGGAGTCGGAGGAACAGTTGGAATTGCAAGTACATTTAACTCACCAGTCACAGGGTTAAATGTGTATGTACTGCCTCCAGGAAACGCCAACATGTTAAAAGTACTGATATCAAATTTAGTCGGATCAAGAACATCCGTGATAGTAATGTTATTGATAGTCTGATCAACATTGAAAACACGCAAACGATATTGCAACTTATCACTCGGCGCAGCACTGACTGCCGGGTTTGCACCCGTCGTCAGGTTCTGAACAGTTTTTTGAAAGTAATAACCGGAAAGTGCCGTGGTGATATTATAACTGTCTTGATGATCAACTATTGCAGGTGTGCCATCAGTGAGTGTTTTGCTATAAGTAAGACGAGGATAACTCCCATCGCCACTGAACCATTCTGTTGCACCAGCGATGTTGGTTAATATAAAACTGTCTCGCGTAGTATCTGTATCAAGTTGACTTTGATAACTAATAATCAAACGTTCAGTGGGACCAATTTTAGCTTTTTCTGTCAGCATAGTAAGACTAAGCTGGCATGCAGGTACACCAGCTGCATTATTATAGCTAACTGAATAATCAAAACCCGGCGCCAACAATCCCGAAACAGATGTTGTACCGTCTGCCGCAAAGACCTGTGCACTAATTGTTAAAATAGGATCGGTATCACACATTCCTACAGGATCGGGATCGGGATCATCAGCAATATTGGGAAGTTGATCAATGATGGTAGTATGCCAGGCATTACTACCACCATTATTTTGCACATCGATTGTAAAGGTTGCCGGAATACCCAGGTTCAATGCTGTCTCTGTACTGGTTTTACTGACTACCAGATCCGGCTCAGCGATGGTCATCGGTAACGAAATTCCATTTTCACCCGGAAGCGGATCAAAGAATTCATCTTCTATGATTCCATCACCATCAGCATCCCATGATCCATCTTCAACGATGCCATTTTCATCAAGGTCGATCCATCTTGAAAAAGTCCACTGTGCAATATTGGTGAACTGTGTCCCAGGTATATTCACTGCTGTGTCATCAAGCACCGCGGTGATCTCGACAATGATCTGCTCACCAGCCGGAATATTAGGAAGAACAAAGGAAAGTAAGCCAGCTGTGTTGGTAAAGGTGTGAGCCACTGCTCCACCGCTTGCCCAGTTAACGACAGGAATGCCCACCAGAGTGAGATCAACACCCATTGCGTTAAGATCATCAGTGAGTATGACATTACCTAAATCATTGGGTGATGGAAGACCGGTATCTTCCATGGATGGGAGTGTCAGCGTATAAGTAAAGGGATCACCAATTCCAGCCGAAGGTGCAGGAATATCCTTATCTATGGTTTCTGCCGGAATAATAATATCCTGACATTGACCAGAGAACGCATCCTCTGCGGAGTTAACTACCCAGAGCTTATGGTCAATTGCGGCACAGGCCATATTACCGGTGAAGACAACGTTATCAAAGGTAATTAGATAAATTGTGTCATCAGTAGTTTGATAGTTAATGGTGACATCTAACGGATTTGCTGCAGTAAAGTTCTTAAACGTGCATTCACCATCAATGGTAATTTGAGTAATAGTCTCGAAAGGTGGATCAGTATAAGTAACCGAACCATCTATCACGCCATTGAATTGCGGATTCGCAACACAAAACTCGCCTGCCAGCGCTTGAGATAAGCCCCCCAGCAAAAGAGCAAACAGTAGTAGTAGCCGTGAAGTTAAACATGAGTCTCTACGCACAGCAACATGACTGCTAGTAATGTTTGTGCTGCTTGATTTAGCATTAACGTTTCGATCGGCAATGAGAATCCCACAACGATTAAAAATCGTTTTAAATACGCATGCGGCGTACTTTTTAATGTTCATCATCGAGCACATAAAGTTACTAATTTTTTTTCAATATATCATTAACTACCAGCTTTCATCAGAGTCAACATGCTCATTACCCTATGATGCTGGTAGAAAATCTATAGGATATAAAATCGTAATAGTTGGAACATCTTTTTTCGCTCCAAAATTAAAACGCTTCACCCGTTCAATCATTTTTTTAGATAATAAAGCTGAATCCAGGTCAGTTGATTCAATTGATGCTTTAGAAACCTTACCATTTGGTAAAATCGTAATACGTAATACCATTTTTCCTTGCAAGGTTGGGTTCTTCCGTAATTCACGATTATAAATTCTGTATAAGGCCGATTTATAGCGATCAAATACAATTTGAATTTCTTCATCGGTTCGTGATGGTCCAGGTCCGGAACTCAATGGTCTATCATCTTCAGCACCTGTACCAATAGCACTGTTTACACGAGAGAAACCTACTGAACCAATCGCGTCACCAGCAACACCAGCATCTCTACTCAGATTAGAAGCATTAATACCACCACTACCACTTTGTGCCTGAGCAAGCACCATTGAACGAGATGTAGATTTTGCACGTTTACCTTGCTTAGACAATTTCGCATTTGCACCTAGCTTTGCTTCACTCATGTTATCCATTAAGTCTGCAAAATTATTTTTAAATGCGAGTATTCCAGTTTTTGCTGCTTTCTTACGCGCCTTGGTTTTTTCTTCTGCGGTTGGTTTCTTTTTACCCGCAAGTTGTGGTGCTTTCTTAGGTTTAGGCTTTGGTTCTTTCTTCTTAAGAAACTTAACTATTCGTTCAGGTACTTTAACTTCTTCATCTTTATCCGGAATAGGAAGATCGATATAAGGAACAACCAAAATAAACAAAACACTGTATAAGAATGCTAATAATAAATATTTTTTAAACCGAGTTTCATTTTCGTCCTTTTTGTCCCAAGGCATACTAATGGAACGGAAAGGTACATTCTCATAGCTTCGCTCAATGATAAAATCATTTTTACTTTCGGCTTCATTGATCTTTGCATTTTTAAGATCTTCATTTAAGAAACCTATTTCATAACCGGCTTGTTTTACTTGCTCCTCTAACTTTAATTTTTCATCCTGAGCAAGATCAACCTGGTCAGTAAATTTTTTAGCTTTACTTTGTGAACTATTTATATGCTCAACAAATTCAGCTTCATTAGCATACTTTCCTTCCCAGAAAAGTTTGCCTCCACCAGCATCCTGTAATTGCTGAAGTTGTTCAGTCACTTCTAACAAACGAGAATATACTGTTGCCTGATCGGTTACCTTATTGAGTTCTCTAGCTGCTCTAGATAACTTTTCTTTTAATTCATCATAATACAGCTTAGCATCACCAATTTTTTTGGTGATTCTCTGCTGCTCTGCTGAAACGACTGATTCTGATTCCACTCTGATAACTCTAACTCTGGGATGCTTTCTGAATTACCGCTAAAGAAATCTTTGCGTAGCCAGCACTAGTGCAGGTAGACATAATGCGTTTCAATAATTTAAAGGGGATTTTTTTGTCTGCCAATATTGTAACTTCCTTACCCTTAGCAGCAGCTTTTGTTGCTATACCGATTATTTTATCTTTTTGCTTTAGCAATTCATCTCTTAATGAAACAATAATTTCTTTCTTTGATAACAGCGCTTCATCTGTTGCCATAACAGGTTCACCCTGAAGCAAAATTACTTTGTCCGAAACAAAAATCACTATCGTTTCACGTGCTTTTGATTCAACCACAGAATCAGGTAATGCTATTTCTTTTGGATTTGATAAAACTTCATTCGACGATGAGTTAGATAACAGAAAAAACACCAAAATCGTAAATACATCCATCAGGGAAACCAGACTTAAAGTTGTCTTTTTACCCCTACCTCGCGACATACGTTTAATCCGTCTTGAACTTTTCATGGTGCATCACCGACGGAAATATCTGTAAATAAAATTGTTTTCTCACCAGGAGGAGCTGTTGCTTCTCCTTCCACAGGGGCAACCTCAACAGGATCTGCGCTACGCACCGCATCCATTATTTGAACAAGATATTCATACTCAAGATCTGGCTCCATTAAAACAATTGCATCTGTTTTATCCGGATAATTTATTTTAATTTTTTTCAGGTATGCTGAGAGTGTTGCGACATCATACTTGTCATCAACCTTTACCATACTTGCAACAACACCTTTGCCATTGCCTATTTCTATACCTTTTTTACGCACAATAACTTCTAATACAAGCTTAGGTTTATCTGCACCACCACTACCACCAGAAGGTACATTCAACTCAAGAATAGTAATTCGTGAAAATACAGCAGAAATCAACAGAAATGGAATTAACACAACCATTAAATTCAAAAAGGTTACGATATCCAGTTCAGGTGGCTCCTTATCCTTTCTTCTGTAATGATGCCTTCTACTCATTTTATTTCTAACCCTGACGCTTAGTTGATTCTGAAATAATGTTTAATGTTTTAACTGATGCCATTTCTAAACTATCAACAATTTCGCTGGTTTTAGATGTTAAATAAGTATGAATAATTAACAAAGGAATTGCTGCCATTAGACCAAAGGCCGTTGTGTTCATTGCTACGGAAATACTGGCAGATAATAAATCAGCTTTATCAGCCGGGTTGGCATTTGCAACTGCAGTAAAGGCTTCGATTAAGCCCATGATGGTACCGAGTAATCCCAGTAGTGTTGAAATATTAGCGAACAATGCAACATACGGTGTGCGTTTTTCCAGCTGAGGAATAATTTCCATCATGCTTTCTTCCATGGCTATCTCTATATCATCTCGACGGCGTACTGCACCTTGTCTGGCAAGCCCCATTCCTAAAAGTCGACTGATATGAGAATCATCTTCTGAAGTTATTGTTCTGGCTTCTTCAAAATTTCCTTCCGTCATAATTGGATGTAATTGATCCCATACTTTTCTGTTCTTGCTACCAACAGAGGAGAGAACAACAATACGTTCTACTGCCACCGCAGCACCCATAGCAAAAACAAGAAGAATGGGGTACATAAACACACCACCAGCCTGAATGAATCCAACTACTGTATAAAGAAAGTCCATATTACTAATACCTCATACCTTATTTGATATATAAAAATTATTTACTTTTACTGATTTCATAAAAGTTCAGCTCACGAATAAAAACATCCTTATCGACAGGATGTATGCCTTCATTAAGAAGACTTGAATTTAAATCTGTTTCTATACCTAACTCAGAGCTACGCCAGGGAACAATGTAAAGTGATTTAGGTGCATCTTTATTACCGATAATCGAAATACCGGATAATGCTTTCACTTCTATCTTTTTCTTTTTTTCGGCAAAGCTAATATTGTTCAACGTTAATGACAAAAACAGTATTAGGATAAAATTTCTAAATAACATTTTATTGCCCTGCTCTGCGTTTGAGATCGGTTAACCAGATTTTAATTTCTTTCTCATTTGGTCGTATATTCAGATAGGCTTCATAATGCTCAATCGCGCAAGCAAGATCTTTCATAAAAAGATCACATAAAATACCTAAATTTTTTCTTGCCGGTAAAAACTGGGGGTAGTTTTTGATGACATTTTCATACGTCTTTTTGGCTTCAGAAAAACGGCCTGTCTTTCTGTATACCAAACCCAGCTCATTATTTGTTACAGGATGAGCAGGGTTAATTTTTACTGCCTTTAGTAAAATATCCTCTGCGTCCCTAATTTTGCCTGTTGCTGAATAAGCGATACCAAGATTGATATAGGGTGCACTGTGTTTATCTGTTTTGCTCGTAACCTCAAGTAATAACTCTATAGCGGCATCATATTTATTATTGTTAATATATTTTGTCGCTTGGTTAAACTTTTCAACTAAATGAGTATCAATTCCGAATTCTTCTGATATGACAATGTCTTCAGTGGTAAATGTTGTTTTTTTAGGGCTCGTTGCTCCACATGCCGCTAACATGACAGCCAATAGCAGTATAAAAATATTTTTATAAGCAAAAGCTGGGAAGTTGAATATGCCATCAATAAACATAAATATTGAACCAGATAATTTAAACATACAGTACTATATATAATAGTACTGACTACAATATTTAGTTTACCTTATCAATAAGGTAAGAGATATAAATTCTTGATTTTATAGGTATTATTGCGAAGCATGTCACTAATTAGTTTAAATCTCACAATTCAACAAAGCCTTCTAACGAAAAGTAATAACAGCCAACTTTAATAAATATTTCAGTCATGTGAACCAGTTGACATAATTACTATTACTGCGTGAATTTCACATATAAAAACTAAAGTTTGCTCATTTAATGCCGATCCCTAAAAATACTATTTTGTCTCTTCTTCCACTTCCTTATCAGGAATCTTTTTGACTGATTTTGACGGTTTTTCAGTTTCTGCTTTAGTCTCAACAGCTGCAATTTCAGGCAAATCACCCAATTCATAACGATAAGACATCAGCGAAGAAACAACACCCGTACTGCTCTCATATTTTGCATAACGACCAGGAACAAGCTCACCTAATTTTTTCAAACTCTTATCAATCCAAAGACTATAAACACCAGAATTAAGAAGTTCGATATTCTTCTTATGAATTTTTATGCCTTTTTCTTCAAAAGGATAAGCCTGTTCTTCCAACATAAGATTATATTCTTCTAATTCCAGCTCAGATAATTTCCTGGGTCGCTCTGAATCCATCAAGGCGCGACTAAAATGATAATAAGTTTCTGCTATATAATATGTTGCAGCAGCCGTAACATCACCAACATGATAATCAACCAAACTATTATAGCGTTTAAGATTACTCTTCATTTTCCTTTTCTTTTTCTTAAGGTTACGTTTAAAAGGACGTTTAAGTTTGATGGCAACTAGCTGATCAAAGATAGGTTCAATAATCGCTAATGAAGCAATACCTGCGAGATAACGCGTACGCTCAGTACGTTGAGAACCTGCCTTGGCATCCATTTTGATAATATATTTAAGTGTTTTTATGCGCTCTTTATTTTGTCCATATGATTTATAAAACTCAGCAATTTTCGCATGAATTTCGAGGGCACCTTCTAGCGGTTTAGGGAAATATTTTACATAACGTTGATATATTCGTAGCGTGTTCTTTTTGTCTGGTATCTTTTGATACAGCTCTGCTGCTATTTGCAATGATTCACGACGGATAGTTTGATCTTTCGATTCTGAAAAAATCCGTTCAAACTCTTTTGCTGCAAGGAGATGTTTGTTATCTTCCCGATATACATAAGCGATTTTCTTAGTAATATCAAAGCGGTATTTATGTTTTGGATAACGTTGCCTGAATGCAAGTAATACAGTTGCAGCCTGAGGCCAATCTCTTAATTTAATCAATGCAGTGGCAGCATCATAGTCTGCAGTTGTACGAATTTTTGAATTTGGTGCCAGTTTTTTAATGCGCAAGAAGTGGTTTGCTGCAACCCGGTATTCTTTTAATGTATTCGCCTGCTCACCCTGTTTATAAACAGCAGCAGCAAGATTTTCTAAAAGTTTTTTACGCAGGTTCTTATCTTTATCCGGCATTTTAAGCACAACTGTATATGCCTGTTCTGATTCTTTAAATTTAAGTATATCAAATGATGAATAGGCGATAACTAACCATGCTGAACGACGCAAACTTTGTTTGGATTTTGGATATTTATTGATCAGCTGATGCCCGGTTTTGATTGCGAGTTTAAAATCTTTCATTTCATAAAGATTATCAGCCGCCGCCGCAAGAATAACCGGTGCTTTTTTATGCTTAGGAAAAACATCGACAAATGTGAGTGAGATACGGATTACTTCACGCTTAACCTTATTTTTCTCATACTGAGAAACAACCTTTAAATGTTCACGATAGGCATAAACAGCAGCATAACCAGCTTTTGATGATTTTTTATTTAAAGGATAATTATATGCCGTCTTTTCATACTCAATAGCAGCGGCAAGAAAACCTTTGTTTTCTAAATACAAATCAGCAAGTAAATAATTTATACCAGGTGACTGTTTGTCTTTGGGGAATGATGAAAGAAACTCTTTATACCAGTGTGATGCATCTTTAAAGCTTCGTGCTTTCTTCGCACGATAACGAGGGTTCTGATAAATAGCATGATAATGATTGGCTAAATCAACAATATTTTTCTTTAAAAATCCAACAACCTCCGGATATTCCTTAATATTGTAATACTTCCAGTAATCCCCATGAATTCCATAGGCTGATGCATAATCTTTTTTTGCTTCAATAACAAGCTTGGGGAAATGTCCCTTATGATAAACCTCTATCATTCTCATACTGAAATGAGGCGATATTTTATGATATGGATTATTTTTTACAAAAGCCTTGTAAGTTGAAGCTGCATCACTGTATCGACGTTTTGTTAAATAAAACTCTGCCAGGTAGCTATATATATCACTTTCGTAACTTTTAGAGCCGATCTTTTTAAAGTAATTAATAACAGAATCTGCACCGCCCAAACTTGAAAAACTTAAACTAATGACCCGAAAAGTATCATCGACTCGTTTTTGGATTGATGTTTTCTTCTCTTGTCCAAAATCAAAACCAACACTCACTTTATAATCGAGTAACGCCATGAAGTGATTAAGTGCATCCTCATACATATCTTGTTTATAAAAAGTCCAACCCTGTTTATATAACGTTAATTCATAAAAATCAGTGCCCTTACCTAATAAAATAATTGATTTATACGCATCTTCCGCATCAAGAAATTTTTTGCGTGTAAAGAAAAATTCTGCTCGTCTAAATTGAACTTCAGCAAAATGACGTGAACGAGGAAACTCCTGCACTAATTTATTCATTACCTTCATGGCCGGTTTTAGTTGGCCAACTTCTTCATAGGCACGCGACAGTTGATAAAGAACCTGATCTTTATGTTCATACATCGGAAACTTTTTAAGTAATTTTTTATACAGTCTAATGGCTTTTTTAGCACCTGCTGTTTGCAAATCATCAATCGTTGAACCATCAGGTAAAGGGGCTATAGCAGTACTTTTAGCTGATTTAATTTTTTCCTTTGTTGCTGCTCTTTTCTCAAATTGTTTGGTTGACTCGGATTTTAAATCTGCAATTTTACTGTTCTTTTTAGCAGAACTTTCTGAGGCCTCTATCTTCGGTATGGCTTTCTCAGGCTTGCTAATTTCTTTTTGTTTTACCCCCCTACTTTTTTCACTTCCACTAACAGCACCATATTCTCTTTCAACATTTAAATCTGCCAGACGGCGAATGGCTTCAGGTGTCATTGCGGATTCAGGCGTTTGTTCAAGAAATTTCTGATAGCTTTTCATGGCTTTTTCAAGACCGCCATCAATATGTGTATCAACTATTTCAATATCGACATCACGTAAATCTGCAATAGTGCCACGCTCAGTATCTATTGCGCAGGCACTCAATACTAATACGGCCGATATTGGTAACAGTCGTTTTAATATCATGACTTATTACCAGCTTCTGGTTTAGCTTCTGGTTTAGCTTCTGGTTTAGCTTCTGGTTTAGCTTCTGGTTTAGCTTCTGGTTTAGCTTCTGGTTTAGCTTCTGGTTTAGCTTCTGGTT
>JAUVEN010000005.1 GCA_030594815.1 Gammaproteobacteria bacterium
CCGGTAAAGAGCTTAAAGAAGTGACCGGTATTGATGATGCTATGTTTTGCCATAATGGTTTATTTATTGCGGGTGCAGAAACCTTTGAAAGCACTATGAAAATGGCATCCATCGCACTTCAAGAATAATAAAAGTGCTATCAAAAATAAAAACCGATAAAACCTTTCTTTAGTCATAAATAAAGGGAGAGGAATGATTAGATTTAAATCACTCCGACCCCTTTTTATTTGAGCAACGTGTCTATGTCGTAACGATTACGCCTGAGTTTGAGGATGCCGTACATGATCGCTGGCCGCGTATTTTATAAGGGCGATAACCTGTTTCCATCCCCCCCATAAAAATAATAAATTATTTATAAATAACCTATTATTTTTATAAGTATTATATTTAAAGAATAATTACACTATAAATATACACATGCCATTGATAGTTAGATTTTACTTTAATAAAAATTTAGTTTGTTATTTATAATATACTAATGCACGTTAAAAAAGTGATTGACCCTTAATAGGAATGCTTTTATATTCTAGCTCCCTCCCGCGCACATCTTATTTTTCTCAGGAAAAAAGATTTGTTCCTGCGAAAAATATTAACTGTACTACTCATTTGTTTGTAATAAAAAACTAACGATAGTTTTTAATACTACCGTTTGTATAAAAATAACGTCCTAGCATTTTTTATTGCTTGAGATAAACAACATTTAAGAGGAGTTAATCATGTCTAAATATAAACTATGTACTTTAATAACCGGAGTTTCATTACTTGCTTTTACCGCATCCATGAATGTTAGTGCCGAGGGGAACCGTTATGATCTACCTCGAGATTACCATTCAGAAGTCAGTGCTGCACGCGCCTATATCCTAACCAACCATAATAAAGGAAATATTGATAATGCTGACTTCGCTAATGCCGTTATTATCGATGTTCGTACAGTTGAAGAATATGGTGCAGGTCACCCACCCAAATCAAGCAACATTCCCTTCCCACATATTCATGCCCGTCCTAACAAAGATAATTACATCGGACAAGATCCTGAACAATTTGTTAGTGATGTCATTGCTGCTTTTCCAGAACGCAGCACCCCAATATTAACGTTATGCCGTACAGGGTATCGAAGTGTTTTAGCGGCAAATTTACTTGCTGAAGCGGGCTACACGAATGTTAGAAATATTTGGCAAGGCTTTGTTGGAAGAACCAAAGTTGATACGGTTGGCAATACATTAGATCTTAATAACAATGGCGTTGATGGTGACGATGGTGATTTAGATGGCTGGACAAACTACCAAGAACTTCCGGTTAGCACAAAGCTCTTACCTGAACTGATCTATACACAGTATGAATACCTTTACTATGAATAAAAATAATAATAAATCTTAAAACTATAAGGAGAATAAAGTGAAAAAAGTAATATTAATGATAAGCAGTCTAATTATGTTTGGTGTATTTAGTACATCTGCAATAGCCGATGAAGAATGTATAGTCGGTCAAGTAACGGGAATGTCACTTGATCAAGAGTTTGGGGACGGTACACATAGTAAAACACGCTGCATGAAAAAAACAGATCACGTAAAGTTAGTTATGCAAATAAATAAAGCCTGTCGTGATACTACCGTCGTATCAACGAATGCAGGATACCGTTTGGACAATCATGCGAACACATGTGGTGCAACACGTGGTTATGGTATTGCACAAATGAAAAACATGATCAAAGACTATAAGACGACGCATGGCATTGATGCGAAACAACTTGATCTCAATATCATTGTTCATGGTGGGGGCGGCACAATGATGCTTAACACGCCAAATAACAAATTAAAGGATGCTGTTAATGCTTTACTTAATGATGGTGTTAAGTTTCATTTTTGTATGAATACTGTTCGCGGCATGGCGAGAAAAATGGGGAAAACCCCGGCTCAAGTTGTTTCAATGGTGATCCCCGGTGTGACGTATGTCACGGGTGGATTAACGGCATTGGGTGATTTTGAAGAATTAGGCTACAACTATATTCATCCATAATAAATACCCATATAAAAAAGCCCGTTATGATGACGGGCTTTTTTTTATATTTTTAAATAAAAAACATATGACTCTATATTTTTTCAATTAATGGATTTTTGTGGAGTTAATACAATACTCCGAAAGCCTAAACCTCGTGAGTTCAGGTTTACTATTACCCCTCTTCATCAATCACTTAGCCTATTAAGATAATCATCAATAAAGAAGTGAGATGCATTGCGGGGAGTTGGCGGGGAATAGTTACACCATTTCTCCCTTCTTTCGTCATACATATAGTATAGAGCACTTCTATTACTTTAAGTCTTTAGGTATATAAATCTGATAAGACTAATTAAGCTGACCGCATGAATTACACCATTATTTCATGAACAATCATATGTAAAATACGCCAGTAGTCGGTGATATTATCTTTCACTTTATAATCGGGCATATTCTGAATTAATTTTTTTGCGCCATCAAATTCAACAGGCATTACCGTTTTAATCATAAAAGATAAACTTCTTTTACCTGCAGCATTTTTTACTATTGAAAAAACAATGGGATAGATCAATTAAAGGGGTCGGAGTCTGACGAATCCCCACGAAATTAATAAAAAAACTGATCAAAAACAACAACTTAGTAAAATATACATTAATACTAGATTAAAAGTTGTCTTTGCGAGGGAATAAAATGACCGAAGCAATCTCATGATATAGATGAATAAACTTGAGATTGCCGCGTTAACACTTAAAAACACTTGTTTTTAAGTGTTTCCTCGCAATGACCGGTAACTCTAAAATTCGTGGGGATCCCTCAGGGGCAGAGCCCTTTAAAATGCAGATCGTTAAGTTCATGTTGAGTAAAAGGGAATAGTTCTAATTTTTTGCCATTTATTTTACTGGTTTAATTGTTAGATATACGCCACCTAAGACAGCAATGCTTGCGACAACTAATCTTAAACTTACCGGTTCAGATAAAAGCATGACGCCACCGATCGCAGCGATGATTGGAACCGTTAATTGTACGGTTGCAGCTCGGGTTGCAGTAAGGTGAGGTAGGGCTGCGTACCAAATAGAATAACCAACACCTGATGCCAGTGCACCAGAGAGTATGGCCAGTACAATTCCTTTTTGGCTAAGGTGTACATCGTCTTGAAATATCAGGTACGTTAATAAAACTAAAGGCAGTGTACCAATAAAATTCCAACTGGTAGCAACAAGGGGATTGATAATACCTTTGCCACGTAATGAATATATACCCCAAGCCAGTCCTGCGATCATCATTAATAGTGCGCTCATTAAAGGTGGTGCGCTGACACCGGGTAATAATAAATAAATAAATCCGCCAAAGGCTAGCAAGATTCCGACTAAAGCTAACTGATCAGGACGCTCACCTTTTATCAATCCAAATATGATCATGGTTAACTGCACCGTGCCGAAGAGAATGAGTGCACCGGTAGCCGTTGCAATTGCAATATATGAAAATGAAAAACAAATGGCGTAGGTGAACAACATGATGGATGAGAAGACGTTTATATTTTTTGGTTTAAATTCACGTGTCCGTATCAACATGAGTATTGTTAGTATTACTGCACCACTTATTAAACGTATTGAAGTAAAACTTGCTGCATCTATACTTGTTGTGCCGTCATTCTCTACAAGTGCTAAGCGACAAAGTATTGAATTAGCCGCAAAGGCTAGCATGGCTAGTGTGGTTAATAGGTAAGGAAGCATTTATATAGTTTGGCACAATACGAAAAAACGTAAAGGTGAAGTAATAATTAAAGGGAGCGGCTATAAATATTTTAAGATTAATGTGAGGCCAGCGCTTAGTTGTCTCTACTAGAGAAAATAAAGAACTGACCTCAATATTTTTTTCGTTTTAACATCCATCGTCTTCAATTATTACATTACCTGCTACATCATGTTCAGGTTGACCAATTTCATCAGTGACAATAACCCGAGTAAACATCATGTTTTCGATACGATTAAAGTTTGTATCTAACGCATTTTTTACTGTGGTATCGCGTAAGCCATCATAAATCACAATTTTTCCCTGAGTTTCTTTTTTACGCTGATTAGTAGTTGGTTCAAATAAACGGTTTACCTGCCATTTGTCAGCGGTTTCTAATAACTCTACATCAGCGACTGATTCTTCTGCTTGAATTGATCCGCTTAAAATCACAAGGAACAACAGTGTAGTAATAGAAATAGAATTATTTAATGGGTTATGTTGTGTAGTTGATTGCATGATCCTTCTCCTGTGACTATGTTTATAAGGTGTTTCTTGTTGTTCTGTTGCATGTCTAGAAACATAGCTGCAATGGGCTAAATTTTTGCGGTGATTAGCAGATGAATAACCGACGTTTATCCGACGTTTAAATGTTGATAGTAAAATTGATAGGGCCAACAGGGATGGACTTTCATGACAGATAAAGGTGTCAGTAAAAATGTGGATTTAAGTCAGCCCTTTATGGTTGGTGAATGGTTAGTTGAACCGGCCATAGAGCGCATTAGTGAAGGCGATCTTGAAGCAAAGCTTGAGCCACGGGTAATGGATTTACTTGTTTGCCTCTCGAGCAAAGGCGGGGAGGTGATTACCCGGGAAGAGTTGGAATCTAAGGTTTGGGTTGACATGGTGGTGGGGTACGATGCCTTGACCAGTGCGATGATTAAATTACGAAAAGCATTCCATGATGATTCTAAACATCCAAAAATTATTCAAACTGTTTCTAAACGGGGGTATCGACTGATTGTTGAGGTTGCTGCTGTTCGTTCTGCAACATCAACTGGCATTCTTCATTCTCCTATTATAGAAAAAATTAATATCAATTCTCTGGGTTTAGGATTGTGGCTAGGACTTGGCATTATACTTATCGGGTTTATTTATTTTAATTACGTTGATTTTCATTCGCCATCTACTCAGGTCAAGAATGTAAAAATTCCTTCAATTATCGTACTGCCTTTTGTAAATATAAGCGGTGATCCTGAGCAGGCTTATTTTTCTGATGGTATTACTGAAGATATCATTACAGATTTATCTCGCATTTCGAAACTTAATGTTATGGCACGGAATACGTCTTTTAGTTACAAAGGACAGGTTATCAATCCCCAAAATATAGGAAAAGAGTTAAAGGTTCAGTACTTACTGGAAGGTAGTATTCGAAAATCGGGGGATAAATTAAGAGTTAATGCACAGCTAATAGATACGGTTAATGGCTATCAAGTTTGGTCAGATCGTTATGATCGAAAGTTGGTGGAAGTATTTGCTGTTCAAGATGAATTAACTCGCAATATAGTTAATGCGCTTGCAATACAACTTACGGAACAAGAAGAGACTAGCCTGGCGCGTGTTTCCACCAACAATTTTCAAGCCTATGAGCATTTTTTACTGGGACAAAAATTTGCGAGAGAGAGGACGCGAGAAAGATTTTCTCAAGCAGAGGCTGAATTTAAACAGGCAATAAAATTAGATCCATCCTATGCACGTTCGTATGGCGCTTTAGCTGTTGTCATTATGAGAATGTATACGAATGCCTGGACTGATTCGCCAGCAGAAAGTCGCGATCGCGCTCTGGATATGGCGAAAAAAGCGGTTGTACTCAATGACACTTTACCACAGGTATACTGGTCATTAGGATTTGTTCATCTTTACCGCAATGAATTTAACCAGGCTGCTATAGTTGTTAAGAAGGCAATTAATATCGCTCCGAGTTATGCTGATGGCTATGGTTTATTAGCATTGATTAACAATCGGTTGGGTAATGCAGATGAGGCGATTCGCCTGATTAACAAAGCGATTAAACTCAACCCTCATTATACATGGGATTATCCTTATAACTTAGGACGCGCTTATTATGTGAAAGGTCGTTATGAGCAGGCAATAAAAGAGTTATTACTAGCATTGGAAAGAAATGAAAATGCTATTCCACCTCGTTTGTTTTTGGTTGCCAGCTATAGTGCGTTAAACATGAATGATGATGCTGAGTGGGAAGTTGAACAAGTACTTAATGTGAATCCACTTTTTTCTATTTCACTTGTTTTAAATTCACATTCAATTGCTAATAAGAAAAACATGCAAATGTATATTTCGCATTTACGTAAAGCAGGGATGCCAGAAAAGTAAAGCTATTTCTTTTCAACTAAAACAGGTAGATATGGTGCCGCATTAAAGGGACAGTTCCTTTTACCAATAGTTGAAAATGTTCAAATAAAAATCACTGCGACCCTTTTTTGCTGGACCACAACTAAAGTTTATCCCAAATTTTTGCTCCAATTTACCGACGTGAAAATAGGGTTGTAACTTAAATTTCAATTAATGATTCAACTTTTAGATAGCTCCAGCCATCCTGTACACGGTCTATTATATGGTCAAAAGCCGGTTTTTCAGTGCGGACCTTTCTGTTAAAACTGGGTTCTACACCTTTTTTACGCAAACTCCGTATGCTATTGGCGCAGGCAATAAAATGTACATTGCTATGTTCTTTAAGAATTGTATCAATTCGATCTTTATGAGGAGAAGTTTTACTTCGTATTAACTCTAGCCCGCCTGCGTTGGCGACGATCTCAACTTTGCTGTTAGTACTTTCATGCTGTTTTAGAAAACTTTCAATATAATCAAATACTGCGGCATAGTGCTCAGGGTTAGACTGACTTATGTGGACAATAACGCGAACATTATCTGTTTTGACTTTTTGTTGATTGTTAAGCGCTAACTGCTGACCACTTTTAAAACTAATATAGCCTGTTGTTGTGGAAACAATTAATAGCAACACTGAGGCGGCAATGGCATATGTGGTTCGCGTTGCTCGCGGTGATTTTTTCCTGGCAGATGGTCGAACAGGTGGTGTTCTGTTGGCATACCCCAGTTTCATTAAATCTTTTGCTCGGCGTAGCTGATAAACCTGTTCTCTAATCTCGGGGCTTTGTTCCATTGCATCGAGTACTAAAGCGGTTTTATCCTCATCAAGTATGCCATCGACAAAACTATCCAGCATCTGGTCGTTAATTTTTCCTGTTTCACTCATCGTCTTGTATCACTTTACTACTTTAATATGTTTGTGTTGTTTTCTTTGGTACGTTAATACACTGTTATAATTTTTTAGCAGGTTTTTTCTTGCTCTGTGTAAACGACTCATAACGGTGCCAATTGGAATATTTAATATTTCTGCAACTTCGTTATATGAGAATTCCTCCAGGTCAACTAACGAAATCACTTCCTTTTGCTCGATGGGTAACAATGCAACTGCGCAATGTATTTGTTCTATGGTCTCCTGACTTTGGCAGTTCCCCATAGGTCCGGCATCATCTGAGATATATTCATTACTTAATTCAGTTTGTGGTTTTACTTTACGCAAATACCGGTGCCAGTGGTGATTTAATATTGTATATAACCAGGCATATAAGCGTTTTTCATCGCGCAATTGCTTGTGTTTGCGCACACCTGTTTCAATGGCTTCCTGTACCAGATCATCAGCAAGCATTTCATCACCACACCAGGCAAACGCAACGCGATATAATTGAGTCCGCGATTCTGCTATACGGTTTTTGAGTACCTGTGATGGGCCAAGTATTTGCATAATCTCTATATTATAGATGCCATGAGCAACATTTTTATTCAGTCTATTTTAGAAGTATTAAGTGAGACACTCGTTGGAATCTCTAAGTTCGATTAAGCACTCATGTTTCTACCATTAATTTCTGTAAGTTTTTGCCGATGGACATGTTGTTGTCCACCGGCTTCACTCATGAAAAGTATTACTATTATTGGACAAACGCCTCATGGATGACCATTAACATTCTCGGATCAACATTATCTTCGTTATTGTCTTGACCAAAGAATGTTGCAATGGGCTGGGCGCAGCCGCTGTTATCACCAGCCGGGTCACCACTGCATGATCCATTTGTGGCATCGGCATCACCGATAGCTATTAAGTATTCACCGACTCTACCACCTGGGAGGAAACAGGGGTTTGCAGCAACAGGCCCATTTGCTTCACAGCCAGGATTAAATGCTGAGGCAGCAACATAGAGTGTTTCCACGTCACAGGCATCCGGATCAGCAAACCCTGGGTTTATTGCCAGGCAACCCGGACCAGATATGCGATTAGTACGGATACCAGCAATAACATTGACGCCAGGATCAAGCCCAATGGTGCGTGTCGGGTAGTCTGCATCTTTGGGAACGACTGCTATATGTTGACGGAACACACCCGGGTTGCAACCTTGTGGACCTAGCTCATTTTTAAGGCATGCTTTGGAGCGGGCGCGGAAGGTAGCGTATAAGTTACCGCCTTCATCAAAAGTGATGGCACGTAGTGAATCGCGACGACGTGGATCATTAAGTGGTGCATCAGGTCCCAGCATATCAATAACGCGGATCACTTTAGCCTTGTTCTTTTTCTTACCCAGTTTAAATGGCTGATTATCATCATCATCATCTTCACCGTTACTACCAATTCCAGCGCTTTCTTCTTCTACACCGGCTTTCCAGTCAATGACAAATACCGCGGCACCGTGAAACATACTGACGTACATACCTTCATCATTGAACACAACACCAGCCATACAGGTCCAGCGTGGATCACCTGGTGCACTGTATTCATCGATGACTTCAAGCGTTTCAGGATCTAGCACCAGTAAGCGGCTGTTGGCTGAGCGTTTTGCTGTTGTGTAGACCGCAGGGAAAAAGTTATTTGATGCATTGCTACCATCAGGATTGGTATCAGAGTTAACCGCATTAAAGAAATTGGCATCGCATACATTCTGAATAATGTTACCGTTTGGCATCATCTGTGAACCCAGTAGTCTTGGTACAGTTCCAAAACGCGGATCGTCATCCATGGGTAATTTAACGGTTTTAATTGGTGTGCCATCGCGATGAAATTCAGTTAATGCATGTTGAGCTGCACTGGTAATAAAAGCATGACCATTTAAACCGCCCGACAAAACACCGGTAGGTTTCCATGGACCTGGTGCAGCAATTCCATCCGGTACGACAGGTGTACCAATATTGTCAGCGCTAAATGGGTTATTTACCGTGATGCCACGTGCGCCTGTAAATATATTCATTTCAAGAACACGCCCCGATCCAGCTGGTGCAAACGGGTTGTTCTGTGCATCGGCCATCATAATGTTACCTTCAAGACAAACGGGTAAACCCGCGTTGCCTTTATCATGGGCAATAGCCAGTCCGGTAGATAATGAAATAATCAGTCCGTAAATGAGAAAAAGACTGTGTTTGTATATGGTATTTTTCATCCTTGCCTCCAATATTTATTAGTAAATTATTGTATTCTTCATAATATTCCCTGGGTACATCAGGTAGCCCGGAGCTTAATAGAGATCATGGAGTAGGAATTTATTCCTGAAATTATGAAAAAAAATTAAAAAGGCAAAACAAGAAATACAATTAAAGGGGGCAGAGTGGACTTCCCCTTTTTAATAATGAAATAAATAAAAATATCCCTCTAATAAAACCACAAAAGTTAGCCTTGAAAGAGTGATAAATGCGTATAATAAATAATATTATGTCGCTAAATATTTCAAAAGAGTTACCCTCACTATGGAAGTCACATTTATCTTCAGAGTTTGAAAAAGATTATATGCTGCGTTTGCATGATTTTTTGCGTGAAGAAAAAGATCATGAAAAATTGATTCTCCCTCATTCTTCACTTTGGTTTAATGCGTTAACAACGACAGATCTTGATCGGGTTAAAGTGGTGATATTAGGGCAAGACCCTTATCCAACGCCGGGTCATGCACATGGTTTATGTTTTTCAGTCATGCCTGAGGTAAAACCGATTCCCAAATCATTGAAAAACATTTACAAAGAACTTGAAGATGATTTGGGTATTGTGAATAGCAATGGCAACTTACAGTCGTGGGCTGAACAGGGTGTGTTACTGCTAAATAGCGTGTTAACGGTTGAAGCGGGAAATGCCAATTCACATCAAGGGAAGGGCTGGGAACAATTAACCGATCGTATTATTGAAGTCTTAAACGAACAACCATCTCCCATAGCTTTTGTTTTGTGGGGGGCTTATGCGCAGAAAAAAGGCAGTATCGTTAATAACCCACAACATCTTGTTTTACGCTCACCACATCCTTCACCTCTTTCAGCGTACCGTGGATTTTTTGGGAGCAAGCCTTTTTCAAAAATTAATGATTTTTTAATTGAAAATGGTAAAGAACCCATTAACTGGAAAGTATAAAAAGTCATTAATTGGATATTGTTTTCTTTAGAAATAAACGCTGAAAAATATTATAAATATTTGTTAACCTAATGAATATCTCTACTTCGTAATATACAAAATAAACAGGAATAATCATGAAACGGGTACTTATCATACTATTAGTTCTCATTGGCCTCTTGGCAGGTGGTGGTTATTTCCTGTTTTTAAAAGCAATTACACCAGGCGATGTTCCGACAATAGTATTGAACGCAGAAGAGGCTATTGCTACTTCAGGCACTATTGCAATTTCCAGTATTGATATGGGGCATGTGCGTCGTATTGACGATATGTTTAAAGGTGTGAAAGATCCTTCTCCTCTAAGTGCTCCTCAACAAGTTGAGCCTAAGTCTGCTAAATCTCTTTTAGAAAAATTGAACAAGCAGGGTATTAATTTGTATAAAACAACAGATTATGCATTAGCGACAATTAATGTTGGCCAGGAAAAACCGGCTTATACCTTTGTGCTCTTTGGTCGTTATTCGTCGAATAAGTTAAAGCAGGCTATTCGACAATCTCATCTTGTTGATGAGAGTACTAAAGGTTACTGGTTAATTACGCCGATAGTTGAAGAAAAGAAAATAACTGATCCATGTGCGGCGCCAGATTCATCAGAAAAAAAATCAGCATTAAAGCAGCAAGCTTTGCATATACAAAATGATCGCATCCTGTTATCTAGTCCGGAATTAATGCCGGTGCTTCTTAAACGTTTTGCAAGTAAAGCCCGTGCCGGTGTGTCGCTTGAAAAATGGTGGAACTTTAGAAAAGATAAAGTGGTGGCTGGCGCGTTTATGTCGCCTAAGGAGGCTAAAAAAGGTGCTGTTGATCTCTCATCTTCTTTACTTCTTGGTGCGGTTGCCAATCAACCACTTACAGATATTTACGGTGGAGCAGTGGTAACTGTGTTTCCTAAGCCAGGCTTTACTGTTCTTGTTGATGTTCATTCAAGTGAGGCTGCATGGCCACTTGAAGTGAAAACAAAATTTGATGCCTGGGTTATTGAGATAATGGGTGAGTTAAAAGAAATGCCAACACTGGCTTCTCTATTTCAATCTTTAAATGTTCAAGCCGATGGAAATGTGCTGCGTTTTAAAACAATAGCCGATAAAACAACCCTGAATAATATTGAAAAGGTGCCTGTTGAGTTCTTAAAAATGATATTTGAGAACGTGTCTTTTGGAAGTGATGAAGAGGGTGGAGCAGAAAAAATCATTAAAGAAGAAGATTTAAATAAATATGTTTCTGCTTATGATTTTTCGTCGGCGATAAATTTCGACGCTAAGAAATCATTTTACAAAACGGATTATGTAGTAGGACCATTTGGTGTCAGATTAAAAAAGATCAGCCTGTTAGAAACAGATAATTCGGTTATTGAATTAAAGATTATTACTGAAGGAAATGGTTTTGAAAATTTGTCGGACGATATGATGCATAAATCAGGTACTTCTTCTGCAACAAGTATGCTCGTGACTGGCGTTGAAGATAAAGAAGGTAATAATCTTTTAAGAGAAGAACAATGCGGCAAAACACGTAATTCAATTGCAGCATCATTAAATGCATCTCGAGATAAGGAATTTGTTGAAGGAAAGTGGCTTTCAAAATTAATGAAGGTTTCTGGTTCAAAAGATGTTCGCTTAAAAAGTAATGTACCGTTATCACAGGTTGCGAATATAAAAGGAAAAATTGTAATACGTGCTGCGACACGAACTAGTGTTAAATCGATTAAGCCGCCATTTAAAAAGAAGGTAATAGAGACGAGTAAGGTACGTATGTATCTTAAGAAGAGTAGCCCAAGATCGATTAAATATGATTTAAGTGGTGATATGAGTCATATATTGGCGATTAGAGCAAAAAATGAAAAAGGTCAGTATTTAGCTGATCATAGTAGTAGTAGTTCAGGTGATGAGAAGATAAAAACTATTTCAAAACGATTTAAAGGAAAAGTGGCTTCTATTGAAGTTATTGTTGCCGATGAGATGGAGAGTAAGGAATACCCATTTGAAATTAATCAAATTGATTTGCAGTATGGTAAGGCAGGTATCGGAACACAGATAGGGATGATGACCACAACTAAAAAGGCTATTTTAAGAAAATATGCTAAAGCAAAATATAACGACGCATGTAAAGATAAACAAAAGGTAGAGCTAGAAGGCTTCTTAGTTTGTTTAAATAAATTTGGTGATCGTTGGGGACGGGAGATCGGTGGGGAATTTGATGTAGTTGCACCGGCTGATGAAGCTTTGCAAAATGATCTTGGCGCAGGTGTTTTAACTATTGATTCAGTGCAGACTGAAGGTGGCGAAAAAATTGCGTTCAATAAAACTGAAAGAGTTGGTTTTGAATATAAGTTTGACACGATTTATAACAAAAAGAAAAAAGATTGGGAGATTGTAAATAAAAGGTTATATGGCTCCAACGTAAGTGTGTATTCTGACAATGAAGGATTAAAGAATAAGAAAATAAGTGTGGTTAATGGCACATTAACAATTCGTATTCCTAAAGAACCGAAACACTTTGAGCTTGATGCTGATGAAATTGGTGTTTTTACTAAAAAGAATGGCATTACCGCAAACATTTCTGCGTTTGAAGATTGGAGTACGTATATTGATTTTCAAGGTCCCGTTGATAATGTCATGCGACTGATGCCGCTTACAAAAAGCGGAACCATTTTAAAAACCGGTAATGATCGAATAAATGAAAAACAATATTCCACTTTTGGAATGTCAGATGAAGAGAAAGAAAAAATAAAGTTATTGCCAAAAAAATGGCAAGGTATGATTACCATATACGGTAAGCCTGAAGTGATACGTGTTTACTATTCTGAAAGCTTTGATGTTATTAAGCGTAAGTTTCAATTTTCAGTAAAATAACAAACGATATTTTTATGTAAATAAAGAGAATTAAATGCGCATATTACACACCATGTTACGAGTAGGTAACTTACAAGATTCAATTAATTTTTATACCGAAGTACTTGGTATGAAACTTTTACGTCAAAAAGAGTACCCTGATGGGAAATTTACACTCGCCTTTGTCGGTTATGGTGATGAAAGTGATAACACCGTTATTGAGCTGACTCACAACTGGGATACAGAGCACTATGATATTGGAGCTGGCTTTGGTCATTTGGCATTAGAAGTTGATGATGTTTATCAAGCGACCGATGACATTAGGAAAAGAGGCGGTAAAATTATTCGTGATGCTGGTCCAATGAATGCCGGTTCAACAATCATTGCTTTTGTAGAAGATCCCGATGGTTATCAAATAGAGTTAATTGGAAAAAAACCGTAATCACAAACTGCATTAAACGGTTGTTTAATCAGGGTAATATCTTTTAAAATATCGAAATGGATATTTTAACTCAAGGTTTGCTTGGCGGCGTTTTAGCTCAGTCTGTCGCAAAAAAAGAAGAAACAAAATTAGCCACAATCATTGGTGTTGTTTCTGGTCTGTTAGCGGATGCAGATATTTTTATATATTCCGCAAATGATCCCCTGTTGAATATAGAGCTTCACCGCCACTTTACACATTCATTATTTTTTATCCCATTTGGTGCTGCTATCGCAATGGCATTGTTATGGCCTTTTCTAAAAAATCGTTTGCCTGCAAGTCGTCTCTATTTATTTAGTTTATTAGGTTATAGTATGAGTGGCTTACTCGATGCTTGTACGAGCTATGGTACACATCTTCTTTGGCCTTTTTCTGATGAACGTATAGCGTTTAATGTTATATCTATTATCGATCCTGTCTTTACTTTATCTCTTCTTATTACCTTATTGTATTCATTACGTGTTAAACAACAAAGAATTGCACATATTGGTTTGTTACTTGCGGTAGGATATATGTTGATTGGGTTCATTCAATTGCAACGAGCAACTAATCTAACTGAAAATTTAATAAGCTCACGAGGACACCAGGCAACTCAAACCCTGCTAAAGCCGACACTGGGTAATCTTGTGTTATGGCGTTCGGTATATATCCATCAAGATAGAATATATGTTGATGCCATAAGGGTGGGGCTGTTCGCTAAGAATAAAATATTTGAAGGAGAGTCTGTTGAGAAACTATCAATTGAAAAACAATTTCCTCGCTTAGAACAACCATCTGTACTTTATAACGATATTCAAAGATTTAAAGTGTTCTCTGATAATTTTATTGCGATTGATCCTACTCAAAAAAATGTTATTGGGGATATTCGTTACAGTATGCTTCCAACAACGAGCAATCCTTTATGGGGGATTGTTATTAATAGAGATAAGCCTCAAGAACATGCCGATTATCAATTTTTTCGTGATTCTGGAAAGCAGATACGAGAAAAGTTTCTCGAGATGCTAATGTGGAATGAATAAGATTTAATCTTAATTTTTCCCGGTAATACCTGCTGTTAGTACAAACCGCATCGCCTCATCTCGAGACATTTGTAATGGACGTATATCATTACGAGGTACAAGAATTGTATAGCCACCAACCATATAACTCATTGGCAGATATACCAGTACGGAATCACGATCACGAAATGATGTTGGAAGCCGTTGCTCATCTTCTTGTGTGACAAAACCGACCAGCTCCATATCGTTTAAGGTGATAGCGACAACCTGACCAAGCCCCTCTTTGTTGGGAGAGAAAAAATCAAAGAAGTCACGAAATGCTCGATAGACAGATTTAATTAGCGGTAGGCGATAGAGTACGTCTTCACCCAGGGAGAAGAGTTTACGTACAAGATAGGCGTTCATCATCAGGCCGACAATAAAAACCACCATAAAACCGGCAAACATACCAAGACCAGGGAAATAGGTATGTTGGGGTAGAACATAACGAAGTGCATCGCCTAGCACTTCTTCAGAGGACACTCCCAACCAATAAAGTAGATAAATGGTAAGTACAATCGGTAACAGAGTGATAAAACCAGTTAACAGAGTTTTACTTATATATTTAAACATTGGGCATCCTTTGATGGTGACATTCGTAAACTGCCATATATATTATATAGGTTGGGTGGTAATGGCTATAAAAGAAATGTTAGAAAGAATCTATAAATTGGGCAGAGCACAATATTTTCAGATGCTATAATTAAGTGATATTTTTTCTTTGAGCACATATATTATAAGTGCATTGCATAAACTTAATAAAAATAAAAATGGACCTATTTGAAAATATTAAAGGTGAACCCGGAAATTTACTACCTAAAGATGGTGTCGTAAATTATTATGGAACAGTAATGTCTTTGCGAGAGGCTAATGACTATCTTAATAGTTTGCTCAGCAAGATTGCATGGCAGAATGATGAGGTTGTTATCTTTGGCAAACGCATAGTAACCAGGCGTAAAGCTGCTTGGTATGGTGATAAACCGTATGAATATACTTACTCAAATACCACGAAAAAAGCATTGCCCTGGATTGATGAGTTACTATCTTTAAAAGAAATTATTGAAGAAAAAACGAATGAGACATTTAACTCTTGTTTGCTGAACTTATATCATGATGGTGATGAAGGCATGTCCTGGCATAGTGATGATGAGCCCGATTTAAAAAATAATGGTGCTATTGCTTCATTGAGCTTTGGTGCAGAACGAAAGTTTTCTTTTAAACACAAACAAAGCAAAGAAACGGTGTCTTTGATTTTGCAGCATGGTAGTTTACTTATTATGAAAGGTACAACTCAAACACATTGGATGCACTGCTTACCTAAAACAAAAATGTTTAATACCCCAAGAATTAATTTAACTTTTAGAACGATAGTATGAAACGTTATTTTTTAATTATATTGTGTTTTTTTTCTTTAACGGCATGTTCATTGCCTAAGCAAGACTTGCCGCCATTTGCTGATATTCATTTACATTTTAATTGGGACCATGAAGAGTTGTTGAGTGCTAAAGAGGCGGTCAAAATTCTTGAAAATCATAATGTTGTTCTTGCAGTGGTTTCCAGTGTTCCCTCACATTATTCACTTAAGTTAAAAGAAGCCGGGGGTGATTGGATTATTCCTTTGGTTACGCCTTACTATCATGCTGGCAATCGATTGAACTGGTATTTTGATAAGACGCTGGTGTCTAAAATTCGACAACTCATTGAAACGGGAGACTATGCGGGTATTGGTGAAGTTCATTTGTCCACAGGAGTAGGACAACGTCGGGATAATCCTGTTTTTGTTGGCTTACTGGAGTTAGCAAAAGAATTTAATTTACCGTTTTTGATTCATACTGATGCAGGTGATCATCGTTATTTTTTACCTATTTGTAAAAGATATCCTGATGTACGTTTTCTCTGGGCGCATGCAGGTAGTGTACTAGGGCCGAAACAACTCGAACCTTTAATGCAAGCATGCCCAAATGTGTGGTTGGATTTAGCGGCTCGCGATCCATGGCATTATAATTATTTTGCTAATGATGATTATTCCTTGTTAGAGGGGTGGCGTGAATTAATTATAAAGTATCAAGATCGTGTTATGACCGGAACCGATCCTGTGTGGAATGCGCACCAAATTTACCGTTGGTATGAAGCGGATGAAGGTTGGGCACATTACTCAGATTTCCATCATTTTCAACGGAGTTGGATGAAACGTTTTCCTTCTGATGTTGAGAAAAAGCTGCGTTTAGTGAATGCGCAGAAATTTTTTGGTATAAAGGGACGTCATTAATAATTGTGGTCAGAAATTAGATTAGATAACGTATTGTTTTATGAGGTGCATATGCTTAACCAAATTAACATCTTGATTATTGGACTCTTTCTTTCTTTTTCCTGCTTTGCTGATTCACTGCAAAGTAAACATGTCGAAAAAACTACTGGCATTACAACCTGGGAAATTAAAACTCAGGGGGTTAATTTTTCTTTAACTCAAATATTACCTGAGCAAGCTAAAGCTTTTTATGTAAACCGAGGCTTTACTTTAGTACAAACAGAAGCGTTTGCTTCATCTTGTGTTTATATGACTGTTATGCGAAATGATAATGCGCCAGGCACAGTTCACTTTGTTAAAAGTAACTGGACTGTTCTTGCTAATAAAAAACCACATCTATTGATATCTGTTGATGCCTGGCTGAAAAAGTTAAAAAAACAAAAAGTAAATAATTCAGCTTTATTGGCTTTTCGTTGGGCACAGTTTCCTCCAGAACAAGAGTTTGAGGATGGCGGTGACTGGAACCAGGGAATGCTATCTATCGGGTTACCAGCAGAGAGTATATTTGATTTGATAGTTCGCTGGGATATCAATGGCAAAGCTTATAAAACAACATTGCGGGGAGTTAGTTGTGCTAAATAAAAAACACATTCAAACGTTATTACTCACGTTGGTTTCGAGTACAATTTTATTCGTTTCAGGTATGAGTCATGCGGCAGGACTCCCGCCACTAACACATAATCTTACTGTTATTAAAAAACCAAAACTTGCCCCCGCTTTGCGTTTGAAAAACATGGATGATGAGTTTGTTGATATTAATGATCTAAAGGGCAAGGTGGTGGTTGTGAATTTTTGGGCAACATGGTGTCCACCTTGTCGTCGTGAAATGGGTTCACTCGAAAGACTATACCTGGCAACCCAGGATAAAAATGTTGTAGTTTTGGCTGTAAATGTCGGTGAAGATGTTGATACGGTTTTTCCCTTTATGGGCATGGTCAATCCTGCACCCAGTTTCCCAATATTATTTGATACCGATGGTACGGTGATGACTAAATGGAAAGTGAAAGGCTTACCAACCACCTATATTGTTAATCCCGAGGGGAAGATTGTATACCGGGCTGTAGGTGGTCGAGAGTTTGACCATCCAGGTATACAGAAAGCCGTTATCAGTTTAGGACAGAAGTAAAATATCTGTTAACAGATTGGCTTGTTACAGCTGCGTACTTTACACAGAACGAACAATACTGCTATTACGAGTACAGCTGAAATCCCGCCGATAATACTTAAAATATCAAGAGTCATTGTAAAATCACCTTTTGCTATGTTTATTACAAAAAAACTATTTTAGCAAAGGCTTATATAGTTGCAAGTTACATATGTGAACTGTTTCAGTTTTTAGACAAAAGGTGGTTATTTGGTGAGAAATAATTAGGGGTAGACCCTAATTATTTTAATTTTTTTGTTTTGCTGATAGAGCTTCCAGTAAAGATTGCATGTCACGTTCAAAGCTATACTGCCAATCATGCCACTGTTTTTTATAGTCCGTGATATTTTCGTTATTAAGTTCATCCAGCTGCTGCTGTACCTGAATCAAGTTGCGGTTGCTTTGATTAATGTTGCTGACTGTTGGTTCTGACAAGGTTTGCTGGCTCTTGTTTAGATCATCAGATATTTTGATCAACAATATTTTATCTTCTTCAGATAAATCATCATTGTGTTCTTTTAACGCACGCTCAATAGATTTAGCTAGTTCCTCAATGCTCTTTTTAAGCTCTGCACCATGTTGTTCAATAATCTTGTTGGCTTCATCACTGGTAGATTGAGCAAATATTTTTAACTCATCTTCAAGACGTTTCATTTCAATACTAAATTTATTTGATGAATCCTTTAGCGTATCAGACAGTTTTTTACCCAGAACATCCAGTTGCCCAAGAAATTGACCAAATACATCACCATTCATTGATTTTGCTGTATGAACGTAATCTACTTTCCATTCGTCATCTTGTTTTATCAGGTATGTGTTTAGTTTTCTCTGATTTTCGTTGTTGTTATCGATCTTTGAAAATTTTGTTTCAACATTAGCCTGGTTAGCGTCAATCACAATTTTGCCCAAAACAAGCTGATAGCCATCCCACTTTTCATTAAATGAATCGTAGCTTGAGGCATCCACCAGGGTTGAGTATTTAATTACGTTATTTACATTTTGAGTGATAACGGCTTCCCAGAATTCTCGGGTCACATCCTGAGGTGATTTCGGTGAAAAACAGCCGGATAAAATAAGAGTGGCAAAAAGTAGAGAAGTAAATCGATGGTAATGGCTTTTCATAATATAACTACTGCATGTGAAAATGGGCCATTTTAGCAAAAGGTGTCACAAAAAAAACATAACTGTTCGACAGTATTATTTAATGTATTTAAAAAATTTAAAAAATTTAAGTGATTAAGGCAAATAGGGCAAAGTCATTGAATTTAAATAACTTATTTTTGAACATGGTCACATCATAAAGTGTAAAATACGCAGAAAATTTGGTACTTTTATTGAATATATGACAGATATTATTGAAACAGGAGTATAGCGTTGTGAATAAGCTGATTAAATCCCTATGGTTAATCTCGATTACCGTAGTAATTGCAAGCGGGTGTGCCAGTCACAGACAAGCAAAATTGATGTCTGGTAGTGATCCGGTGAAAGGCATCGCCGAAGTGGAACAAAAAATGGCCTCGGCACAACAAAATCAACATGATGTATTAGCCGATGATAAGTACTCAAATGGCAGTGAATTCCTGGCCAAAGCCAAGCTAGCACTTGAGCAAGGTGAGCCGGCAGAGGCCGTCATGGAAAAAGCATCAATTGCAAAGGCCTATTTCCAGGATGCGAAAAAAATCGCACAAGCAAGAAAGAAACCCGCGCATCGCATATTGAAGGCCCGAGCATCTGCTCTGTCGGCCGGCGTAAGAAAAAGTGATGCACTCGTTGAGAGCATGATGGATATTGATGATGACTTAAAAAGTGAAACCAGCCAATTTAGCAGCCTGCTTTCACCTGAAGACTTCTCTGAATTTCAGAAAAAATATCTTATTTTAGAATCGAGAGCTGTTCAGTTCACTCAGCTTAATGCCGCTAATCAAGCAATTCTACAAGCTATTGAAGATGATGCTGATGATCTGACTCCAAAATCGTTACGAACAGCATCGTTAGATTATAAAACGGCGATTAATATTATTGCCCAGAGCCCGCGTAGTCCTAAGGTATATAAGGAGAGTGTTCAAGAATCATTAGCTAGCGCAACGTTGCTGTTCGATGTTATGAATGTAATCAAGGGAGCAAAGGGCACTCCTGAAAATATCGCTCTTCAAATAGTGAAACAAAAACGGGCATTGGGTGAACTATCTTCGAATGTTGGAAAATTGGAAGCGAATTTAAAAACAACAAAAATGACGCTACAGGAAAAAGAAGGTGCACTAATACGTACTGAGGGTGTTCTTAAAACACAGAAAGAGCAACTGTCTCGTGCTTCGACACAGGTTAGATTTCAGCAAGCAATGGACGAAGCACAAAAAGTACTTTCCCAAGATGAAGCGTTGGTATACCAACAAGGTAACAAATTAGTCTTTAGACTTAAGCGTGTTAACTTTAAGTCAGGTAATGCCGTTATCCCTGAGTCTTCAAAGAAGTTAATTTCCACGGTTGATGGAATTATTAAAAAACTGGATGCTGAAAAAGTTGTTGTTCAGGGACATACAGATTCAGTAGGTTCAGCCAAAATTAATAAAAAGCTTTCAAAGAAAAGAGCTTCAGCTGTTGCGAAGTACATTGCTTCTCTTAGAGGAGGGTACAAAATAACGTATTCAGGTTATGGTGAATCGCATCCTATCGCTTCTAATGAAACTTCTGCCGGACGTGCTACAAATCGACGTGTGGATTTAGTGCTATCCGTTAAGCAATAATATAATTATATTTTCCATAGAGGAGTATTTTCAAGGAATACTGTAAACTAATTATAGAAGTGATATTTTAAGCTACAATGAAGGGGTTGGTGTGATTTAGTATAAACACAGCACCCCCTTTTTTAATGTTTCTCACTTAAATTAAATTTATGTCCTTACCCATACTTTATTCTTTACGACAATGTCCTTACGCCATGCGTGCAAGAATGGGGCTACTGCTGGCAGATCAAAAGGTCATGTTACGAGATATTGTAATGGCCAATATCCCTAATGAAATGTTTGCTGTTTCAGCTAAAGGTACAGTCCCCGTTTTATTGTTTGATGATGGTTCTGTTATCGATGAAAGTATCGACATTATGATTTGGGCATTAAAGAAAAATGACCCTAATAACTTATTGTCTGTTCCAGAAGAAAACACCTTTTCCGATATGATAGATTTGATACGACGGAATGATAGTGAATTTGTTGAAGCGTTAAATAAATATAAAGCCGCTTCACGTTATCACGATGTTGATGAAGTCTATTGCCGGCAACATTGTGAGCTCTTCATTAGTGAACTTGAACAACGCTTGATGAAATATGATTTTTTGATGGGGGCAACACCAAGCTTAGCGGACTATGCGATTTTACCTTTTATACGACAATTTTCACGCGTTGATCGTAAATGGTATTTACAGGCACCTTACCCAAATCTTAAAAGATGGCTTGAAAAACATTATCAAAACCCAATGTTTTCTAAAGCCATGAAAAAATATCCTCAGTGGTTAGATAACAAGGAACCTATAGTATTTGGAAGTGAGTAATAGATGGAAGTTGTTAATTAATTTCTATCAGTTTCTTTTATACGCTTCTTTGATTAACATTATTCTCTTTTTATTTACCCCCATATCACTTCGCCCCACTCTTGATGCGGAACGAATATGGATAACGTTGTTTTTTGTATCCACCCTTATTTCCAGGTCGTCGACAAATCCAAAAACAGACGATGAGAAAATTGCTGAAAAATAGCTTTCATTTTCTACCTGAATAATTCCCCCGATGTTACGAACAATATCTTTTAGTACGGATAAAGAAATACTCGTATTTTCAGATGTTTTGATTGGTGAAATGTAATGACCAGTATGATCTTTAATCTCCGTGTTGAAACAGTTTGGCGTCTCTGGACATTTTGATAAATACCCATTAATTAAACCAGCGGGTTGTTTAGATTTGGATTGGTGTCCAAGAATGAAGAAATAAATTATGAAAGCAGAAAAGAAGATAAGTAAAATAATTAATACAGTTTTCATATGGCTCTCCTTTATTTCTATTTATAAAGAAACATAATTTTTGTGCTGTTAATTTTTATATTTTTCAGTGCGCGTTTTTATAGTCTATACGATATACTCATTTAATATTAATTTATTATCATAATTTCGGCATGGTTAAAGGAAATAAATAGAAATGGATATGGATGAATCAGTTAGCGTGTTAGGTGAGCCGCTGATGATGTGTGGAGATAGTCCTGTAACCGGTTTTTTTCGTGACAGTAAATGTAATACTTGTAAAGACGATGTGGGTTTGCATACTGTTTGCATAGAAGCAACGACGGAGTTTCTTGAATATTCACGTTTTAAAGGAAATGATTTATCAACGCCAGCACTTGGTTTTGAAGGTTTGAAATCGGGTAATACATGGTGTTTGTGTGCAGCAAGATGGTTAGAGGCGTATGAAGATGGTATGGCGCCACGTATTTATTTAACCCGCACTCACAAAAGGACGTTAGAAGTCGTTCCCTTTGACTTGTTAAAAAATTATGCGGTTGATTTAAATTAATTCATGTTTATGAAATGTAACTAATATTTTAAATTGAAAATGTTAGTACTACTTGAGGTTTTAATATGAGTAATACAAATGAAGTAACGAGTGAAAGCAGCAATGTTTGGAATAATCACATTTCTGTTCCTGAAACGCCGGAAGGTTTTACGCTTAGAACAACATATCCTACTAATCCTGATGGTGCTGAAGTGATGTTAGAGCAATGGGAAGCAGGTTCAGAAGAACCACCTCATTCACATCCTGGAGACGACATGACAGTTGTTATTGAAGGTAAAATGTCGATTCAATTTTATACTAAATCAAACGATGATCTTATGGTGGATGGGGAAGAAGTTATTCTTAATAAAGGTGACACAGGCTATGTTAAAGCAGGCCGGATTCATGATGCTAAGTATATTAAAGACTGCAAGTTAGTTTATGTTCATGACAAAGCGTTTGGTTTTACTACTGAAGATTAAAAGTGTTAAAAATAATAATAAGGTAATGATTATGCTCAATAAAAACGACGTTGCTCCTACTTTCAGCACACTTAATCAAAATAATGAAATGATTAATCTGTCTGATTACAAAGACAGCAAGAATGTTGTTTTATATTTTTATCCAAAAGATGATACGTCGGGTTGTACGCTCGAAGCGAATCAATTTACTGCGCTGGTGAGTGAGTTTGCCAAGGTTGATACCGTTATTATTGGGGTAAGTAAAGATTCTTGTGAAAGTCATCAGGCTTTTATTGATAAGTTTGGTCTTAAAGTAGATTTGCTGGCAGATACATCAGGTGAGCTCTGTGATGCTTATGGTGTATGGCAAGAAAAAGAAAAAAATGGTGTAAAGAAAATGGGTGTAGTTCGCTCAACATTTATCATTAATAAAGAATGCATACTTGTAGATGTTACCTATGGTGTTGCTGCAGATGGACATGCGCAAGAAATATTAGATAAAGTTATTAAAATTTAGAGCCATAATGAATTGTTATTGCACGCGATGAATTAAAATAAAGTTAAGTGGTTATAAATCGCATCAACATCTTTCTCTAATACCCTAATCTACTTCATATCTGAAGAAAAAAATAACCTGTCAGGCTTACTGCAAAATCAAGCATATCAAGAAGGTGGGGCGCGTAGCTTTGCAGGGAACTATATGTTTTCTATCATGTTCGAACCATGAATAAGTTAAAGTCAGAATTAATAAATAATATTGATTAAAATAGGTGTTTTGATAGTATAGTTTAAATAATAGATAACAGCCCCCGTGTATTACTATTTATTGAGCTTTATAAAAGGATTGTTATGATTACGAAAAGTAGTTTAGAAAAAGCGGCCGAGAAAAACATTATTCAGCCAGATCAGATTGAACCCTTATATCAGTTTCTTCATGAACAACCTTCAGATACCATATCTGATAGCAGAGAAGAACCTCTCCGTTTTATCCGTAGTTTTGGCGATATATTCATAACTATGGGTGTTATTTTCTTGATGATATCTATTAATCTCACAAGTATCTCAGGTTTATCTTACTTTATTCCAGCGGCCATGTTTGTTTTGTTAGCTGAATGGCTGGTTCATAGACGTCGTTTAGCTCTGCCTGGCATGGCTATATTACTTTCAATACTATTTTTTGTCTTTAAAGCAATAACAAGTGAAAACGAAACATCAACCCTTTTTGGTTTTGCAATAATTGCTGTTACAAGTTTGCTATTTTATTATCGTTATAAAATGCCATTTAGTCATTTACCGCTTGCTGCTAGTTTGGTGGCAATGTTTGTCATCATGCTTGATGTTGATGCGTTTAAAAACCCTATTGTCTTTGCTGTTTCAGGTATCATCGTTTTTTCTGTTGCAATGTGGTTTGATTCGAGAGATACAGAAAGGATGTCGCACTTAAGTGATAGCGGGTTTTGGTTACATCTTTTAGCCTCGCCATTATTGGTTCACGGGTTAATGCTTTCGATGTTAACAAGTGAACAGGCTTGGTTAAGTGTCTTAAACAAGGAAGTGATGATTTTATGCTTCTTTGCGGTCTTCTTTTTAACTGCCTTATTTGTTGACAGGCGCGCTATGTTGATCTCTACACAACTTTACATGATCTATGCCGTTACACAGATTTTAAGAAATAATTCTGCAAATACAGAAGATATCGTTATCTTTGTACTAATTGCATTAGGCATGTTTGTTATTTATTTCGGTGCGTACTGGTATAAGACGCGTCGGTTTGTTTTTAGTTTTTTAGCGGGTAAAGCTATTACACGGTATGTTCCTGATCTCAATATACAGGATATAAAAGTAAAGGCATGAATATTCCTGTTTTATTAAGCGTATAAATGGTGCCAGAAAAAATAAATTTATTTCGGTGAGTACCACTAATTATTAGTGTTCAGGTAATAAATGATTTTTACCAATATATTTCTTATAATTATCTAAAGATTGTTTCATGAGTCTTTGTACTATTTCATTGTTTGGTTTGAGTCCAGCAGGGGAAAAAGGTTTTTCATATTCATTAACCTGTTTCCCTAATAGTCTGATAACCTCAATTGCTGAAACTCGAAAATCTATATATTCTTCATAACTCAGGGCTATGGTTTTATATAATTGCTTTACCTTCTTCACCAGTTCTATTGGTTGACTATTAATAATTTTTTTCTTACCTGAATTAATTATCAGTTGCATAGCATTATAACTATTATGTTGTAATTCACCATTAAGTAATGTCATAGCACGTATGGTCATAATATTATTTGCATAGCGAGTAAGTTTTTTATTACGTCGCATATTCATGGCAATCGCAAACATATCTGCCTGAAGCTCTCTTTTATAAGTGTTATGTCGGGTTGAAAAAGATTTTTTTGACATGGGAATGCCGCCATAGTGGTATGAATCAAGACAATGAAAAGCTTCATGATCAATTATAAAATTAAGATGCTGCTCTTTATCCAGATATACTTTTTCTGGTAGCGACTTCAAAGTCTCTAGTGGTAAATCAAGAAAATATTGAGTTGCTATCTGGTTGGTTAAAACATTTGTAGCGGCATCAAGTGTAATGACACAGGTATGCTGTTTTGAAGCGACAGGCATTTCCCCTACCTTAAACAAGTAGGATGAGGTGATTTTATTAATTAACATCATCTGAATTTTTGCTACGGTGACGAACAATAAATCTTCACGTAATTCTTTAGGATGTTCATAGTCCAGGCTGGTTGCTTGATAACCGATAAAGAGCTCAAGTGCTTGCAGGCTTTTTTCCCATTCACCATTTTTTAAATGAACAAATTGGATGTTGGGGAAAGCCTGATTGTAATAGGTTAGTTTTTTTTCGATTTCCTGGTTTATCTTTTCTATTTTATTCTCAATATCGGAAGATGATTTATGTGAGATTGCTATATTTGCATAAACATTATTACAAAGTACCAGAGTGAAAAAGGATAAAAAAATTATCACTCTTAAAGAAAGATGAGTAGTCTGATATGTTTTAAATATGTGCATACATTAAACATAAGAGATATTGCTTATACCTGCAACATCATTTGACGTATGATAAAAATTCATTGCATTTTTCAGCCGTATATCCAGATAACTTAAGAGTTAATGGTTAGGCTATATGCTTATCTAGTGTTAGTATATTAGGATAAAGTGTTGATATTCCATTGTTTTTTCGTCCATTATTTTAGACATATTCTGTATCGAGAAAGGTTCTGCATAATAAATATGCAAATAATATGCTTAGCATTATCGAGCAGGAGGTTTATAAAATGAGTGTAATACAAGCATTAGGTGGTCTCGGCCTCTTTCTGCTAGGCATGATTATTATGACCGATAGTTTGCGTAACCTGGCAGGTGATGCCATGCGCAAACTATTATTGCGCTTTACTCATACCCCCTTATCTGGTGCTGTTACCGGCACTGTTGCTACTGCCATTTTACAATCATCCAGCGCCACGACTGTTGCAGCAGTCGGATTGGTAGGTGCGGGCTTGATGGGCTTTGCCGAGGCGCTGGGTATTATTTTTGGTGCAAATATTGGTACGACTATCACTGGTTGGTTCGTCGTATTGCTTGGCTTTAAACTCAAGATTGGCTCGGTGTTAATGCCGCTGATTTTGGTTGGAGCGCTGTTGCGTTTATTTACCAAAGATCGATGGGCCAGCATCGGTATGGCCATCGCTGGTTTTGGTTTGGTATTTGTTGGTATCTATTTAATACAACAAGGTATGGCCGATCTGCAAAATCTGGTCACACCTGAAAGTTTTCCTGCCGATACCTTTACCGGTCGGATTAAACTTTTATTACTGGGTATTTTGTTTTCAGCGATAACTCAGTCCTCCAGTGCTGGCGTGGCGGTAACATTAACCGCATTGTATGCAGGCGCGATAAATTTTCCGCAAGCGGCAGCGTTAGTTATTGGTATGGATATAGGCACAACAGTCACGGCTGCACTTGCCACTATTGGCGGTACCGTAGGCTCACGTCGTACTGGTTTATCGCACGTAATATATAATTTATTTACAGGAACAGGTGCGTTATTTTTAATTACGCCATATGTACTTTTATGGCAATGGCTGGGACCAGATGCATTTAAGAATCACGCAGAGATTGCGTTAATTGCTTTTCATACCAGTTTCAATACGTTGGGTGTGACGATTGCCATACCTCTATCGCATCAGTTTGCGCGCATGATGGAGCGGCTGATACCCGAAACAGAACCTGCCTGTACACGTAGTCTTGATAAAGCACTTTTGCATGATCCTGCACTTGCACTTACTGCCGCACAATCAACACTAAAATATGAAGCTGTGGTTTTATTAAAGCATGTAGTATTTTTACTCGGTGGTATGAAAAAGGGACGAGAGAGTAATTTACTTGAATTAAAGTATGAGTTAATAAAAACGCAAACTTATATTGATAGTATTGATATGAGTGATTCTAAAGAAGAACATCATGATCATTTTATTAATCTTTTTCACGCTATGGATCATATTCAACGATTACATGATCGTTGTTATGTAGATGTAGAAAAGGTAACTGATTTAAAATATATAGAAGATACTGAGTCGGATCGAAAAAAAGTTGCTGCTGTGTTTATTGAAGTGGTTCAGGATCTGGAAAGCAATGACTGGTTAGCTGCTGCGGAACGCGCAAATGAACTTGCTGCAAATATTTCTACTCGAGTAGAAGAGCTACGCCACAGTATTATGGAGCATGTTGCCGAAAATCGTATTAGTGTTCCGAGAGGTAATGCATCATTAGATGCAGTGCGCTGGCTTGATCGTATTAGTGGACACGTGGCTCGGTTAAGTCATTACCTTGCAGATGGTTCAAATGGTCAGGATTTAAATTCAGAAAATTTAATTCAATAAAGCGGCCTTATCGTTAGTAACTGTTAAGGAGGAGGCTCCCTCCTTAACGTATTACTAAAGTTTGATTAAGCTTTAGGTGCCCTCTTAAACATTTTCTGGATTTTTGAGACTTGTTTCTTTTCCCATTGTTCTGCTGCTTTCAACATCATTTTGGTTTTTTGTTCGCCAACTTTTAATAATGCTTTTTCGCGTTTGATCACTGAGTTTAGCTGATCTTTCAATACAGTAATTTCTGCTTTTGCTGCCGCTTTGGCTAATTTCAGCTCTTCTCGTGCGGAAGCACTGGCAGCTTTTAGTGCGTCTTTTGAAGACTTTAGATCTGCTCGTAGTTGTTTTGTTAAATCATTACGCTTGCGGGTTGCTATACTTTTATGTGAAGCGTTCGATGAACGTTTTTTAGTAGCTGTTTTTTTCTTGGTCGCCATGATCAGTATTTTCCTTTGTTTTATCTTGTTAATACCGTTTAATTATACAGTAGTTTGCTGCAAACGTATTTGTTTTTTTATTTATGGGTAAGGATTAATTGCTCACTTCCTCGTAAAGAAGATGCAATAACTATCTACATGAAAAATACGAGATCATCAAAATGATAGCGTCTCAAGAATCAAAGTAGACAATAGTTCGACTCAAAATGTAACCAACCTCATTTATTGTCATATAACTCTTATAATATGGTATTGCTTTGGTTGTAGTTCGTAATTAATGTGGCGAGATACTGTAAAATGCCGTCATATCTAGGTATGCTGCTACATAGTTTCTGGTTATTTATTTTGATAAAAAAATTAGGTAAATGATATGAATGTAAAAATTCACTCACGCACGAATTATCACCTTATACCTGTCGTATTGTTGTTTGTTATTACCTTGTTGACAGGTTGTAGCACTATTGAGGTAGGACGGGATTTTGATATGCAAGCCTTTGAACGCCTCGTTAAAATTGGTGAAACTACGAAGGCTCAGGTACGTAGTAAAATGGGAAGTCCAAAAAACACGGGGATTTCAATAAATCGAGATGGTGAACGTTTAGTGGAATGGCTCTATTTTTATGCTTCAGGCAAGTTGTCGGGAATGGATGATGCCCAGTTAAAGATTCTTCAAATTCGTTTTGATAAGGGTGGCATTCTGCGTAGTTATAATTGGACTAATAGTGATAAATAATTAAGTAAAAATTGGCAGGGATATCGGACTATTATTAAATCCTATTCAGCCTGGTCATTTTTATCTTATTAGTCATTTTTTACAAACTTCGATTACTCATTGTAGTACAGAAGAATAAAATACGAACCCTCTTTAGTAAGGCATAGGATAATCTCGTCTTATTTTTTCTATTTCTTCATTGATCTCCGCTGACAAATTAAGCTCAATAGAATCTATATTATTTTTTAATTGCTGCATGCTAGTCGCTCCAATAAGCGTTGAGCTGACAAAGGGGCGATCATTAACAAAGGCCAAAGCCATCTGGCATGGATCAATATTATGTTGTTTAGCGAGTTCAACATATTTTGTTGTTGCCGTTTCAGTTTGAGGATGATCACGATGATCCGGGCGGGTTTCAATGGTTAAACGCGAACCTTCTGGGCGAGCACCATTCAGGTATTTGCCACTTAATGTTCCTCGAGATAATGGTGACCACGCAAGTAAGCCACAATCTTCATGCAAAGCAATTTCACTGAGATCGGGTTCGAAGTAACGGCAAAGTAAAGAGTATTCATTTTGAATCGAGGCCATACGGGGCAAGTTGTGTTGCTCGGCAAGTTGCAGCCATTTTGTCATACCCCAGGCGGTTTCATTCGACAAGCCAATGTGGCGGATTTTTCCTGCATTAATTAATGTTTGCATTGTATGCAGAACTTCCAGGAAATTTTCTTCTTCTGCTTGAGAATCAAAATTTGGTGAGTAATCCCAACTTTGGCCAAAATGATAGGAGCCTCTATTGGGCCAATGTAATTGATAAAGATCGATATAATCTGTTTTTAATCTTTTTAGACTGCTCTCAAGAGCAAGGTGTATGTTTTTTTTGTTGATAACATTCTGGCCATCTCGAATCCAGGGCAGACCCGGCCCGGTTATCTTTGATGCAAGAATAATCTTGTCACGGTTTTTTCGTGAAGCAAACCAATTGCCGATAATGCTTTCCGTCGAGCCAAAGGTTTCAGCACTTGGAGGTACCGCATACATTTCAGCGGTATCAAAAAAATTAACACCCTGTTCGAGGGCGTAATCCATTTGTTCAAAACCTTCATTCTGCGTGTTTTGAAACCCCCATGTCATAGTGCCAAGTCCTATGAGACTAATGTCTAAATCTGTTTGACCTAATTTTCTATATTTCATTACATATACCTATAGCGGGGGGATTATGCTCTTTTTTTTCTAGATGAAAAGTAATTGTCTTTGTAACGTAATTTAATAACTCAATGCAATCAATAGTTTACCCATAATTATCCATTTTCATCATTTTGCCTATCTTTTTATGAGTGACGTTGACACTTGTAATATCTCTGCTAATGTTAATGAACGTTCACTTAGTTAATGGAGATAATTATGTCAAATAATCAAATTGAACTCGACGCTACTGGGTTAAATTGCCCTTTACCAATACTGAGAGCCAAAAAAAGCGTTGCTGGCCTTACATCTGGTGATGTTTTACACGTTATTGCTACCGATCCTGGCTCAGTTAAAGATTTTGAATCTTTTTGTAATCAAACCGGTAATGAGTTGGTTTCATCCGGCGAAGAAAACGGCAAGTTTGTTTTTGATATTCGCAAAGCTTAGGTCACAAATTGTCTACTCGACTTAAAGCTCCGGAGCGTAAAGCATCAATTCTCGCAGTTGCCAAAGTTTTGTTTGCAGACAAGGGTTATCACGGTGTATCGGTTGATGAAATCGCGAAACGACTTGGAGTTAGTCCGGCCGTTTTATATCAGCACTTCCCATCTAAGGAAGCGCTATATGAAGCGGCCCTCAATTCTATTTCAGAAATCAGGGAAAGTTATGTCAGTGTGATACTTGAGGAGCCCTCAGATTTTGGCAGTGTGCTTAAGCGAATGACACGGGTATTTGTTGAAAGTGTTTCTAATGATCCTGATTATTTACGAATGGAACTCATGAGTGCACTGGAGGGGGCAGCTGTAGCCAATCAGTTTTTTGAAAATCGTTGGCGCTCATTCACTGACTATATTGAATACAGCATTAAAGAATTATCAAAAGAAGGAAAAGTTAGTGATATCGATCCACGAATGGCAAGCTTGATGTTTCAGGGAATGTTACGCGAAGCCCTTTATACTAAATGCATCCTCGTCGAAAATCGTTATAGAGATATTTCACTAAATAAACTTGTTAATCAATTGCTTGAAACGTTCTTAAATTCAATTGCATACAGAGATAAGCAGTAATTGAGTCTAAATTAATTCAGCAAAATACGTATTAACCTTATATATTGCTACTTTTTTAATCTATAAGAGATCTATAAAATACGATTATCGATATGCAGATATTTAAAATATCTCAGTAATTTTTTGGAGAACAAGAATGACCCAACAAGCCTTTGAACAGTCTGTCACTTTAATGGATGCTGCAAATAGTGAAGATCCGAATAGCGTTACAGATGATGCAGGTAAAGAATGGCCGAAAGAGCTGCTTTATTCACATCGAATGGCCGATATGATTGAGCGTTATAAACCCGAAGCAGATCATGTAAATCAACTGGCTGTTCGCGGCCAGCATATTCAACGTTGGAAATCACCACGTGATGCTTTCACCATGGATCGCAAAGGCTACCACCAGTGGCGCACACAACTTTATACCTTTCACGCTAACACCACCGCAGATCTAATGACTAAAGCCGGTTTTGATGAAGAGTCACTCGAGCGAGTAAGAAAAGCGATTGGTAAAAAAGGGATAAAGACAAATAAGGATACACAGTTGCTGGAAGATGTTGCAGGCTTAGTTTTTATTGAACATTACATGTTAGCGTTTGCCGAGAAGCATCCAGAATACGATGAAGAAAAATGGATAGACATCATCCGTAAGACCTGGAGAAAGATGTCAGAAGATGCGCATAGCTTTGCACTTTCTGGCGATTTAAAGTTACCTGAAGCATTAATTCCTCTTATTCAAAAGTCTGTAGCTTAGCGTAGATAATAATCCAGTTCAGAGAACATATTTCTTTGAGCTGGATTTATTTATTACCTTCCGATATAAATATCTAACAATAATTGTAGTGTTATCTACAGCAGTAATTTCTCCCTACACAAAATATTAATCAATCAATTTTCTTGACAAACTTTTGACTGACTTCTATGTTTAACCATATGGTTAAATATAATGATTCACAGCTAGATAGAGTATTCAACGCGTTATCGGATAGTACTCGCCGTGCAATTTTGGCGAGATTATCTACGGGGGAGGCATTAGTCACTGAAATTGCTGAACCATTTGATATGTCATTACCAGCAATTTCAAAACATTTAGGTGTACTAGAAAAAGCAGGGTTATTGCAACGACATAAAGACGGCCGTATTCGTCGTTGTGAATTAAATGCTGCACCTTTAGAAGTGGCCTCTGACTGGATTCATTTTTACAGAGGTTTCTGGGAAGCTCAGCTTGATTCATTAACCAGTTTCTTAGATAAAAATAAAAAGGGGAAAGCAGTCAATAAAAAATCAAACATTGTAAATATGAAAAAGAAAAAGGAGAAATAACATGGACACAGCAGCCGCAATTGAAAATTTTTCACTTACTATGAATCGAAGTTTTAAACATCCCAAAAAAGATGTTTATGATGCATGGACAAATAAAGAATATTTAACCTCCTGGTTTGCCCCGACAAAAGAATTTACAACTATAGTTCATGAGCAAGAATTAAAAGTGGGTGGAAAATATAAAATTGAAATGCGCGAACCGGATGGTACTGCCCATGTTATTCACGGTGAATATGTCGCTCTAAACCCTTTTGATCAAATTGTATTTACGTGGGAATGGGAAAGTGATGAACAAGAAGTGAACTCGTTAGTAACCATTGACCTTACAGAAAAAAATGGTTCGACTGAAATGGTTTTATTGCATGATAAACTGGAATCTCGAAACTCGGTTGACCTTCACTCAGAAGGTTGGATTGGTTGCCTTGCTCAATTAGATGAATATTTTAAATAAGAAATAATTGGGCAGGATACGGTGGTACTACTTCGCTTTGCTTAGGTTGTATCAGTACTTACTGTCATCACGTTATTTAATGTGGTGATAATCGGTCTGTGTGATTGCTATAAGCCTGCTGTAACTTTTTTTCTCATCACTAATCAAACATTTTTTCTTGTTCGAATAACAACAAATATAAATATGACGAATCCCTGTTTCGGTTACGGTTCCATTTGTATTTAGACAAAAAGTGCGAGGCGCTAAATTAATGTTTTCCGGAGTTAAGTCCTGAGCAAAAGAATATGAAATAACATATGGGTTGAAGAAACACATTAGAACGATAAGATTTACATGTAATATTTTCATTTTTGCACCTGTATGTATTGAAAAACCAGAACTGACTATCGTCAGCCCTGCTTCAGTTTAGTTATGCATTGGTATGGCGCGTGGCAATTATTTCCAGGTATTCACCACCATTTATTTTTGTTGAACCATCGACAAGCCTTTCACTTGTTTCTAGAAAAATGTCATGCAACTGCTGGCGAAATGAAGTTTGATCTGCCATGTCACTTTCCAATTTATCAAAAGCACGTTTTACCGGGCCAAAGTCGGTACGGAATAATTCAACAATATCGCTGATAGCAAAAGGATATAGCCATTTCGGATAAAATTTACGCGTTAATTGCAGATCACCAAAGTGTTGTGACAAACGTTGTTGCACTGTTGTTTCGTCACCCCATAAGGAAGGTGGAATAAATCCTGGAGGCGGAGGCATAACGCCGGCGACACATTTAAACATTTGTGCGGGTACACCGGCTGGCGTCCAGTTTGCCATGTAGAGTTTCCCTCCCGGACGTAAAACACGGGCAATTTCACTGGCAACTTTATCGGGTTGTGGGGCAAACATAGCCCCGATCATACTAATCACAACATCGAAGCTGTTGTCTTCATAAGGTAAGTTTTCAGCATCACCGACATCAAATTGCACGTTGAGCCCTTCATAACGTGCACGTTCGCTAGCATGTTCGATAAGATTTTCTGCTATATCAACACCAACAACCTGATGACCTTGTTGCGCTGCAGGTATCGCTGACTGACCTGCACCACAACCAATATCAAGTACACGTTGACCCGGACTGAGCTGACAACTTTCCAGGATCTCTATGGCACCATCCTGCATATATTTAGCAAAATTTGCGTGGTCTCCATCTTCCCATGTGGCTTTCATTTTTGCTTTAATTTGAGCAAGGGTAGGTGCCGCAGTAGACGTACTTTTTATGCTGGTTATTTGATTTTGAGCTATTGAATGTGGCATGTTTCATCTCCTTGATTTATCCCCAATGGTTTCTATGCTTGAGGGTGTATATGTTTGTTTCGAGAGAAAATGTAGGCAAAATCACATGAAATGTTATGGCGGGAAATTGATGTTTTTTCGATTATTTTTCTACGGGCTTTAAAATCAATAAGTTACACTGAGTGTAAGTTTTTTAATAATTGTTCTGGATGAAGCACATGGAAGAGTCTAATTTTAAGCAGCCTTTCCGGGTGGCCGACTGGTATGTCGATCCAGCTGCTTGTCGTATCAAAAGAGCAGAAGAAGAGGTTAAGTTAGAACCCAAAGCAATGACCGTTTTAATTTGCCTGGCGCAACATGCCGGTGAAGTAGTGATTCGGGAAAAGCTTGAGCAAATGGCATGGTAGGGTACGGTGGTCGGCTATGATGCCCTGGCGAGTTCAATTATCAAACTACGTAAAGCGTTTGGGGACGATTCAAAAAATCCGCAATTCATCGAGACGATTCCTAAACGTGGCTACCGTTTAATTGCCAAAATTAGTCATCACAAAATACCTACGCAACAGTCTAATCAAATTACTCAGGTTAGTGGTGATCCCCGTTCTTTTAATGCTAATGAAAAATCCTGGCCAGTAAGGAAGTTGATTTATTTGTTTGCTACCCTTTTGTTTATGGTGATAAATATTTTAGCCATTGTTAATTTAACAAACTTAAATATTGTTGAACAACAAACGGAACAGGGTAAGCCTTCTATCGCAGTATTACCTTTTAAAAATCTTAGTAATGAGCCTGAACAAGATTATTTTAGTGATGGCATGACCGCTGATCTGATTACTGATCTATCGAAAATCTCCAGTATTGCCGTTATTTCAAGAAATTCTGTATTCACCTATAAGAATATAAATGTTGATGCACGGAAAGTCCGCAAGGAATTAGGTGTAGCTTATATTGTTGAAGGTAGCGTGCGAAAAGTAGGTGATGTGGTACGTATTTCCGCAAGACTGATTGATACCAGCAATGGACATAATCTTTGGGCGGATCGATTTGACGGTACCTTAAAGAATATTTTTAAATTACAAGATGAAGTTACACAGAAAATTGTTTCTTCATTAGCAATCAAACTAACCGAGCATGAGCGGGATAGTCTTGCACGGGAATATACAAATAGTGTTGCAGCGTATGATGAGTTTTTACATGGTTGGCAATTATTCTGGGTTCTGTCAAAAGAGAGCAATCAATTAGCAAGGGAGCATTTTTTAAAAGCCATCGAACTGGATAAAGATTTTGCTCGAGCTTATGCAAACCTGGCCTGGACGTATGCTTATGATTATAGCAATGCCTGGCATGAAGACTCAAAATTCTCTATGAAGCAAGCAATTTACTATGCAAAGAAGGGTGTAGAGTTAGACCCCACTTCACCACAGGTACATTAGGTTATGAGCCTTGTACATTTATTTAATAAGGACTATCAGGCTGCTCTTAAATCAATACAACAGTCATTATTTTATAATCCGAATTATGCAGATGGACTTGGAATGTTATCAGACATTCTCAATTACGCAGGGCAGCCAAAGAAAGCATTGAAGGCGATGAAAAAGCCATGCTTTTAAATCCAAATTATCCACATATTTATTTAATCATCCGAGGTGAAGTGTATTTTAACTTACATGCTTATGATGATGCGATTAGAGATTTTGAATCAGCTTTAGCTCGTAACCCTGAAGCACAGGAAGCCAGGTTGTGGCTGGCTGCAGCGTATGCACATGCTGATGACATAGATTCAGCAAATTGGCAGTTGGAGAGTATTCGCCATGCCGGGATAAATTTGACATTAAATTATATTGAAAACGTTGTACCGCTGAATGATCCGGTACAACTTAATCACTTTCTTTCCGGTTTAAATAAAGCGGGTTTAGAGGTTAGATAGATTACAAAGATGGTTAATGAAGAAAAGACGACTACACTTTAAGATAATGAATCTAAAAAGTAGGTGAGTTATGGATAACGTTGTACAAACGCCACATCAAAAAGCTTTAACAATAAATCTGGATAAAACTCGTTATGGAACTTTGGCCGAGATTGGTGCAGGTCAGGAAACTGCACGCTGGTTTTTTCGTGTAGGTGCTGCCGCAGGTACCATTGCCAGTGCAATGTCTGCCTATGATATGACATTTTCCGATGCGATTTATGGATCCGCTAAACGCTATGTTAGTCGGGAACGTCTTGAGGCAATGCTTTGCCGTGAGTATGACTTATTGCTTGAACGTTTACTGAAACAGCGTAGCGATAACACGGCATTTTTTGCTTTTGCTAATACCGTGGCAGCACGTAGCTATTCACGTGATGTTGATGGTCAAGGCTGGTTAGGAATTCGCTTCCAGCATAAGGAACAACAGCTGCATTCACAGATCGACATTCACGTTAGTCTATATAGTAGTAGTTATCTTCAGGATCAGGAGACATTAGGCGTGTTGGGCGTTAACCTGATTTATGGTGCATTGTACATGCATGAAAATGCAGAAAGTTTATTGATTTCCTTACTCGACAATATATCTCCCGGTTCAGTTGAAATAGATATGATTGAATTTTCAGGTCCCGCTTTTGATGGTGTGGATAACCGGCTTATGGCTTTATACCTGGTGCAACATGGTTTAAGTAATGCCGCCATGATCAATGCAAAAGGCAAGGTGATACAAATTGCGGATAGCTTGTGGCAAAAATCTGTCTTGATTGAACGTAGTCGCTTTCAACCACCGACTAAATTAACCGTGGATTTAATGCAAAGTGCTTATCAAACTTTTGCTAATGAAGATAATGTCGATGCCGATCATATAGTGACGTTAGGTGAAATGACTTTGCATGATTTGTCGGAAGAAGGCGAGATAGATGTAAAAGATTTTTTATCTCGTGCGGAGTTACTTTGTGAGCTGGGCTGGGATGTTTTGATCAGTAACTACGGTGAATGTTATCGTTTAGCTCAATACTTGTTTCGTTTTACGGAAAAGCCAATTGCACTGGCGATGGGAGTACCGTTGTTAAAACGTATTTTTCGTGAAAGTTATTATAAGGACTTACCCGGTGGGATTCTGGAATCTTTCGGCAGGTTATTTAAAAATGATTTACGATTTTATGTCTGTCCTATGTATGATAATGACTCAGGTAAGTTACAGGGTGTCAGTGACTTGCAAGTCGCTCCGCATTTACAGCATTTATATAAACACTTATTAGATAATGGTTTTGTTAGGCATCTTGATTTAGTAAAAACAGAGCATCTCGAGATATATTCTCACGAAGTGTTATCGATGATTCGTAATGATGACAATAAATGGCGTAGCCAGGTGCCAGAAAATGTTGCGAATGTTATTAGTGACAAGTGTTTGTTTAGTTAAGACATAATTATAAAGAAGAAATTATTTCACTCTTACAACAAAAGAAGTAATAGGAAAATAATTTATAATATAGCTTAAAAAGTTAATAGGGGGATAGCTTCGGATTAGCAAGGAATTAATTATGGAAAATGATTTTAATCTTATTCTTTCACGCTTATTTTTAGCGCTGCTTGCGGGTGGCATTATCGGGATAGAACGAGCTATCCATGGACGAGAGGCTGGCTTTCGTACTCATACCCTGGTTTGTGTTTCATCCAGCCTGTTGATGTTACTAATGACGTATCAATGGCAACTTATCCCGCAACAATATATTGACACTATTCGTACTGATCCTACACGCATGGCGCAAGGCATTATGACGGGTATCGGTTTTCTTGGTGCTGGAGTCATTATTAAAGAAGGCTTGACCGTCAGGGGATTGACCACGGCAGCATCTATCTGGATGACGGCCGCTATTGGTATTGTTATTGGTCTGGGTTTTTATGCACCTGCATTAGTCGTAACAGTGATAACGGTGGTCACGTTGTCAATGTTTCGCTGGATTGAATCATTCATCCCGAGCATGAAATATGCAAATCTTTGTGTTCGTTTTATACGTAGTAATCAAAGTTCAGATGAAGACTCTTTGCGTGCTCTTATTGCTAGACACAATATCAAGTCGTTCGAAGCAGGTTATCGCTTAGATGATCAAGGCAGGGCGTTTCAATATGACATGACCTTACGAAGTTATGATATTAAAAATTTTAGCCGTCTGGCGCAAAGCTTGTTGGATTTAGATGATGTACATGAATTCCGTATTACACCTTCTAGTTAAAAATTAAAGTAAATGGGTTTATTTTGTTTAGCTTATTTTAACTTCTTTAGTTAAATAATCGAACACGTCGTTTTGTTTCCCCTTGAAAACAACACGTTCTTGTTTTTTACTCAGCTGGTAATCATACATCGGGTCATAATAATCAACGAGTAACACTTTAATCCATTCTTTATGGGATTCTATATTGCCTGATGTTTGTTGTTGAATAGCGTTACTTAATAGCACTTTCAATTCTTTATGACGAAGGCCACCGAGCCGACGTTGAATTTTATCTATAGATTCTTGCAGCTGTTCTGTCCAACGTTGGAAACCTTGCTCTTCACCATAAAATGATTGGTGCTCTGCCAGGGCTTCGATGATGTATTCCTGGAAGGTGATATTAATGCGTTCATCAATACTGGCTTCCAGAAGAACGATAGGAGATTGTTTCATTTTTTTAACCAGACTTTCTGGCAACCTTCGTGAACCAATATTACTGCCTTCATCTTCTAGTACAATTTTTGTATGACCTTGATACAGATGTTTAAGTAATTCGATGGATAAGGTGTTTTCAATATCAATTTGTGATGGTTGCGGAGTAACATGTTTTCCAAAAACAGAACCACGATGATGAAAGAGTCCTTCAAGATCGACTTGCTGTTTTATTTTTTTCAGGAAAATTGTTTTTCCGATTCCTGTTCTTCCACTGAGTATAATTGGTTCTATGCGTTGTATTGATGTTTCAAGTTCATCAATTAAAAACCGGCGCATGGCCTTATAGCCACCTTTTACCCTTGGATAAATAATGCCTGTTTTTTCATAAATCCACTGCTGCGAAATCTTTGAGCGCATGCCACCACGAAAACAATAGAGTATACCTTCAGGGTGTTGTTCAAAAAAATGTGCCCAGTGATCAACTCGATCTGATTTTATTTCGCCTTGTACCAATTCATGTCCAAGTTTAATGGCTTCGTCCTGTCCCGCATTTTTGTAACGTATGCCAATATCAGCACGTTCCTGGTCATTCATTAAAGGAACGTTTTTGGTGAAAGGAAATGCACCTTGATTGAATTCTACCGGAGCACGAACATCGAGCAAGGGCGTACTATTTAAAAACAATGAACGATAATCATCCAGCTGCGGCAGTTCTATTGTATTCTCATCAGTCATTATGACTAAAACACTTCTATCAATGTTGATTTAGAATTATCTGCTTCGATTAATTCACCCAAAGGCTGTAAATCTAAATCAAATGTTTTTACGAATTCTTTAAAGTCATCCGAATGATTTTTTTCAACCGCAACTAATAAGCCGCCAGAGGTTTGTGGGTCACAGAGTATTTTTTTCTGTAGATCGGTCATTTCACTTAAGTGATGTCCGTAACTGTCAAAATTACGTTGCGCACCACCGGGGGAGCAACCTAAGGAAATATAGTTTTCAACTTCAGGCAATTTAGGGACGGCTTGGTAATTAACCTTGGCATGCAAACCACTGCCCTCACAAATTTCAACAAGGTGACCCATCAAGCCAAAGCCAGTTACATCTGTCATTGCCGTAACATAAGGCAGTTTAGCGAATTCAGCGCCAGGTTTATTTAACTGCAACATAGTTTCAATGGCGATGCGGGAATGTTCGCTTTTAAGAACCTTATTTTTTCCTGCTGTCGTTAAAATCCCGATACCTAATGGCTTGGTAAGAAATAAATCGCAATTAGCGCTTGCCTGGCTATTACGTTTTACGTGAGAATTTTCTACCTGTCCTGTAACGGCAAGACCAAAGATAGGCTCAGGTGCATCGATAGAGTGCCCACCGGCTAATGCTATGCCGGCCAGTTTGCAGGCATAACGTCCGCCTTCAATAACCTGAGCGGCAATGTCGGAACTGAGCTTTTTAATTGGCCAGCCAAATATGGCAATCGCCATTAAAGGAGAACCGCCCATGGCATAGATGTCACTAATGGCATTAGTCGCCGAGATTTGTCCAAACTCAAAAGGGTCATCGACGATTGGCATAAAAAAGTCAGTGGTGCTGATAACGGAGAATCCATTGCCTAAATCATACACTGCAGCATCGTCTTTAGTTTCATTTCCCACCAGTAAACGTGGGTCGTAAAAGGGGGCTGTGGATGTCTGGAGCATCTCTTCGAGTACACCGGGAGCAATTTTGCAGCCACAACCGGCACCATGACTATATTCAGTGAGTTTTACTTGAGACATTTATTCGCTATCTTGAGTTAAAAAAAGCCATTGTACCCTTATTTTTACGATCAAGGGGTTAGAACTCTTATTAATCAAAGGGACAAATCAAGAGAATTCCAGTCAAGATATTTTTTATCAATCAGGGCTAAATTACTGCTGATCTTTCTTGTAATTTTCTTTATTTGTGACTACTTTTAATGAAGAAAGAACAATATTTAGAGGAGCTATTTATTATGCATAGTATTACTATTTATATTGACGAATCCCTTACCACTCGAGAAATTGTTCGACTTAAGCATGAAATATTAGCTATACCTCATGTTACTGATGTTGAGCATCCTCGTCACGATTCACATGATTTGACCATTGATTATGAGGCTCACTCGAGTTTGCCTGCTTTAGTATTAAAAAAGTTGCGTTCTCAAGGTCTTCATCCAGATATTATATCGGCATAAATCAAATTTTTTGGATACCTCCTCCATTGTAGCGGGGTGTTCTGTTGTTTTTATAAAATGAAAATATATTTTGTGCAGGTTTATATAATGCCTATCATTAATAAACGCTAATAGCATATAAATATATTCCAATTCACCGTTTTAGATCACATAAAGAGAATCTAAGTAACTTAGTTTTTATGGTAATATTCTTCGCCCCCCAAAAATAAAGAGTGGAAAAATAAAAGCACTCTGGATGAAAATTAGTCGTGCCTGAGTTCTTGCTTTTGGAGAGAGGAAATGTACCAGAAGAAAAACATCGCAACAGCGGTGGACAATACTAAAGTGAATATCGTTTTAAGATTTAAATTAATAGTTTTATTTGTAACGGTACCTGTAATCGTAGCTGTTCTTTATTTATATAGAGCTTATATTTCAGATCCCCTGGTAAATCATTCTCCTGCTACACTTGGGTTACCCATAATATTAATCTTCTGTATATCCTTACTTGTTTTCGTTTTCACTCCCTGGGAAGAATTAAGGACCTTATTCAAAAAGAACAAACATCAAGAACTACAAAAGATTATAGAGACGCAAGTTCTTGAACGGCTTGCAGCGCTATCAAATATTGATGAAAGATTAACAACCTTAGAAGAACAAGTATTCAAACTGGATGAAAAGCCTTTTAGAAACAACCCATTAAACAGCACAAAATTGAGAGAATTAATAATCCAGTTTCTCACAACACAAAATACTGCTCCATGCTTACCCGAAAAAATAAAAGAATGGGGTGCTCAGCAGCAAGGGTTTGAACAATTAAGTGGCTATGAATTACCTCAATTATGTGAAGTATTGAGAGAATTAGTTGCCCATAACATATTAAAGATAGTAGTTAGTAAGAATGGGAATACACTTTATAAAATAGCAAATTAAATACAGCAATAAAGATAAAATATCTTAAAGTGTTTAATAATAATTAAATTTTATTGTATTGCAGTCTTAGGTAAACGCCACCAAAGAAAAACCGCGAAGGCCAAAAGTATAAACTGTCCCAAAGCAAGGTGCTTTGCTTGCTGGCTAAGCAGAGGAACAGCCAGACTGGCAACTAATGCATTGACCATCATTTGCACAAATCCCTGTAATGCAGAGGCTGTCCCCCTATTTTTGGGAAAACAATCTAAAGCTAAAACGGTTAAGGCGGGCATGGCGATACCAATTCCGCTGGTGTATATCATTAGCGGTATTACTAAAGTGATTATCATTGGATTTAACCATAGAGACTGAAGCAAATTTAAAAGTGAACCGATCAGCATGAGTACTAAGGCAAGTTTAATCGATCGTTCTATCTGCCATCGATGCGCAAGTTTACTGCTTAACCACGAACCAAAAATTAATCCAGCAACCAATGGAATAAACATTAAGCCAAAGTCACCACTTCCCAGATTCATAAAGTCAAATATTATTGTTGGTGCACCAGCGATATATAAGAACATGCCACCAAAAAAAAATGCGACGATAAAAATTAATGAGAGAAAACGAGGATGTATAATCGAGCTAGCATATACACGAGCAACCTTTACCGGATGAAGAGATTGTCGATGTGAGGGATCAAGTGTTTCAGGTATATGAAAAAACACGAGTAAAAAGATTGCACTGGTAAAAAGCGCGAGGAAATAAAATATACTGTGCCAACCGAACAGGTCGTGTAACCAGCCACCAATAACAGGTGCAATTGCGGGAGCGATAGCAAATAACATCATGATTCGTGACATCGCATGATGTGCATCTTGCGGACTGTATACATCACGGATTATTGCCCTGCCTGCAACCAGACCCCCAGCCGCAGCGATGCCCTGCAGGATCCGGTAAATTAGAAAAGTACTGTAATCATTAGCCTGAGCACAGCCAATAGAAACAGCAATATAAAAAAGAAGCGAAACAAGAATAACCAATCGTCTTCCTAACCGATCTGCAAGCGGGCCAAACGCCAGTGTAGCGATGGCAAATGCAGCCAGGTAAAAGCCCAGACTTTGCGATAACAACGCACGAGTAATGCCAAACTCTTCTTCTATAGCGGGAAAAGAGGGTAAATAACTGTCAATGGTAAAAGGTCCAATCATTGTCAGAAGAGCAATGATGGTAATTAAGCCGCGTGGGGGTGTTTGGCTAGGTGGTGTTTGACTGTAAGTCACGTTGAGTTCGCTTTTATGAGAAGGGTTTAATTATAACGTTTTTATGCAAAGTGCATAGTTAAAGGCATTATTGGAGGCTAAATCTATTCATAAATAATAACAGGATATTTGATTTCGTTATTATAAATACTCCTGTTATTATTGTGGAGTAAATAACGGAGAGTGAATCTTTTGAACTTCAAACAAATTAAGATGGCAATTTATTCATTATATTTAACGAATAAGTATGGTTTCAAATTAAAAAAGGCAAAAAGTAATAGCGATAAAAAGGCACTTCGTTGTGAGTACGCTGAAATAATCCTTTCCCGTCTCAATATAGAGGTCACTGTTTCCGGTCTTGATAAGGTTGAGACTGATGGACAATATCTATTGATTTCAAATCACCGTAGCATTATTGATCCTTGCATTGTCGAGCTGGCGTTAAAAGACACGAATATTTATGGATTATGGATTTCAAAGAAAGAACTCTATTATTCATTTTTCTTTGGCCTATTTGTTCGAAATGGTGGCTCTGTATTATTAGATAGAGAATCAAGCTCTATGAGTAAGTTTTTTAAGGCCATTAAAGAAGGTCTGAACTCTGGAGCATCAATATTTGTGTTTCCTGAAGGAACGCGTAACAAGACTAGTTCTGAACTTGCAGAATTTAAAGATGGTTCGCAACTTATCGCGGTTAAAAATAAATTACCAATGATGCCGATATACATTAAAACGAATGCAAATGAGATATTATATATGGCTATAAACAAGCGAGAAAAAGGTTTACGTATTGAAGTCGAGTTTGGCGATGTTATTCAGTATAGAGACAGATCAATGAGTCTTGAACAGGCATACAGGAGCCGGTTTAAAGGACTCCAGGAAGGATAGAAGTGAACCTTAATTAATAGCTTCTTTAGATAAACTATTCTATTAAGGCTTAAGAACCACAAATATCGTAATATTTGTATTCTGTAAATAATGTGATTTTTGTCTGCATACCTGCAATTCAGCCGTTATAACAGAGGCAATAATTCAGTATAATTCGCGCCATGAAAAAAGAAATTGAACTTCTGGCGCCCGGTGGCGATGTTGACTCTATAAAAGCCGCTATTTTAGCAGGTGCTAACGCTATTTATTGTGGTCTGGATAAATTTAATGCACGAAGCCAGGCAAAAAATATATCCCTTAAAGATCTTAATGGAATATTAAGACTGGCTCACAAAAATGACTGTGAAGTATTTCTCACGCTAAATATTATAATTGTTGAACGCGAAATTCCTGCGCTTATCGATTTACTGAATAAACTGGTTAAGACAAAGCTTGATGGAATCATTATTCAGGATTTAGGTGTCTTCTATCTTATTAACAAATATTTTCCTACTCTCAATATCCATGCATCGACACAGATGACAACGCATAACGAAGGGCAAATAAAGTTTTTAAGTAAACTAAATGCGACCCGCGTTAATTTATCAAGAGAGTTAAATATTAACGAGATAACAGCGTTAACCTCAGCGGCGCATGAAAATAATTTATTAACAGAAGTATTTGTTCACGGTTCTAACTGTATTTCGTTTTCTGGTCTTTGTTATATGAGTTCAGTTACAGGTGGTAATTCAGGTAATCGTGGTCAATGTAGTCAACCTTGTCGTGATGAATATCTGACGACAGCAGAAGGTAAAAACTTCCCTCTTAATATAAAAGACAATTCAGCATTCTCTGATTTGAAAATATTAGCCGATGCCGGGGTGGATTCAATAAAGATTGAAGGGCGGATTAAAAAATATCATTACGTTTACACTGTGGTAGAGACATGGAGAAAACAACTTCAGAGTTTTTATGAGCAAGATAAAATTAATAAAGATAACAGTGAGCTACGTAAGGTATTTAACCGTGACTTTTCAAACTCATTTTTGCAAGGTGATATGAGTCGAAATATCTTTATAGACAATCCTCGTGATAATTCAGCAATACATCTCGCTAAAAATTGGGTTGGCTCAAAAGATGAGAACCTAACAAAAGCTAAAAAAGTCCTTTTTGAACAAAAATCGAAAATTATAGATAATGTTAAAGATCGGATTGATAAATTAAGCATTAAAAAAGCGCCCTTACTTATTTCTCTTATAGGAGAAGCAGGGGAGCTTTTGAGCGTTTCAGTTAAAACACCTGAAACATCTTTTATTATGAATTCAAATTTAAACCTCGTCACCGCAGATAAGAGTAAAGCTCATCCTCTCGATCAAGAAATAGTTTTAAAACGATTTAAAGCGTTAAACGATACTGAATATTTTATTGAAAAATTAGATTTGGAAAACTTAAAAGGTGATTTATTTATTCCTTTGAAAGAACTTACATTAATTAAGAATGAAATATTATTTTTATTAAATGATTCAAAGGATGTCGTTAAAGCAGTTCAGGTTCCTGTATTAGAAAAGCAGGATGATAAAAAAATTACAGCTTCATTATCTCTACTCATTTCATCTGAAACAGATTTGGATTTATGTGACGAGACTTCAGCAGATATTTATTTTCAGATTCCAAATAGTTTTAAACATAAGTTATCTTATTTTATTGAATTGTTTAAAAATAATAAAAGACTCATTCCCTGGTTTCCTGCTGTTTTAATGGGAGAGAACTACACTGCAGCAATAGAATTGCTTCAACAAGTGCAACCAGAACGTATTGTTACCAATAATAGCGGTATTGCATTTATTGCTTATGAAGAAGGCATCTCATGGACCGCAGGCCCATATATGAATTTGGTTAATTCATACAGTTTGTTGTGTTTAAAAGAACACTTTAACTGTGCGGGTGCATTTATCTCAAATGAGATAAATGCACAGCAGATTAAGAAAATTGTAAAACCTGATAACTTTAAACTTACCTACAGTATTTCTCATCCTATTGTATTGATGACAACGATTGCTTGTATGTTCCACCAGGTTTCCGGTTGTAAGAAAAATATTGTTGATGATAAATGTATACAACGATGTGAAAATTCAGCATCGATCACTAATCTGAAAGATATTTCATACTTTATAGATAAAGAAAAGGGTGGTTATCATACTGTCTATAATGAAACGAATTTTTTAAATACGGATATTATTAGTGATATTCCGGATATGTTTTCTAATTTCTTTATTGATTTACGAGATATAAAAACGGGAACCAATGTTGATGCTGACAAAGCAAAGACCGTTAAACTCTTTGAAAATCACCTTAACGGAAGTTCAGATTCAATCACTGCACTTAATCAAAAGATACAACCATCAACGAATACTCAGTACACAAGAGGGATTTAAGTGGTGTAAGAGAGCCAGTCTTGTAAAAACAGGCTCAATACGCCAGCTATAGCTTTTCTATAACCTTACAAAATACCATAGTAAATAACTAAAGAATTATCTTATTACCACATTAAATCTCTCGAATACCCAGTACCTTAGTAAATTAGTAGACTAAGTTGAAGGTTCGAGCCTGTAATGGCTAAATATTAATAACTAATAATTGAGGTGTTGTATGAGTTCACAAGAAGATATTCAAGATTCAACTGTATTACGTACGTTAATTGTTTTAACAGGATCGTTGTTTGGCTTTTTCCTTTTAATGATTGTTCTGGCCCGCTCTATCGTATATTAAAGATAGAAGTATTTACTTTATTTTAAGAAGATTAAACCGGTATGTTTATATGAACATACCGGTTTTTTTATTGCTCAAAACTATATTCATTATTTATTACGTTACTTGACTTGTTTTGCTATTGGAAAAATTATCTGTTATTTCACATAACAGAAGTATTTTGACACTTTGCAGGTGGTCATAATAAGGGAAAAGCTGTTATAACTCTGGAGTATAATTAATTAAATAGAAACAAAAAACCGATGTCATTAATTGTACTTTATTGATCCTGATCAATTCTTTTTCTTCTTGTGAATCCTATAGTGCCGAATTGTCTGCCACATGGCTGTAAAATCAATTAATTGCAGGTTTCAGTATGATTTCAAATTCTCTTAACTTAAAAAATATTTCTACGCCATTTGATATTGATAACAATGATGTTTATGAAAAATGGCGTGATAACAAGCTTAAAGATTATCCTCAAAGCCTTGCTGATCTGGTTGTTGATATAAACGACCCCAGGACGCTTAGTCAGGCTGAACACAAAGCGCTACTTGATGTGTGCCGTAAAACCAATATGGTTATTTATGCTGGTAAGACCAGCACAGATCCTGATCCGGAAATCCCTCTTTCTATGGGAAGACATTTTGGGGTAGAAAGTCTCGATAATAATTGGTTGGCAGATGATAGTGGATTAACGTCTCTTACTGTCGCTGAAGACGGCATTCGCCAACGCTATATTCCTTATACTAATCAAGCAATAAACTGGCATACAGACGGCTATTACAATTCAAGAAAAAATCAAATTCATGCTTTATTATTGCATGTAGTTCAAAGAGCTGCACAAGGTGGTGAAAATGCCTTAATGGATCACGAGATAGCCTACATTTTATTGCGAGAAAAAAATCCGGATTACATTCGTGCTTTAATGGGGCCAAAAGTAATGACCATTCCTTCTCGCATTGAAGACGGTAAGGTTGCACGAGCGGAAGAATCAGGATCTGTGTTCAGTATTACTGAGCAGGGTGAATTGCATATGCGTTATACCATTCGTGTTAACAATGTAATCTGGTCTGATGATGCAATCACTAAAGAGGCTTTGGAATATTTAAATTTAATGTTTAATAGTGACTCACCTTATATATTTCGTGGTTTATTAGAGTCGGGAATGGGGTTGATTAGTAATAATGTTTTACATGATAGAGCTGCATTTACTGATAGTGAAAAATATAAACGGCATTTTTACAGGGCGCGTTATTTTAATCGTTTACAAGGCACTAATGTTTGTTAGAAGACGATAAAGAAATGAAATTTAAATCTGTAATTATAATGGTGATTTTTGTATGGATAAATTTTTCTGCATTATCTTACGCTAATAATGATGAATTATATTCATTAACGGTGTCTGTTGACGGTTTACGTAATTCCAAAGGTATTATTCAGTTCACTTTGTATAATCAAAATGACACTATCCCTGACGAGGAATATAAAAAGTATTATAAAATGGAGGTTGGCAAGATTAATAGTGGATCGTCGTTGGTTATATTTAGGAATTTACCTAAAGGAATATATGCTATAAATATTTTGCACGATGAAAATACAAATGGAAAAGTAGATAAAGGATTTATTTTTCCCATTGAAGGTCTTGGCTTCTCAAATTATGATTTTATTGGTTTAACAAACCAGCCAGAGTTTACTAAAGCAAGCTTTAAATTAACCTCTAATCTTAAAAAATCTATAAAAATTATTTATCTTTAGTTTACGAAATATAATAGTAAATATTCTGTCTTTTTTCGTTTATAACGGGGCGCGGCTCTTTGGCTAAGGATATACCCCTTGATAAGCTTTTCACGTCTTCATTTTCTTTGTGCAGATTAAAAACTTCCCATAATCCGTGACCTGCTATGTGCTAATAATCTGTTAACGGGACAATAACAATATTAATAGTTTTCTGAATAATGGCTTGGTCAGACTTGATCATGTCTGGTGATTTCGCATATTCCTGTTTGTGGGTGAAAAGCATGTTTTTGCCTAAAGGTAATCGGTGAATAAGCCGATAAAATGGTATGTTTTGATTAATTGCGATACCTGATTTATCTGGAGTTTCCACCATGTTTTCTAAGCCAGCTAGTATCCTGAGAAATTTATTATGGTCATTTATGGCTTTTGGGTTGGGAATGGGCATTATTTTCCCTTTCTATGCCCAGTTTTTTGTGGAATGGAAGCCAGGTATGCAAATGTGGTTTGTTATTGGCTGTTTATTAGCCGGTGGAACAATCGGTATTTCAAACTATTACCTTACTAAATTTGTACTTTTGCGAAAGTTACAGAATATGGGGCAGTGACTAAAGCAATCAGTGAAAAAAATCTTACAAGGGTTTGCGGCATCAAGAGCGATGACATGCTGGGTGAAATGGCCAATGGTTTTAATACAATGACCAGTAATCTTCATACCGTTATTCAATCAATCGCAGAACAAAGTGAAAATTTGAATCATGCAGTGCTGAGCTTAAATGAGGTTGCAAGTAACTCTCAATCAGCAGCTAGCGAACAAAATCAACAAGCGAGTAATGCAAATCAAATAATGCAACAAATGGGCGGAGTACAAGCTGAGATTTTAGCAGTTTCAAATCAGGCTGCAGAAATTTCAGCAGAAACTCAAAGCGAAACAAGAAGCGCAGTCAGTGGTGTAGAGAAGACTTCCATTGCGGTAGCAGAAACTTTACAAAGCGTGGATCGTACTACAAATGTGATTCAGCAATTAGCGGTTGAGTCAGATAATATTGAAGGCGTGCTCAGTGTTATTAATGGTATTGCAGAGCAAACTAATTTACTTGCCTTGAATGCTGCGATCGAAGCTGCACGAGCAGGTGAACAGGGCAGAGGGTTTGCTGTTGTTGCTGATGAGGTTTGTACTTTAGCGACACGCACGCAGGCATCGACTCAGGAAATAAAAGAAATGATTGAACGTTTGCAAAATGGTTCAAAAGAAGCGCTGTCAACGATTCACTTGAGTCAGGAAAAGCAGAACAAAGCAATCAGCTTTCTATGCAAATCAGTAATGCTCTAAGTAAAATTCAGGAAGGTGTTGTTAGTACGTCTAAGCGTAATAAAAAAATTGCCGGAACTATGCATGAGTATGGTGATTTTATAGAACAAATGCAGGTTGCCATTTCAGTGCTCGATCAATTGGCAAGTAATGCAGTTGATGATACCGATAAAACTCAACAAGCGAGTTTTAATTTATCAAATATGTCACAACCGTTAAAACTGATTGTTGATGATTTCAGGTTAAATTAAAAAACAAGTGTCGTGATATATTACATTTAGTCATTTATCATGTTTTCAGACTATTATAAAGCACACTAAATATTGCCGTTGTTTTAGGGATATATTTTGCCAACCAAAATTCACCAATTAAAACAAGTATACTTCTTAGTCATTCTTGCATGGTTATCGCTGGTCAGCATACCTGCAGCTTCGTTATTTTAATACAGGATGGGAATCCGCTATTTCGGTAGGGCCAACCTGGGCGAATGAGGATTATAATAATTATTTTTATAAAGTTGCGCTACAGTATGCAACTGCAAGCCGCCCATCTTATAATGCACGAGCAGGATACAGCGGCTCTCGAATTACACTAACATTCAGCAAATGCTTTACTAAAGTATTTTTCGGTCTGTTTGCACGCTATGATAATTTAAATGGAGCTACATTTATTGATAGCCCTTTAATTAAGCAAAAAGATTCTTTTACAGTTGGTGTTATACTATCATGGCTTTTTAAGCGTTCGAAAATACAAAATCAATATTAATTGAAGAGTGTTATATATGTTTAACCTCAAACATATTTATTTCATCGTATTCGCTAGTTTGGCGGGGTGGGCTGTATTTGCCTATTTTACGACAACTCAAATTATTAAAAGCCAGCAAAAGTTTGCAAATATTATAAATATAACGGGCAAGCAACGTATGCTGTCGCAAAAAATCCCTCTAATAGCTACTCGCTATTACGATTCCAGGGATAAAGATGTTAAAAATCATCTTATAGAGCTCTACGAAGTCATGAAGCTGGATCACAGGCATATAATCTCTATGTATACACATTCAGCTGCCACGAACACTATCTACTATAAAAAACCTAAACAACTCAAAGCCAGAGTAGAGCATTATCTTAAGCTTGTGGAGGAGTTTGTAAAAGATGAAGAGTTATCTTCACTTTATAAGCTAGATTCATATTCGTTTACCTTACTTCCAATATTAAATGATGCAGTTAATGCTTTTGAAAATGAAAGTGAGTTAAAAACAAAACATTTACTTGCCAGAGAACTTTTCATCCTGGTGGGAACATTGCTCACACTTATATTGGAATCTATTTTTATTGTGATTCCTGCAATTAAACGAGCATCAATTCATGAAGAGAAATTAAATAGTCTTGTTAAAGAGCGAACACTTGAGCTGGAAAAAATTTCTGTTACTGACAAACTGACCAATCTCTATAATAGGAGAAAAATTGATGAAACTCTCGCCTATGAAATAGAGCGAGCGCAAAGAAATAATAGCTCATTTAGCCTCATTATCCTGGATATTGATAAATTTAAAGATGTTAATGATACATATGGCCATAAAGCAGGGGATTATGTATTGCAGGAAATCGCAACACTTCTCACTTTAAATGTCCGAAAAATAGATATGCTAGGACGTTGGGGAGGTGAAGAGTTTTTGATTATTGATTCGGAAAGTCATGATGAAAAAGTAATCGTGTTTGCGGAAAAAATTCGTAAAGTTATCGATGAACATGTTTTTGATAAAGTGGGTAAAATTACCTGTAGTTTTGGTGTTACACATTATCGTGAGGGTGATACAGATTCCAGTATTTTAATGCGTGCTGACAAAGCATTATATGCTGCTAAAGAGTCTGGCCGTAATTGTGTAAAAGAAATTTTATAATATTTAATTTATTGGCAGTAATATTTCGGCTTTAAATCCACCGAGTTTCTCAGAACGACTAAAAGACAAACTCCCGTCATAGTCACTAATAATATCCGATGTGATCGCAAGCCCAAATCCATCACCGCTTACCGACTCATCAAGCCTTACTCCTCGATGAGTTAGCTCGATGAGTGATTGTTCATCAGCACCTGCCCCATCATCTTCAATAATGATGGTTATATTGTTTGCTTGTTTTATGCTGATAATGATTGTGCTGTCTGCCCATTTCCAGGCATTTTCGATTAAGTTACCTAATAGCTCTAACATGTCTTCCCTATCAATTTGTATTTTCAATGTACTGGGGATATCTGACGTTACATTAATATTTTTATCTGGATACATTGTGTTGATTGATTTAATTAATAAAGGGAAATCTTCATTAATATCAAATGGTGTATTAAATTTTGATGTACCGGCTACTCTTGCACGCTTAAGTATTCTATCTGTTATATTTTGAATGGAGGAAATTTGCGCTATTAAAAACATATTTGTTTCAGTATCGAATTTTTCTTTATTTTCATCACTAAAGTTTTGCAACATGGTTAAAGGTTTTTTTATTGCATGAGACAAGTCGCTGAGTGCGTTGCGAGAACGTTTAAGTCTGTTATAGAGTGCAAGTGACAGATGATTAACCTCATTGATAACAGATTTCAGTTCGTTTGGTACATCAGTAGAGAGCGAGCTTATATTTCCCTTTTCTAAATCAGAAAGTTCACTATGCATTCTTCTTAGCGGTTTTAATCCGCTTCTCAAAACGATGAACTGAATAAATAATAAACTAACAAGAATAATTAAAGCTAAAATAGCAAAGTAATTTTTAAATTGACTGATATCCTTAATTATTGGCGTTAAGTCTTCTGCAATGTGAATAGTAATGTCTTTATTTTGTTTATTAAAACGTCTGCTTAATATGATGAGCAATTGGTTTTCCGGACCATCCTGAACAGTTTTGATGTAATTATTAGTTGTGACGATGTCTGATGTTAAACTTTGATCCCACAATGAACGTGAGCGGAATAATGTTTGATTATGCTGGATGGTGTAGTAATGCCCTGAGAAAGGTCGGTTATAAATACTATTAATGTATTTTTCATTTATCGTAAGTGTGTTTGTTTTATCAAAAGATATTGCGGTGAGTAAAGTTTCAATATCGTGCTCCAGGCGGGAGGCAATATAATTTTCTGAAAGTTTTTGAATGTTACTGCTAACAGCCAGCCAGAGTATTAAAAATACAAAAATTAAACTAATCAATAAACCTGCTGTTAATCTTGACTGAATTGATTTCATTACCATGACTCTTTAAAGATATAACCTTGTCCGCGCCTTGTTTCAATACGCTCCTTGCCAAGTATTTTTCTCAATCGTTTGATATAAGCTTCGATGACATTGCTGTCTTTATCAGAATCAAAATTATAAAGATGATCTGTTAAACGAGATTTAGAGAGTATAGTATCGGTATTAAGAAGAAAATAGCGCAGCAAACGAAATTCAGTACTTGTTAATGTATGTGTTTGACCATCTTCAGTTGTCACGATTTGTCGATCTTCATCTAATATTAAATCCCCGCTTATAAGAGACTTCCCTGGAGACTGTATGCTACGGTGAAGAAGGGCAGTGATTCGTGCGAGTAATTCCTCGACATGAAAAGGCTTTCCCAAATAATCATCAGCACCGGATTTAAAACCATCTACACGCTCTTGCCACGTATCTCGTGCTGTAAGAACAATAACAGGTAATTTATTATCTGCCTTGCGCCAGTTGCTGAGTACTTCAAGACCATTACGTTTGGGTAGGCCAAGGTCAAGTATTGCGAGATCATAAATGTCTTCATTACCGAGATATTCTCCCTCAATGCCATCTTCTGCGACATCGACAACATAACCGGCTTCTTTAAGAGGTTTCTTTAAAGATGCGATAAGCTCACGATCATCCTCTACCAGTAATATGCGCAATACTAATCCTCTATCTCGGTTGATAAATGCTTCCCTGATTTTGCATCAAACTTTAATTCAAAAACAGTACCGTCAGGCGCTAGCAGCTCAATTTCATAGATTCGTTTACCAAATTTCCTTTCAAGTTCTACTTCAAGAACTTTACCTGCTTGTATCTCTCTCGCCGTTTGTAAAATCGCTTCAAGCTCGATGATCTCACCGGATTTTACCAGGCGTTTTGCTTCATCATTATCATCATCGGCATAGAGGGGGGTAGATAAGAAAATGAACAAGCTAATAGTTAAATGTTTGATATTGTTTTTCATCATAATATCCATTGTTAAAGTATAGCCCGATTATTCTTAATCGTCCCAACGACCATAGCCGGGAATATTGACACCATGTTCACTAAATAAACCTTGTTCAGCCTTATTATGGCAAGCACTGCAATTACTTAAACTATTTACCTTTTTATTATACTTAATTAACTTATCAGGAATTTCATCATGTTTGTTAATAATATAGGGTGTTTCACTGATTCTTATGGGGGCATCTTTATCACTAAGTGAACGCATAATTTTACGTGAACGCCTGTAATTTGAATCATCTGCACTATTTGAAAGAAGAAATTCTGAAATACTTTTAAATGTATCAGGTTCCAGTTCTGCATTATCTCCAAAATGTGACTCCAGACCAGCCATTATTTTTTTCCATGAGCGAGCAGGCAATAATCCGGGAGGATATGCCATGTGACAACTGCTGCATTCTTCTTTATATATGGGTGAAGTAACGGGGGCTACACCAACTGAACGTTGACGATATTCTCGTCTGTCGTCATCACTAAAGACCACGGGTATAGTGAGTACACCTGCTGCCATGATGATTGAGGTGATTATAACAGGGTATTTCATTTTAATTCTCCGGTTCATTACTGTTGCTTAATAAAAGCTAAAATATCGGCTTTTTCCTGTGCGCTACATTCTTTGCCTGTTGTCCATTTACAATTTCGTTTAAACCATTTATTAACTTTTTTAACCTTGGTCAGACTTAAACTGTTAATAGAAGGTGCTAATGGCTTTAGATTTTTTCCAGTACGTACATGCTCACCTTTGTTTTTAAGATTTGCGGTGTGACACGATTTACAGCTTCGTTCGTTAAAGGGAGCTTTCCCTGAAAAAGTTTTATTCCAAAACAGTTCGCCACGCTGGGCATTACCACTCTTTGCTCCCTGCGACTGATAGCTTTTCATTAAAGTATTTACTGTGGTCTCATCAGCGGTAACAGATGAGACTGATGAAATTAGAAAACTTGTTGTAATAAATACGATTAATAAATTTTTCATGATATTTCCTGCTTAATGTGAGTCAGAGTCAGAGCGTTTCTTACCATTGATCATAGATTTCACAAGATTTTCTTTATGAATAAAACTTTCAACGATGACACCCGCGACATGAATAAAGATAAGGAATAAAGTTAAGTTGGAAAAAAACTCGTGAGTCTCTTCAAAAACATCACCCCAAAGGCTATCCCCCTGTATATACCAACTCGCTAGTGGACCTGCCTGCTCTTCAATGCCATAAATGGCTAAACCCGTTAACGTTGTAATGAGTAAACTGATGATCATCAATATAATCATGACACCGCCTGCTGGGTTATGACCGAGGTATCTTTTTGCTCTTAGAAGCAGGGTGTCTTTGACGAATGTTTTTATCGTTTTAGGTGAGTAGATGAAATCATTAAAGCGGGCATGGTGTGTTCCAATTACTCCCCAGATAATACGTAAAGAGAGCAATGCCAGAACGGTGTAGCCGGCAAAGCTGTGTATGTTGAGAAAGTCTTCTTCCGTTATATATGCGATGAAAAAAGACAGCACAAGCGTCCAGTGGAATATGCGGACAAAAGGGTCCCAGACTTTTACGGTATTTTCATTATTTGACATACTTTCTCTCCATCAGAATACTTTGATGGTTAAACAATATCAGGTGAAGCTGAAATGAAGCTGAAAAAAGGAACGAAGAATTAATAAATAATGATGTAAAGTTAAAAAATGAGTGTAATTACAATGTTTATATTCTATTGTATAAAACGTTGCCACCAATCTGCTATCACTTTACCTACAGCTGGATTAACCAGGTAGCCGTAAGAACGGTGACAGTTAAGCCCTTTATCATTATGAAAGAAGTTGTATATTCCATCACAATGGTCTTCGATAGATTCAATAATATTCAATTCACGCATTTCAGAAAAGTCATCTGAGAAAATACGATCCAGAGCGGTAACATCACCTTCTGCCGATATATTGATCCAGTTGCGAATATTTGTAGGATATTTCTTTTTTCCAGTATATTGATTTCCCATCAGTCTATGTTGCACGTAATTCATACCTAGTGGACTACCAAGAGTTAAAAAATCAATTTTCCCGGGAAGGTTTTCAATGTGAGAAAGTTCCCATAAAACATCATAGGCGATAACCGATCCCATGCTATGGCCAATAAGGAGAACTTGTTCTGTACTTTCCAAAAGAGGACGGAGTTCTTGTTTTAATATTTCCCGTACATCACAAGCAATATTATTCTTATTTTTAAAATAGCGTTGAGTTTCTTCAGCGGTTGACTTGAGTTCGCTAGGCAAAAATTTTATCAGGGAAGGAAAATAATCGACTATGCTATAGAGGAAGCGAATTAATTTTTTATGTGTCGCAGTTGCATCCTGAATATCTTGTTCGCTAGGACAATGTTGGTTGAGTAGGGCATCTATCCATGGCAGATCACGATTAATATCTTTAGTTACATGATAGTAAATGTAATTCCAGGCAATGAGTTTGAAGTTATCAATGTGTTGACTTAAGTTGTCAGCAACCAGAGGCTCTGCTCGATGTATACCTTCTAATAGAACGCGCCATAGCAAAGTATGGTGTTGCTCAGGTGAAGGTTTGGGATTCTTCCCTGGTACAAAAATAATATGTGGTTGAGTCATTAATTCTATTTACGGTTATAGCTGACTTAGGTTTATACTCTGTTAAAGATGATACCTGATTTTTAAGCCATCAAGCGATAAAAAAAGTTTATTCCTATGAAAAAAAATACAAAACCATTACTAATTCGTACCCATCTTTGGATGCAGGTTTTACTGGCAATGGTACTGGGAGTTGGACTGGGGTTGCTGATATCGCCATCCGGTCTTGCCCTGGTTTCTGATTCATTTGCTTATGGGATTGCTCAATGGGTTGCCTTACCGGGACAATTATTTTTGGCAGTTATACAAATGGTCGTTATTCCATTGGTATTGTCGTCCATTATTATTGGTATTACCTCTAGTGGTGATTCAGAATTTTTAAAGAAAGTGGGTTTACGGATCACGCCATATTTTGTTATGACCACGACAATTGCTGTTGTGCTTGGAATTACATTGGCAATGGTAATTGAACCTGGGTCTTTTATTGATTCTGATTTAGTTCGGGCAATGGTTGGCGAAACGCCGGCAACTGTAACTACTGCAGTAAGTGAGCATGTTGATATAGGATTACCTCAACACATTGTCCAGCTTGTTCCTTCAAATCTTTTTAAATCTCTTATTGATAAAGATATGTTTGCCATTGTTATCTATGCCATTTTTATCGGCGTGGCGATGCTGGCACTGGAAAAACGTCAAAGCAAACTCATTTTTGCTTTGTTGAGCAGTATTCAGGCTGTTACGTTAAAAATAGTCAATTGGGCGATGATGATTGCTCCGCTGGCTGTATTTGGTTTACTTTGCGACGTCACCATTCGTATAGGTATTGATGCTGTGATGGGGATGTCCGTTTATGTGGCAACAGTCATACTTGGTTTATTATTATTGTTAAGTGTTTATGTTTTAATTGTAAAACTTGTTTCGGGTAAAAATCCTAAAGAATTTTTGAGCGCAATTCGTGAAGCACAATTGCTGGCATTTTCTACTTCAAGTTCAGCTGCGGTAATGCCTTTATCCATGAAAACGGCTCACGAAAAATTAGGAGTGCGTAAATCTATTGCTCAATTTGTTGTACCACTGGGAGCTACCGTGAACATGGATGGTACGGCACTCTACCAGGTTATCGCAGCCGTTTTTTTAACCCAGGTATTTGGTATTGAATTAAGTATGAGTGATTTATTGTTACTCACCGCAACGACCATTGGTGCATCCATTGGCTCTCCAAGTACACCGGGTGTGGGTATTGTTATTCTTGCAACAATTTTACAAGGTATAGGGGTACCTGCTTCGGGTATTGCATTAATTCTCGGCGTCGATCGAATTCTTGATATGTGTCGAACGACGGTGAATGTTAGTGGTGATTTAACGGCATGCATCGTAATGGATAAATGGATCGGTGATGATATTTCACCCGCCAAGACAACTCAACCCTTACCTGAAGTAACTTAAAATGAATTCAGGCAGTTTATATAAAATGAAATTAGCCAAAAATAATCTCTGGCTTTTGTTTTTTTTTATTTTTTTTATAAGCAATACTCATGATGCAAATGCATTTGATGGTGGCATGGAAAACATAAAGGAAGAATATTGGAGCATCCAGCTGGAAAACGATTTTTTTTCTCAATCAGGCGATCGTTATTATACTCATGGAACAGAGCTCTCAAGAACATTAATGGGGCATCGTGAACAATGGCTTGAAGATCTCGCATCCTTTCTTTGGGTATTTGATACGGATGGAGAGTTTAATGGTGTTAATTATCGATTAGGGCAAAAGATCTTTACCCCGGATAATACTGAGGCAACCGAACTTGTCGTTGATGACAGACCATATGCGGGATATTTGTATTTGAGTGCTGCAATGCTCTCGAGTGTCTCAAGGAAAAATAATGTAGCGACAGGAAATTTAATCGAGCTTACATTAGGTATTGTTGGTCCAAGTGCTCAGGCAGAAGAAATGCAGACGGGTTTTCATAATTTAATTGGCATAGCCAGTCCCAAAGGTTGGGATAATCAGTTAGATGATGAATTAGCTATAGGTGTTTCATATAGTCGATTTTGGAGGGAAGTAAATCCCATTGGTTCATTCGATTATGGTATGACGCCGCATATTAACCTGGTATTAGGTAACGTTTATACTTATGCCGCAGCAGGTGTCATGTTTCGTTTTGGAACACATCTTGATAGTGATTTAGCTCCACCTAATATTCGTCCGGGTTTCCCCGGCTTGTCATTATTCAGACCTAAGAGTCAAAACAGCTGGTACTTTTTTGCGGGTATCGAAGGGCGTGCTGTTGCCAGGAATATTTTTCTTGATGGAAACTCTTTTAATGATAGTCACAGCGTAGACAAAAACCCTTTTGTTGGAGACTTTCAATATGGCTTTGTTTACCTGGCAGGAAGTCTGCGTTTTTCTATCAGCAATATGATTCGAACTAAAGAATTTAAAACGCAGAAAGATGAAACGAATTTTGGTGCGATTAATATTTCTTATGCTTTATAAGCTGAACAATGAATTAATGTGAACTTTGTTCTTTTTATTCTTTCTAATCAGGCGCATGATTTAGCTGAGTGAGATAATGTGATAAGGAGCCTGCTATGAATAAAGTAATTACACTTTTTTTAGTTTTATTAACCACATCCTGCAGTTTACCGCAGGTTAAAAACCCAATGAACGTTAAGGCGCTTTTACCTGTTGGCTCAACATTACGCCTCACGCAAAAACTGATTATTCCTAAAGATCGTTCTTTCATTTATATTGCCAATGGCAAAGTTGCACCTCTAAAAAATTATAACACTGTTGATATCTATGAGCCTCATTGCATGATATATGTAAGCAAGGAAGCATCGTACCAACAAGAAATATTGCCGGGTGAATTTGAAATAACCAATATCATTGAATGGGAAAGAGATTTTTCTAAACTGAACATCAGAAACGTAATGAGTAATTATGGAAAAAAACCGGGGTTAATCAAAACAAGGTATGCCAGCGGTGATGGTGGTCCCAGTATTGTCATGTATGCAACCATTATAAGTTTACACTCGGATCAACAAAAAGATGTAAAACAATTAGTCTGCGGCCATTGGAACGATCCTCATGAAATTGAACCGTTAACACTTGAAGAAATGAAATCTGCATTGGGTGAGCTGATATTAATCAATAATTGATCATGAATAGCAATTAGCAAGGATAGCATTATGATAAATCCTTATTTTACAAAAGAAGGAATGTCTTTTTTAAAAAAACTTGATAAAAATAATACCCGTGACTGGTTTCATGAGCACAAATCAGACTATGAGGATTTAATTCGTAGTCCGGCATTAAACTTCATTGATGACATGGAAAATGATATTACTCATCTATCACCTCATTTTTTAGCGATAGCTAAAAAAGTGGGTGGTTCATTAATGCGTGTACATAGAGATGTTCGTTTCAGTAAAGATAAATCTCCCTATAAAACAAACATTGGTATCCAGTTTCGGCATGAGATGGGAAAGGATGTTCATGCCCCTGGCTTTTATGTGCATGTTGAACCCGGTGAGTGTTTTGTTGGTGTTGGTATTTGGCGACCAGATTCATCTACATTAGGGAAGATTCGTGATGCGATTATCGAAAAGGATAAAAATTGGTTGGCTGCAGTTAATGATAAAAAATTTAAAAGAAATTTTGAGATTGGTGGAGAATCACTTAAAACCGGGCCGCGGGGTTATGATAAAAATCACCCGCTAATAGATGACCTTAAACGAAAAGACTTTATTGCAATATCATACATGAGTGAAAAGAGTATGCTTGGTAAAAACTTTAAGAAAGAAGTGCTGAAACGCTTTACTGATGCTGAACCTTATATGCAATTTTTATGTAAGGCTTTGCAGTTAAGGTATTGATTGTCGAGGAATCAAAATAAATGTAAGAAAAAGCCGGATGTATCATCTAAATACAAATACCCC
>JAUVEN010000054.1 GCA_030594815.1 Gammaproteobacteria bacterium
AAAGAAGTGCTGAAACGCTTTACTGATGCTGAACCTTATATGCAATTTTTATGTAAGGCTTTGCAGTTAAGGTATTGATTGTCGAGGAATCAAAATAAATGTAAGAAAAAGCCGGATGTATCATCTAAATACAAATACCCCGGCTTTTTATTAGCAAGCAATTATTTTGCTTCCATGTCCTGACCACAACACATTGGAGATTTAATTTTTCCATGGCCGTCCGGGCATTCTGATACATGCACCGTTTCACCATCATCTGTTTTGATTGAACTGTGAACCAATTCTTTACCACATGTGCCGCAAGTCATTGTTCCTACACTCATTCCACATACGTTACAGGTATATAATGCCATTTCTATCTCCCTATTTATTAAAGGTTTTTATAAATTAAATGCGTTAAATTTAATAATATATGTTTTTATTGTAGATTAAAATATACATAATTATAGGGTTAAGTTTGTGCGAAATGATTAAGTGAACTATGAGCGAAAATATTAAACAAATAGTTGAATTCCATGGTGAACATGGCCAGCAAGGCATTGCGGTTGTTAGTGGTGGAGGCAAGATTGCCAGTGCTGCTGATCAGGAAAGTTTGTTGCCAATCTATCTGTCGAGTATGCGTCAACGTTTCAAGAATGAAATCAATCGCTTAACAAGCGGACGCGCCATGTTTGAAATGTTGGCTAGTCGCGAAGATACCATTGAGCTTAGCTTTCCTATGAGTTATTTGTATGCCTGGTTCTGGCTACGCCACAACGTACACGTCAATTATATGCCCCAGGTATTAGAAACTTTCAGAGGCAAGAAATTTGGTTTTTTAATGGATTTATTATTGAGTGATACGCCTGAGCAATTTGTTGAGGGTTACATTCAATATTTCCAGTCTGCAAATGGTGGTCTCAAACAACAGGTTGAGCTACTCAGTTTATTAAAAACTAGAAATAATAATGCAGAAAAACTTGCTGAGGACATGCTTTCTATCTGGCAGTCTTTTGGATTGTTTACCGAAAGTTATATGAAACAATTTAAGCAAGTAGCTAGTGATGAGCGCGATCGTTATAAAGGTATGTTGGGTGAAGAAGATTTAGAACGATTATCTTTGGTAGATGCTTTACCAGATTCTGATTTTACTATTGAAAAACCTTTTTACAGCAAGTTAGGTATTATTCCCGCAATGGGTTGCCCACAAACATGCCGACATTGCATGTTTACCTGGAGACCTCTTCGTGGAAAAAATGAAAACCCCTCGCAAGTTTTTGATTTAGTCAATCAGCACACAGAGAGTGTGTTGTTTACCGGAGGCGATCTCACAAAACAACTCGACTATTTTTACGATGCCATCAGAACCATGGGACATATAAAAAACTTTGCTATCTTGCTAAATGGTGATTTTGCCGACACAGCTAAAATCACTAATGAAATCATGGGTAACATGGCCGCAGCGATTAAATCACGCCCTAAGAAATGGCCAAAAGCCATGGTGTTGCTACAAATTAGTTTCGATGAGTTCCACCAGGAAGTGTATGTTGATAAAAAAGGGTTGCTGGCTGAACGTATCCCTGTAGCAAAAATTGCCAATATTGTTGAACGCTACCCAAAATATTCCGCTCAAATCCAGCTGGCATTGCTACATAAACAAACGGGGCTCAATTTCTCACATGATGTGTTAAATAAAGGTGTGGTTGCCCGTTTGGCTGCAGAATTAAAAAAACGTGGCTTGCAAATACAAGTGGTTGATATGAAACCATCACCACGTTTAAAGGCAAATCCATTAGCACCTCAAGAAAAAGAAAAAGTATTAAAAGATATTACGTTTGTATTAGATAAACATACAAATGCCCCTATTCTGCTTACCAGTTCAACGATAGATGGCTATGGCCGTGCTGCATTGTTAGATGAATGGGAAACGGTTAAAGAAAAAGATCTCCTGCAGCAAGTCATAACTCAAGGAGCACCTGCGGGTGAATCTTTTGATATCGACATGATGCTGTGGTTTAACGGCTGGGTAACATTATTTAACGCTGTGCATATCTGTTTGGGTGATATTTATAAAGATGGATTCGATACCATTATGGTTCGACAGCGTAAAGATCCTTTGTCTCAATCCTTAAATAAAATGGATCGAAGTATCCTTGCTTTTTATAGTGAGATTCGTGATGATTTAACTCAACAAATAGAAGCGGCGACAGGTCCACATCATTTATTTCATGCGCTCACTGAAGAGCCTGAAGTTCGATTACACATGACTCGTCGTCTTATTGAAGAAAATAAATTATAAAATTTATATATTTTGGAGTTAGGCATGTTGAAGCGGATAGTTGGAGTTATTTTTGTGTTTGTTTTGCTTTTATTAATTGTGCAGCCTGAATGGTTGAAAGTGTTTTTTGCGATTTTTGGTGATTTCATTCAAGCAAATGAATAATGGACGGTTTAAATAAGATGAGTAAACATTGGATAGTGTATCTTTCAGGTGAAATTCACAGTGATTGGCGTGAACGCATTAAAAAGGGTGCATCTGCTGCCGATTTAAATATCTCTTTTGCTAATCCTGTTACCGACCATGCAAAAAGTGATGATTGTGGTGTTGCCATACTTGGCAAAGAAGAAAACAGTTTTTGGCACGATCAAAAAGCATCTGGCATAAATGCAATTCGTACGCGTAACTTGATAGAAAGTGCAGACATTGTGGTTGTTCGCTTTGGTGACAAGTACCGCCAATGGAATGCTGCTTTTGATGCCGGGTATGCTTCTGCATTAGGTAAATCAATTATTACGTTACATGATGAAGAACTCACCCATGCCTTAAAAGAAGTTGATGGCGCTGCAAATGCGGTATGCCAGACCCCCGAACAAGTTGTTGATATTTTAAAATACGTAATACAGGACGTATAAGTGTCACGAAGACCAGGGAGGGCTGAGAGTGACCGTAATATAGGTTGTATGAGTGTCACGAAGACCAGGGAGGGTTGAGAGTGACCGTAATACAGGACGTATGAGTGTCACGAAGACCAGGGAAGGTCGAGAGTTATCGCATACAAGGTAATTACCTCTTATATAAGTTGGCAGTTATTGTCATAGATAAAAAAATAATAAAATATGACGGATAATAAAAAACAAACCATGCAGTTTCTCTTTGGTGATCGAGAACTTATTCTCATGGTTGCCGATCTTCTTTCCGCACCAGTCGATGTTATAGTCAATCCCGCGAATGGCGGCTTATCTCATGGTGGTGGCGTTGCCGGTCAAATATCTGATCGGGGGGGAGACGTTATTCAAAATGAAAGTGATCAGTTTATAAAAGAACATGGTGTGCTTGAGAGTGGCATGGTTGCTTTTACATCAGCTGGACATCTTCCTTATGCTGCAGTTATTCATGCAGTTGGACCGAAGATGGGAGAAGGTGATGAACAGCGAAAAATTCAACAAGCGGTTTCCCGAAGCTTACAGCTCTGCGATATGCATGATTGGAAGTCGATTGCTTTTCCTGCCATTAGTTCTGGCATCTTTGGGGTACCGGTTGAAACATCTGCACGTGCTTTTTTTCGGGCGATCACTTCTTTCTGGGATGCCCGTATGGATATACCACCTGAAAAGATTATTATTTGTTTAACAGAAAAAAACTTTCAGCTGTTTTTTAAAGCCTTTCAGGATGAATCTCAATTATCCAGTCACAAAGATGAAGCACCTGCTTCTAAACCCGTTGCTTATAATCCCGTAGCCGAAGCCGAGTTGCCGGTGGGTATTGTTGAACTCAATGAAGAAGACATTTCTGACTTAGGTGATGATGAAGTGGATGATTGGTTTAAATAGAATTATCTGAGAATAGACAAGGCCAGCAATGCTTAATGCCGTTCAGTTAAGCAATGTAGGTTCGAATTCATTCGAACGTCGAGGTAAAAATCAACCACAAGGGTAGTATATACACCGCGCTCGAATGGCAGCTCTATGGCGTCCTTGCCATCGCTGCACGTAATTTCGAACCTACGAAAAACAAATAACACCTTAAGTGAACAGCATTACAGCAATGCTGGCCCTTTAAAATACTAGACTAAATAAATTATTATTTTAATGATTTTGTACTAATGCCCATCTCTTTCATTAATGATGCGTAGTAACCTTTTGCCCCCTTACCCATGAAGTAATAATTTTTCATGTCGGCATCTTCTAAAGCATACTGTAACCAGCGAATCTGTTTACCTACTTCATCATAAATATAGAGTGTTTTATTTTCTCGTTTAGCTTTGTAGATAAAGTTTTTTAATTTTTCTTCCTTGTTAAGACTAATCCATTGCTCTTTTCCCGGGAAAAATCCAGCTGCACCACGTTGAAATTTGTCACGAACATCCAAAATGATATTTCCCTTACCTTTATTAAAAACGTTGTAACCAAATTTCTTTGGTGTAAGTAAACGTGCTTTAAATTTAGTAGAAGGAATAATATCTGATTTATTTACCGGGCTAATACCAAATAACTCAGCCTGTTGAGGGTACGTTTTTGCCCATTCGAACATGCCAGCGTCATAAGCGGAAACATTTTTAATCCTGGCCTTTAAGCATTTTTTTGTTGCGATATATGATTTCATGCAAGTACGACCGTTACAGTAAAAAACGATGGGTTTGGTCGTCATTTGGCGTAATTTTTTTACTCGCTCAACGAAGTCTTTACTGGCGACAGGAATATTTTGTGCGCCTTTAATGCGTAAGGTTTTAAATTCTAATGAAGAGCGAGTATCAACAATAATTACTTCAAGTATCTTTTTCATTAATTGATTTTTTTCTACCACTTTAACTTCTGGGTATTTAACCCGGCCAGGAAACTCGCCAGAAGCAGACGCTGCGGCGCTTAAAAGCGTTGCGTTTAGTAAGAAGACCAAAATCAATGTAATTCTTTTCATTTTAAAACCCCGATATAAGTAATGCGGTTACGGATAATACTCTAAATTAATAAAATTAACAGTTGGTAACAATTATGCTTAACCAATTGAATTTAAACATGGATTTTTGGTTTGTTTCACATGATTTGTGGACTGCATCACAAAAACAAGACTGTTTGAATGGAATAAAATATGAGCAATCTCTATGAGACGGGGATGTTGTTGATTTAGTTGTGAGTGTAACTGATTATATGAACATACAAATTGTTGTTAAGCGGCTCTGAATGGGTGATGTTGTGAATGAGAAAATAAAAAAGCTATTAGATAAAATCCATGGATTGGAAGATGAAATTCGGGTACTGCTTTATGAGCAGCAAACACAGTTTTCATACAAAATAGCCGGTAAGCGGATCGAGTTTGAAAAGAGCATACGTGAAGCACATAAAAAGTTAAAAACGAGCTGGTTTTACTGGTTTATAACCGTTAGCCCAAAACATTTACTTTCCGGTCCTTTTATTTATGGTTTGATTATACCTTTAGTGATTTTTGATTTAGGAATCAGCATTTATCAGTCGGTATGTTTTCGTTTGTATGGCATTCCTTTGGTAAAACGAGCGGGGCATATTATATTTGATCATCAACATTTAGCTTATCTTAATATTTTTGAAAAAATAAACTGCCTTTATTGTAGTTATGCTAGTGGGGTTATTAGTTATGGACGTGAAATCGCTTCACGCACAGAGCAATATTGGTGTCCGATAAAACATGCGCAAAAATTAATTGACGTGCACCATCGTTATGCCAATTATCTGGATTATGGTAACGCAGAAAATTACCAGAAAAACATGGAGGAGATCAGAAGAGAACTACGAAACGAGAAATAGAAAACTATTTTTCGTTTCACAGGTTTTTATTGCGGTTGCTCAACTATGTTAATGCTTTATAGTTGCTGCTCAACTATTTTTAATGTTTTATAGTTGCTGCTCAACTATAGGAAAGATTTGTTCATTTTCATAGACAATGCGATTTCTCACCAGGGAAAAAATAGCACTACTTTCATTTTTTAACATTTCATGTTCTGAGTTGGAGCCCGGCATGGAACACCAATGCCGAACAAAACCAGAAAAACGATGCTTGATCTCTTTAGCGCTGTCATGAAATGCTTTCGCTACTTTTGTAGTTTCATCATCACCTGTATGCATTAAGGCTGCATAAATAGTATTGTCCTCAAAGACCAGGTGTACCCATACCTTTTCTTTAAACCGGGTCATTAAGTCACAGACAACAGGGTTGTTGTGTAACGATGGTTGTTCCATTAATACGGTCAACACATCACACAGTTGAGAAATTTCCTGATTCTGTTGCCTAAGTTCTTCGAGAGAGTACATTTTGCGTGCCTTCAAGGTCTATCTATCATTAAGTGTATTTTCAATTATACACTTTTAATGATTTTTAGTAGCTCATCCTTAAGATGCAGACGTACTTTCTTCTTTTCTTCAAGATAATCATCAGACGTTGTTTCGACACCTGTTTCGATACGGTGAACCTCATGATCAACTTCATGGTATTCATCAAACATACGGGCAAAATGATTGTTGCTCGTTTTCAGGTTATGAATCTCATCCCGGTACTCGGGTAACTCATGAATTAGATCGTGTTTTTCATTTAACATAGGTCTCTCCGGTTAAGGTTTAAATTTTTTCTGCACAGCTTACACATTGTGTACTAAAAGGGAGTAGCTCCAGCCTTTCCGATGGGATCTCTTCACCGCATACGCTGCATGAAAAATACTCACCAGAATCAATTCTTTTCAAGGCATTATCGATCATTACCAGTTCTTGTTCCGAAGCATTACCCAACGACTCAAGAACCTCATCATTCTCACGCTCAGTCGCCTGCTCAGTCCAGTTTGATGACATGCCCTCATGTTTAATGTCCTTATCAATCGCACTAACCCGCCGTGTAAGGTCATCTTTTAACGTTGTTAGCTTTTGTTTAAAGTGCTCTAAATCTGCCATATCCTAGCCACCTCTTCTGTTTTACCTTCTATTCAAATATTAGTAGATATTGTTATAAAATATGATGATCTGTATCAATATAAGCAAACATATATACACGGTTCATAGCTGGATTGACCATTTAATCATACAAGAAATAGAGAATAATAAGATATGTTGTTCTATTATTAATAGCAGAATTATAAATAATAGGTGAGTAATGGTAGATCTGAAAGAATTGTTAGGTTTAAACGATTTTAAAAAGTTAGAAGATACGGCGATGGTAGATATTGCCGAACATGCGGTAATTAAAGAGCATGCTGAAAATGATCGATTGGTTGCAGAAAGCTATACAGGTTCTACTCTCTATCTTTTAAAGGGTGAGATTGAATTACAATCAACAGGTGGAATTCAAACACTCATGTGGGCCGATACAGATCGCGGACAAGACCCAATATTTTACTCAGATACACCGGGCCATTATGGTCGTTGTCTTGGTGTATGTAAGGTATTGCAGGTGGAGAAAACGACCATTGAAAAATATGGCATTAACCACGATCGTTTCAAAACAGATTTGAACTATGCAGATTTTGAAACATTGTTAGGCAACACCAGTCTGGCATTGTTTGATGAAATTACCGAATTGTTTAAAAGTAAATCTATAACATTACCCAGCCTTCCCGAAATTGCACTATTTATAAATGCGGCACTTGAAAAAGAGGATGTTAGTACAAAAAAACTTTCAAAAATTATACAAATGGATCCTGTTATAGCTGCACGTGTAGTACAGGTGGCAAACAGTCCTCTATATGGTGACACACAAAGTGATTCTATTCAGGACGCATTAACACGTATTGGTGTTGATGCTGTGCGAACCATTGTAATGGGAGTGGTATTGCGAGATTTGTTTATGCCAAAGTCACAACCCGTTATTGATGCCATGACTAAATTTTATGAACACAGTATTCGTACCGGTGTTGTTTGTTATGCGTTAGCAAAAAAAATACCTGGCTTTAATCGTGATCAGGCATTTATGGCCGGTATTCTTCATGATATTGGTGTTGTTCCTATTCTTGTTGTTGCTGATCGTCATCCACAAATTGCGACAAAAGAAAATAATCTTACTGCGGTATTAAATCATCTTAAAAGTTATATTGGTGGCATGGTATTACAGCAATGGGGCTTTGCCGAAAAATTTACTGAGGTTGCAAAACATGCCTATGACTGGAATCGTAAAGTGGAAAAAGCTGATTATTGTGATTTGGTACAAGTCGCATTAATGCACTCTCATTTAGTCGGAGGTGAAAAAATAAAAGGCCCCGATCTATCTGTATTACCAGCATTTAAACGTCTGGGCTTTGATAAGGTTAACCCTGTCGATAACATTCAAACACTAAAAGAACTGAGCTTACGAATTAAAGATATGATAAAAATGATTTGTAAGTAAGTAATTAATTTAATAAAATTGTTTAGAAATGTGAATAATGGTCGATAATTTATAAACTCGTAAATAAAAAATACTCAAATATGATTAGGACTACTAAATCAAGGCGGATTATTATTGCTAACGCAATAACAATACTATTCTTAATCACTCTTCTTATTGTCCAAAATATTTATTTTCTCAATCAAAACAACACCACTCAGACAGACATCAACAACATATATAATCGAAAACTGGATATCATCATGTTGATGTCTAAAATAGTGCGTGAGCGTTCTTTACATATGGTAACGATGTATCTTTCTCAGGACCCATGGGAGAGGGATGAGATATTTACTTCATTTCACAAGATGAAACTTGTTTTTTTAGATTTACATAAGGAACTAAGCTCATTAGGGTTAGCTGAAAATGAAAAAGCTTTATTTGATAATGTAAGTAAAACAATTAATAAAACTGAACTTATACAAAATGATATCGTAGAACGTATTCAGTCGGGTGGAGATAAAAAACTCCACTCAGATATCTCTGCAAAAGATCTCCCGCTTGAATACCAGGTGCTTGCTAACATTGATTTACTCGTTGAAATAATCAGAAGTAATGCTCAACACGCACGAGATGATGCTAAACAACAGTACAGTGAAAGCATCAGGTTTACTTATATTATTGCCATTCTGATTTTATTTGTTCTCCTGCTGGCAACAAAAAGAGTGCTGTCACAAGTGAATAGAATTGAATCAGGATTAATCCAGGACGCTGAAAACATGAGTTGGGATGCCACCCATGATGCTTTAACGAATGTCTATAATCGTCGCTGGCTACAGCATCAATTTGATTCGTTACAAAATGATGGGGAGAAAAGGGCGTTACTCCATTCTCTGTTATATATCGACCTCGATGAATTTAAGCCCGTAAATGATAATTACGGCCATATTGCAGGTGATAATTTTCTTGTTGGTATAACGCGTGAGCTTGAAAAATGCATACGCCAAAATGATACGTTAGCCCGACTTGGTGGCGATGAATTTGCCATATTGCTGGAAAATTGTGATTTGGATAAGGCCAAAGAGATATCAGAATGTTTGATTTCACGAGTGCATAAATATTCTCTGCTGATTGACAACGAAAAGGTCACCATAAAGGGTTGTAGTATTGGGATTAAAGAATTTGTTGGTACATCTGCAACATTTGTAGGGCTAATAAAAGAAACTGATGCGGCATGTTATATCGCCAAACACAGTGGTAAAAACAAATTCCATATTAGCTAAATGAGTGCCAGATTTTGTGTCAAAGTAGATTTTATCTATGAAGCCTGGTTTTGCCCAATAAATTAGATAATTTCCTTTCTTTTTGTCAAATTTAGACATAATCAGAGCGTAAAATCTTCAATATCCTGCCTATTTGAACTGACTTTAGTATATAATTCGCGGCTATTTTTTGGTGAATTTTTATTCATCAACCGAATTTTGGTCGTGGACACCTTCTGTTTGACGTCCACATTAGATTTTTTAACGTTTTTATTAATATTAGAGTAACAAGAAGATGACTGATTTAAGCAAATATAGAAATATTGGTATATTCGCGCACGTGGATGCGGGCAAAACCACGACCACAGAGCGTATTTTGAAGTTAACCGGTACCATCCATAAGACGGGTGAAGTACATGATGGTGAAGCGACTACGGATTTCATGGATCAGGAAGCTGAGCGAGGCATAACCATCCAGTCTGCTGCGATTTCGTGTGAGTGGGATGGTCACCGCATGAATATCATCGACACACCGGGACACGTGGATTTCACAATCGAAGTTTACCGTTCACTTAAAGTATTAGATGGCGGCATCGGTGTATTCTGTGCGTCTGGTGGTGTTGAGCCTCAATCAGAAACAAACTGGCGTTATGCGAATGAATCAGGCGTTGCGCGTGTTATTTTCGTTAACAAACTTGATCGCATGGGTGGTGATTTCTACCGTGTTGTTAAGCAGGTTGAAGACGTTCTTGGTGCAAATCCATTAGTAATGGTTCTTCCAATTGGTATCGAAGACGATTTCACAGGTGTTGTCGATCTTCTTACTCGTAAAGCATACGTTTGGGATGATTCTGGCAAGCCAGAAAACTTCGAAGTTCAAGAGCCACCAGCAGATATGGCTGACGCGGTTGAAGAATGGCGCGAAAAACTCATCGAAACTGCGCTTGAGCAAGACGATGATTTAATGGAAAAATATCTTGAAGGCGAAGAACCTTCAATTGAAGAAATTCAGCGTTGTATCCGTAAAGGCACAATCGCACTAGATTTCTTCCCAACATACTGTGGTTCAGCATTTAAGAACAAAGGTATCCAAAATGTATTGGATGCGGTTGTTGATTACTTACCGAACCCAACTGAAGTTATTCCTCAGCCAATTACGGATGATGAAGGCGAAGAAACAGGTGAAGTTGCGACAGTTGATCCAGCAGAACCTTTCCGCGCATTAGCATTCAAAATTATGGATGACCGTTATGGTGCGTTAACCTTTATTCGCGTCTACTCAGGCCAGATTAAAAAGGGCGATTCTGTTTTAAATACCTTTACGGGTAAAACAGAGCGTATCGGACGTATCGTTGAAATGAAGGCAGACGATCGTGTTGAACTTGATGGTGCAACAGCCGGTGATATCGTTGCTTTCGTTGGTATGAAGAACGTTCAAACAGGTCACACATTATGTGATCCGAAACATCCTGGCACATTAGAGCCTATGGTGTTCCCTGATCCCGTTATCTCAATTGCTGTTTCGCCAAAAGATAAGGCTGCGGCAGAAAAAATGGGCATCGCGATTGGTAAAATGGTTAAAGAAGATCCTTCTTTCCGTGTTGAGACTGATGATGATTCAGGTGAAACCATCCTTAAAGGTATGGGCGAACTTCACTTAGATATCAAAATCGATATCATGAAGCGTACACATGGTGTTGAAGTAACAGTAGGTGCACCACAAGTTGCTTACCGTGAAACGATTACACAGACAATTGAAGACAGTTACACGCATAAGAAACAATCTGGTGGTTCAGGTCAGTTTGGTAAAATTGATTATATTATTGAACCAGGTGAACCAGGCACAGGTTATGTGTTTGAGTCAAAAGTAACCGGTGGTAACGTACCTCGTGAATTCTGGCCTGCAATTGAAAAGGGTTTTGAAATGATGAGTACAAAGGGTGTTCTTGCGGGCTTCCCTTGTTTAGATTTTAAAGTCACCTTGATGGATGGTGCTTCCCACGCAGTGGATTCATCTGCAATGGCTTATGAGTTAGCTGCGAAAGGGGCTTATCGTCAGTCGATGACTAAAGCCGGTCCTCAGTTAATGGAGCCAATCATGAAGGTTGACGTATTCACACCTGAAGATCACGTTGGTGATGTTATTGGTGATTTGAATCGTCGTCGCGGCATGATTTCTGGTCAAGAAGCGGGAACAACAGGCGTTCGTATCAAAGCTGAATGTCCACTTTCTGAAATGTTTGGTTACATTGGTGACTTACGTACTATGACTTCTGGTCGTGGTCAGTTCTCAATGGAATTCTTAAACTACAAAGCTTGTCCTAAGAATATAGCAGAACAAGTTATTAAAGAGACTAAAGAAAGAGAAGAAGCACAAGCTAAAGCTAAGTAATAAGAATAAGCTATTACGCTTATATAGCTAGCTGAAATAAAAAGGCCGATGAGAAATCACCGGCCTTTTTTTATGTCCAAAATTCGTTGTTTCTTCAACGGGGACGGGTTTAATGCTGGAGATTAATTGTAGAAATATCGGGATTTCGATTTTCAAAATGTATGGCAAGAAAACTCTCTAACCAGTCTTCAACCTGGTGCTTGTCCATGAATGGCCCCATCAAGTGCTGGCTGCCAATTATTTTATGTTTTGAACCAACCAGGTTTTTATCATCTGAGGCACGCATTACAACATACCAACCATCTTGATCATTAAAAATACGTGAACTATCAAAAGTAGACTGCATACCTATCTCCAAGCTAAATTACACACCGGTATTAAATATAGATAAAAATCATTACAAAAAAAGTGTATTTAACAGTATTTAACATTTGCTATGATGTCCATATTCACTAATTTAGTAGTCGATACTGGTTTGATAACAGAATTCGGCCCAATTTTAAGAGAGAGAAGATGAAATTTATTGATGTTTTTAATGGTGATGCAGATGGGATCTGTGCATTACACCAGTTGCGTTTAACGAAACCGTTGCTAACTACATTAGTTACAGGGGTAAAGCGGGATATTAGTTTATTAAAAAACGTTCAGGCTGATCGAGATGATACGGTAACGGTTTTAGATATATCACTTGATAAAAATCGTGAAGCTCTTGAGCAGTTGCTTAATAAAGGCACTAATGTACTTTATTTTGATCATCACTTTGCAGGTGAAATACCTGACGATGAAAGGTTAGAGGCATATATTAATACTGATGCCAATATGTGTACGAGCTTATTGGTGAGCGAATATATAAATCATAAATATTTAGCCTGGGCGGTGACGGCAGCCTTTGGTGATAATCTTTTTGTTGCCGCAGAAGAGGCGGCCAAACCATTAAACCTTTCTGCAGAGGAATTAGAAGAGTTAAAATTGCTTGGTACATGTATAAATTATAATGGCTATGGAGCTTCTTTAGATGACCTGATATTTAATCCTGAAGAATTGTATTTAAAAATAAAACCTTACTCTGATCCATTAGATTTTATTAATAATGAACCTGCATATAAAACACTATTGAATGGCTATCGTGAAGATATAAAGAATGCAGAGTTACTAAAAGCGAAATTTGAAAGTGCGACACATTCTCTGTTTATTTTAGAAAATGAAAAGTGGGCAAAAAGAGTAAGTGGTGTTTTTGCTAATCAACTGGCACAGGAAAATCCGGACAGGGCTCATGCCATGCTAACTAAAACGGACAGTGGCTTTGTTGTCAGTGTACGAGCACCGCTGAACAATAAAACGGGTGCAGATGAATTATGTCGACAATTTGAAACAGGAGGCGGGCGTAAGGCCGCAGCAGGAATTAACGATTTACCTGCTGCAGATTATGAACGTTTTGAAAGTGCTTTTTTAGCTTCTTTTTAAAGCTATTTTTAAGGCCTGATGCATTCGATTATCATTGTTGTCATAGGTATTTCTAAATCATCAGTTTGTTTAATTCTTTTTAATACTCTGGGAACCTTGGAATATTTAGCACAATGCTTTTCCGCCGTTTGATAGGCTTTTGAATGTTGCTCATTCATAATATTTATTACTTTAAGACCACGTGGCGTTTTATTGATAAATTGCATGCCAGTATTGGTTGATGAACAAGCGACCAGTGATGAGATGGCAATCAGTAATATTATTTTATTCATTGTTTAAAGTACCTACATTATTTCTAATTTGAACTTGAATTATATTCTAGTCAGGTTCTGTTTGTAACTCCGATTTCTCAGACTATACTTATCTTAGGCATAGGGTATTTATGCTTTATGTTGAACTTGCCTTTAGCGTATAACGGGAGGTGTATTATGGCTATAGCACTAACATTACGGAAATACCTCGCAGACAACGGTGTAGCTTACGACACTCTATCTCACTCCCACACCACTTCAAGCATGACCACAGCTCAGTCAGCACATATATCAGGTAAAAACCTGGCAAAATCGGTTATTCTTGAAGATGATAATGGGTATTTGATGGCAGTTATTCCGGCGACGGAACATGTAAAATTTAGAAAAGTAAATCATGCCCTTAATCGTCACATGGGTATGGCAACAGAATCAGAATTAAAGCCCTTATTTTCTGATTGTGAATTAGGTGCAATTCCTGCTGTAGGTACTGCATATTCAATGGAATCTATTGTTGATTATAAGCTTAACGATTGCTCAGATGTTTATATTGAAGCAGGTGATCATGAAGAGCTTGTTCATTTAAAAGGAAGCTCTTTCCGTAAATTAATGAAACATGCAACGCATGCAGCCATTTGTTAGTACCTGTGAATAAAAATTTAGCCAGGGTAGTTAATCCTGGCTTTTTTTTGCGTAATAGATTGCTGAACTATCGTTAAAAATCTGGGTCTCAGGCCAATACGGCAAGATAAAATTTATTCTCTGTGATTATTTCGTGACAATTCAATGCTAGGTTGACAGGATGTCTGAAAAAAAAATATTAATAATTGAAGACCATACTGATTTAGCGAATATATTGAGTTTAAATCTGTCTGATCTTGATTACAGCGTTAAGCATGCTGATGATGGTTTGAAAGGTCTTAATTTTCTGGAAAATGAATCGTTTGATCTGGTGATATTAGACTTGATGTTACCCGGTATGGATGGCCTTGAAATTTGTCGTCGTATTCGTAATCAAAATAATTACACTCCTGTATTAATGCTGACTTCAAAGTCCTCAGAAATTGATCGAGTACTTGGTCTTGAAATTGGTGCAGATGATTATGTCACTAAACCCTTTAGTGTGAGAGAGGTGATGGCCAGAATAAAGGCACTCTTTCGTCGAGTTGAAGCTTTTTCAATATCATCTGAAAATTGCGACAAAAATAATATTACTTTTGGCCATCTTGAGGTTGAGATTGATACTCATAAGGTTTCGGTTAAAGGCCGTTCGGTTGATCTAACGGCTAGAGAATTTGAATTATTACACCACTTTGTAAAACGCCCTGGGCGTGTTTATTCTCGTGCCCAGTTACTTGACCTGGTTTGGGGTTATGGACATGAAGGTTATGAACATACGGTTAACTCACACATTAATCGTCTAAGAGCAAAAATAGAACTCGACCCGGCCAACCCGGAATATATTCTTACCATCTGGGGTGTGGGTTATAAGTTTAATGATACTCTGGGTGTACATTAAAATGTTTAATAGTATTGCAAACCGTTTATTTATTACCCAGTTGTTTATGCTGCTGATTCTTTCCAGCATATTTATTAGTCTGATTGTTTACACTGCCCCCATGTTTTTGCAAGAACTTAACCAACGTCTTAATGTTGATTTAGCTGATAATATTGTTAAAGAAAAAAAATTAATCATCGATAAAAAGGTAAATCATAAAGCAATGAAGGCCGTGCTTAATGGCATGATGTTGGTTAATCCAAGCATAGAAATATACATTACCGATCCAGGTGGAAAAATAATGGCTTATTCTGCGCCAGAAGGTGCGGTGAAGCGTCAAAAAATTTCAATGTTACCCGTTAATACTTTTCTTAAATCAAAGCCTGATTTGCCTGTGTTAGGAGACGATCCTCGGTCGAACAAGTCAAACAAAGTTTTTTCTGTCGCACCAATTAAAAATGCTAATCGATTAGATGGTTATTTATATATTGTGTTAGCAGGTGAAACATACAGTTCGATATTTAATTTATTAGAATCAAGTTATTTGATACGCAGTTGGTTAATGGCTATTTTTATTAGTGTTTTAATAGCTTCGATAATTGGTTATTTATTATTTCGTTACATTACTCGGCGAGTTTATGTTTTATCAGATGCAATGGAACAATTTAAAAAAACAGATTTTACACTACCTGTTTTACTACCAGAACGATTTGATGGCCGCAAAGGAGATGAAATTGACAAATTAGGCTCTACTTTTTCAGAAATGTCAGAGCGTATTATTCAGCAAGTAAAGTTACTGAAACATAATGATACTTCCAGACGTGAGTTAATTGCTAATGTTTCGCATGATTTGCGAACCCCATTGGCATCATTACAAGGTTACCTTGAAACATTGCTTTTAAAAAATGAGATATTAACTGAGTCTGAGATTTTAGAGTATGTACAAACCGCTTATGAAAATAGTCAACGTTTGCAAAAGCTGATCTCGGAGTTATTTGAATTAGCGAGCCTGGAAAATAGCGATGCAACACTTCATTTTGAATCTTTCTCTATGAGTGAACTTGCGCAAGATGTGAGTCAAAAATTTAAACTCAAGGCTAAAAATAAAGGTATAAGACTTGAAACAAAAATACCGGAAATACCGGCTTTTGTTTCCGCTGATATTGGATTAATACAACGGGTACTGGAAAACCTCCTTGACAATGCAATTAAATATACACCTGTAGGAGGTGAGGTAGAAATAACCTTGAGCATAGGAGAGACAAAGGTAGAGACACTCATTAAAGATTCTGGTCAGGGGGTATCAGAGGATGAAGCTCATCACATATTTGAACGGTTTTATCGCATTGAAAAACATCGAGATCAAGATGGTTCAGGTTTAGGTCTGGCAATAGTGAAACGAATAATACAATTACATAATAGCTCTATATTTGTTTCTCCTGCTGAAAATAAAGGCGCAGTTTTTTCATTTGATTTACCTAGTGTTACAGTTTAATTTTTTGTGATAAAAATGTGACATTTTAGTGACACTATCGCAATAATTATTATCCATGATAGCGTTTCATTTAAAACATCATGGAGATATGAAATGAAAAAAATAACGGGAATATTTGTATTGCTAACAATGGGAACTTGCTCAGTTATGGCAAGTGACTGGAATAATTATCGAGTAACTATTACAAATGCAACATCACATCATGTAATTACTCCTCCATTAATTGTTATTCATAATCGTCATTTTAAATTGTTTGAAGTGGCAACAGCAGCAAGTGAAGGTTTAGCGACTCAAGCTGAAACAGGTAATAACTCAGTACTCTATAATGAAGTTGATGGCGCGCGCGGTGTGTATGACATTGTTTCGGATAGCGGTGTTATTGTTTATGGTAACAAAGCATCATATGAATTTCGTGCACCTAAAAATGCAAAAATAAGTATGACGGGTATGTTAGCAACATCAAATGATGCGTTCACGGCTATTTCTGGAAAATCTTTACCAAAGAAGAGTGTGAGTTATATGGCAAGTACTTATGATGCCGGTTCTGAAGCCAACAATGAAAACTGCGCTTTTATCCCTGGTCCTCCATGTTCTACTACATCGGGTAATGAACGAGCAACTGTTGGGGCTGAAGGTTTTATTACAATCCATGGCGGAATTAAAGGTGGAAGTGATTTAAACCCCGCTCATTTAGATTGGCGTGACGCAACAGCAATAGTGACAATAGATCGAATCGATAATTAATGAAAGCAATGTAATAAATCACCGGATTAGTTATATATAACTGATCCGGTGATTGTCAATTAGTAGGGAGAGACTGAAAGATGATTAAATATAGTTTTATCCTTTATATATTATTGCTGAACTCTCTATATGCAGAAAACTTATATTTTGAAAGTGGCGTTAAACGCAATACGCTTATCGAATTATTTACATCAGAAGGGTGTAGTAGTTGTCCTCCAGCTGAAACATATCTAAATGATCTTAAAAATAACAATGAGCTTTGGAAAAAATGGATCCCTGTTGCATTTCATGTTGATTACTGGGATTACATTGGCTGGAAAGATCAGTACGCAACTAAATCGTTCGGTATACGCCAATCTCATTATGCAAGTTTAAAACGTGCATCTACCGTATATACTCCAGCATTTATGGTGAATGGTTCAAGTTGGAGACCGGGTTTGTTTTCTAAGTCCCTACCAAAAGAAAACTCAACGGTAGGGAACCTTAAAGTATCAATTAAAAATAAAAAGGTTCATGCAAGTTATAAAGAAATCACTAAATCTACATTTCCTCTAAGACTCAACGTTGCTGTATTAGGTATGAATTTAATCAGTCATATAGAACGTGGCGAAAATGAAGGGCGGACTGCTAAACATGAGTTTGTTGTTGTTGGGTTTAATACAATAGAAAGTAATAATTTAGAATGGAATTTGAATCTGCCAGAATTACATTATTCAAAGGCAGAAAAATATGCCCTCGCTGTATGGGTGAGCGAGGTTAATAATCCAACCCCTTTGCAGGTCGTCGGAGGTTATTTACCAATGTATAAAAAATAAGTTTTTATTCTTCTTTCTCGTTTAATGCGTGATATATAGAAAGATATAAATCTTTGAATTTTATTCGCTTAAGTTAAGTAGGTTTGTTCCTTGATCCATCCTATTATTATTAATTTCAGAGGGTGCTGTTGACCATTTTATTGCCCAGGTATTGTTATTGCCTTTTTCAAGACAAACTATAGTCCCTGCCTCAAAACTGATGGCCGATAAAAAAACATCCTGCCCTGTAAGTAACGTAACCAGGTTGGGGATAAAAGGAAGATGACTGGTTACTAATGTATCTTTGTCCCAACTATTTATTTCTGGAACAATCAAAACAGGATCATCCGTTGGTGTGATATTTTCCATCAATTGCAGCGTAATTTCAGGCGATAAAACATCTGCCATAATTTCAGCCGTTTGTACTGCACGTTTTTTCCAGCTGTGAAAAACACACTGAAAGGTTAGCTGTTGCTTATGTAAATGCTTAGCAAGAGCTTCAATTTTCTCTTTACCTTTATCTGAAAGGCCTCGTTCTGGATCCGCTTCAGCCGATAAAGCTTCTCCATGACGCATGAGATAAAGTTTCATAATATATTATCCGTTTATTCGTAGGTGCTTATTCATATGTGCAGAGATAAGCGGTGGCAATTTCAACTTTAAGTTGGAATTTTTCATTGGCTTCAACAATAAAACTGTCTCCCTGGTTGAAAGTTTTCCAGTCTGTTGTGCCAGGTAATTTAACAGTGAGGGCGCCTGAAACAACTGTCATTGTTTCTTTTTGTGAGGTGCCAAATTCATATTCACCTGTTTCCATTACACCCACAGTTGCAGGTAGCGTTGCTGTTTTAAAGCCGATAGATTTTACTTTACCTTCAAAATATTCGTTTGTATCTAACATGTTTATTCCTGGTGTTTAGTAGTATTAGTTTATGCGTTCATTAGATCGTCAAGCTCATCTTCCATATGCATTTCGGTGAGCTCGGTAAATCCACCAATCCATTTTCCATCGATGGTGATTTGAGGAACCATACGCGCATGATTCGTAACTTCAAGCATTTCTTTTAATAAGTCACGTTCGAGATCAATTCGTGCCTCGTCATAAGCAATGTTCCACTTGCTTAATAATTTCTTAGTTTGTTCGCAAATTGGGCAAACGCCAGTGCTATAAATTTTTACTCGATTCATAATGTATTCGTTTTGCTAAGTAAGACGTGTATTTCACGTGATGTAATTATACATTTTATATGAGGGATTTGAACGTACTAGAAGGAGAAATCTCCCTCCCATTTTCCATTTTTAAAATCAATT
>JAUVEN010000006.1 GCA_030594815.1 Gammaproteobacteria bacterium
GGGGGGCGGAGTCCAATCAGAGCGAAAGTGTTCTATAGTTAGGTGTGGATGCTCTAATTTGACTCCGAACCCTTTTAAAGGAAAAACAAATACCCTCACAGTACGGAAAATAAACACAAGGAGTGTTTTTACATGAGTTGCGCAATCGTTATTAACCTTGATTATGATAATCATTCAGAAAAGGCATGCCAGGAAGTTTGGGATGCCATCAAAGCAAAAATGTTAGAAGCCGGTTTTCGTTTAGATAACCGTGTTTTTATTATTAAGCGTGATCAAAAAGAAACTTGTGAATTAGCGAGGAGTGTCATCGAAGGCATGGAAGAACACCTCGAGTTTGACAAAAAACATGTTTTTGGCTATTTAAAAGATTTTTATGGTTATGACATGGAACACACCGAGAATCTTTTGGTACCTAAGAGTGATGATATTCTTGTTTCGACTAAGTCTAATTTTATGGACTAATCTCGTTCGTCAGGCCTTACTTTTGCAAGTTGTTCACGAATATGGCGTGTGCTGCCAATTTGGTGGCCAAAATAATAGCCCATGACAAATAAAATCAGGCCTGAAAGGGTAGCAAAGAATACGGATAGCATAGCGGGACTCCACTGAATAAATTATATGATCTATCTAATTATCGGCCTGAAAAAATCAGCCTTTAGAAATTAATTTATCAATAAATTAGATTTTTTTACCACTGCTGGAGGGCCTGGAAATGGGCATCATGCGCTCTAGCAAGGGTTTGCTTTCCAGGCCTAACCGTTGCTCGTAGATAATGGTGTAAGTGAGCACTCGCTTGAGATACTTACGGGTTTCAGTGAAGGGCACATTCTCAATCCATAGGTCAGCACTTTGAGCTTCATCCTTTGGCATCCAACTTTTAACTCGCCAGGGACCCGCATTATAGGAGGCTGTTGCGAGTATAGAGTTGCCATTAAAGCGCTCCTGAAGTTTACGCAGGTAGCGAACCCCTAACTTGATATTGATGTTGCTTTTGAGCAAGTCTCGCTGATTAGGGCGCTTAATGCGCAAGGAACGAGCGACCTGGCGGGCAGTACGTGGCATGAGCTGCATGAGTCCCAATGCACCTGCAGAGGAGCGAGCATCAGCGGTGAAGGCACTTTCTTGCCGAATGACGGCAAAGGCCCAGGCGGGATTAATGTTTTCGTGTTTGGCCTGTTTTTCAATGTGATTTTTATGAGCCAGCGGGAAGCGTAATTCAAGATCATCCCAGTACTGCGCTAAAGCGAGAGTAATAATACTTCGATCATGCCAACCCCATTTATTGGCAAGTTGTGCTGCCATCAGCAGCTGTTTTTTATCCATTCGCTGAATAGCAAAATGCCATTCTCGGCGGGCATCCACAATGCGTTTTAATTGATACAGTTCACCGGCACGGGCAACAGCGGGAATATGCTGTAACTTTATAAGTTCGGCTGCAGGTGTGTTGATTGGGCGGTGGGTGAGTTGATAACGATCACCAATTCGGTCGGCAGCTAAAAAGCTGTAGTAAGAACGGTTGTCGGTTATTTGCAAATAGAGTGAACGAGCTTCATCCAGTCGCCCCATTTCTTCGAGCGCACGGGCTCGCCAGTAGTTCCAGCGTTCACTATTACGTTCATTACTTTTTAAATTATTCAGCCAGGCCAGTGCACCTTCCCAATCCTTGTCTCCAATTGCTGAAAGAATGTGTGGTGTGATAACTTGGGCATCACGGCTTTCCAGTTTTAATTTCTTTAAGGTATCACGGCTGAGTGGTGTGGCTGCACGTGCTAATGAGAGCGCCAGCCGGCGTTCAATGCGTTCTTTTTCTTCTTTATTAAAACTATATTTATGACGAATTTCCTGCCAGTACTTAGCTGCAATCAAGGGTTTGCGGCGAGACAGACGCGTCATGCCATCCACTAAAATCCAGTGCATGATGGGCGAGTGCTGATCTTTGAAATGTTGATCGGCTTTAAGTACATACTCAGGATTACGCTGTACTTTTTTCCATAGTGATAGCCAGAAAACCTCTTCCTTGGGTAATGATTTACCAATGTAGGTTGCAAGGCGACGTTTGCCTTTATTCATTGCCAAATGAATACGCGCCCAAAGTCGGTTTGATGTCATATAGCCGGCTTTTTTCCACTTCTTTAAAATAGGGTCACAGCTTTTCGGTAGTGATTTCCCGGTTAGCCATAACTCCCCCATAAGCGAGTAGGCCATACCTTGTTTATCGGTTTTATGCAGCGCATTAGCATACTGACAAAGCAGACGCGTATTTTGTGTCGGACGGAAATATTGGATTAGTGTTTTTGATTTTCCCCGACGAGCAAGTGAGTTAATCCAGCGGTAATACAGTTTATTGGCTAAAGGGGTATCGTGGTATGTCTGTAAAAAGTTTTGAATCTTTTGTGTCGAGGTACTATTAAGACGACGTTCTAATTCAATAAAACGTAAATAAGGATAGAGCGGATAATCATTCAGGCGGTGCTCCATTTTTTTATATTGGGTATAGCGACCAAGCTTGAGAGCCTTCTCTGCCTGAACAAAGAGTTTGCGTTGCTTTTCTAACTGCTCAGCTTTTTTAAGCGGTATGGAGGTATTGGATTCCAATTGTTTTGGCATTTTTGCTAACGTGAAAGCACTAGACACAGAAGAGCTACCAAGTAGTAAAACACTACTTGCAAAGAAAATATTTGCCCAATATTTGACGGTTAACCGGCTCAGGTCCATCGAAACTCCACCTAACACACAAAACGTATAATAATTATCGGCCAAAATGGATGAAATTTAATCTTTGATTCAGTTATTTGCCAACTTTGCCTTATAATACCTGACTTTATTTTCCTAAACATGATCTAGAGCGGGTTTATGCTGGATTTAAAATAGGAAAGGTTTGAATTTTAAGACCCACCAGAACGAATAACGGAGAGTTTCATGAGCGATAAAAGTGATAATTTGAATAAATTCAGTAAACGCATTACTGAGCCAAAATCACAAGGTGCATCACAAGCGATGTTATACGGCACGGGTATGACCGAGGCTGATATGAAGAAACCTGAGATAGGTATTTCGAGCGTCTGGTGGGAAGGTAATACCTGCAATATGCATCTAAATGATTTAGCTGCGAAAGTAAAAGAAGGTGTAGTAAAAGCGGGTATGGTCGGTATGCGTTTTAATACTATCGGTGTGAGTGATGGTATTTCTATGGGTACCGATGGCATGAGTTACTCACTTCAGTCTCGTGAAATCATTGCAGATTCCGTTGAAACCGTAATGAGCGCGCAGTGGTATGACGGTAATATCTCTATTCCAGGTTGTGATAAAAACATGCCGGGTGTGATGATTGCCATGGGACGTTTAAACCGTCCGTCATTAATGGTTTATGGTGGCACGATTCGAGCGGGCCATTTAGGTGATAAGAGTTTAGATATTATTTCTGCTTTCCAAAGTTACGGTGAGTTCATCACTGGCAAAATTGAGGAAGAAGAACGCAGCAATATTGTAAAAGAATCTTGTCCAGGTGCAGGTGCCTGTGGTGGTATGTATACCGCAAACACAATGGCTTCTGCTATTGAAGCGATGGGAATGACTCTACCATATAGTTCATGTACGCCAGCAACTGATCCAGACAAAATCGATGAATGTATCCGTGCCGGTGCAGCAATGCTGAACTTGCTCGAAAAAGATATTAAGCCACGTGACATTATGACGCGTGAAGCATTTGAAAATGCCATGGTTATTGTTATGGCATTAGGCGGTTCGACAAATGCTGTTTTACATTTACTCGCGATGGCGCGAGCGGTTGATGTTGAATTAAACATTGAAGATTTCCAAAGCGTGAGTGACCGCATTCCATTTATTGCAGACTTAAAACCAAGTGGCAAATATGTGATGGAAGATTTACATGCGATAGGTGGTATTCCTGCGGTAATGAAATTCTTGCTTGAAGCCGGTTTAATCAATGGCGACTGCATGACCGTAACAGGAAAAACAATCGCAGAAAATCTGGCTGATTTACCGGGTTTAAAAGAAGGACAGGACATCATTACACCGCTTGATAAACCGATTAAAGATTCAGGTCATATCCGTATCTTAAAAGGTAACTTTGCACCGGGTGGTTCAGTAGCAAAAATTACAGGTAAAGAAGGTTTAACCTTTACGGGTCCTGCTCGAGTTTATGATTGTGAAGAAGACATGATGGCCGGCCTTGAAAATAAAGAAATTCAAAAAGGTGATGTAATTGTTATTCGATATGAAGGACCTAAAGGCGGACCAGGAATGCCTGAAATGCTAACCCCAACATCCGCAATTATGGGTGCAGGTTTAGGTTCAGATGTTGCGATGATTACCGATGGACGTTTCTCTGGAGGCTCTCATGGTTTCATTATTGGCCATGTTGTTCCTGAAGCACAGGAAGGTGGTCCGATTGCATTAGTGAAAAATGGTGATGTGATTACCGTTGATGCTAATACAAATAGTTTGTCGGTTGATTTAACGGATGATGAATTAGCGAAACGTAAAGAAGCGTGGGTAATGCCTCCTTATAAGGCAACGCGTGGTACGTTGTATAAATTCATTAAATCAGTAAAGGACGCCTCACACGGCTGCGTCACCGACGAATAAACGAATCGTGAGACGCTAGATAACGGCGTTAATAATTAATTCAAAATGCTCATGTACTATTCGTACACTCCGCTTTTTCATTAATTATTGCCTTGTTCTCTAACGTCTCACAATCCGTTTGATAGATTTAAGGGAACCGGTATCTTCTTTGGAGATACCGGTTTTTTATTCATTGAACTGAATATGCATATGACCCAATTTATACATCAATGATCTGAATGTTTGTCCATTTTCATCGATGAGTTCGTGAGGGAATATAAACACAGGATCAATGTTGGGTGAGACGCGTTTTAATTGGAAGTAATAATCAAGAACAAGTTGTCCGACATTTTGTTCGCTGCCAAATCCAGATAAGTCAACTAAACCGACAACATGATCAGATTCGCCTTGTGGAAAGGCAATAAGATCAACAACTCGACCGGCATCACCGACGATGATGTTTTTTCTGAAATCGATACGTTCATCCTGAATGTTTTGTCGTAGTTCTTTATTACTGCGTTGGCTGGATATTTCTAAACTGAATTTCAATAATGAGCCGATTAACGATTTATTTATTGCGTTATCCTGATTTGTTACGATTTGTTTTTTTAAATCTTGCTTATGTAGTGAGCGCCATAAATAACTGGTGATGTTTGTTCGGTTATGTTCAAGCTGATCGAAATTACGGTGAAGGTAATGGTAGGCCTTTTTCTTGGGGCGACTCATTAATACGTTGAGTTCACCTTTACGTTTGTCAGCATCATCACCTTGTTTAAATGCACCCATGTTATAACGAGTAACATCCCACAAATAAAATATATAGTCGCGTTCTTTTCCTTGCAGTGCCGCACCTGCACCATCAAGTATATCTTCACCTCTGTTTAACTTACGTAAGTATTTATCTTTAATGAATTTAACATACGGTTCGTTTTTAAGTAAGAAGTAACAAATCGCAACATCTGTTTCTAGGTTGATTTTTTTACCGGTCGTTTTTTCAATCGACTTTACTGTTTTAACGAGATATTCCATGAAACGGTCAACCATTTCCATTTCAATACCTTTAAATTTTCCGCTTGTTGCTTTCTTAGATTTTTCAATACCTTGTTCGCCGTAATTTACCATAACGGCAGGAGGACGCTCGGGTAAACTCCATTGCATAATGTTGAGACCGTTGTCATAAACATATTTATTAGAGAATGCTATAATGTCCGCCGGGCAGCGGTAGTGTTCATCGAGCATGACGGAAGCTTGTTTAATTGATTTAACCAGGGCAAAGATATGAGACCCACCACCTTTAAAACCATGAGCTTGTGTTGAACGCAGATGTTCATCGAGTTCATGATCTTTAAAGAGGTAGTCATCAATAACAGAATCTTTTTGTAATACCGTTTGCTTATCATCACCCACTACCAGAACTTTTTTGCCACGGAACATAAGTGACATGGCATCATCAACGCGACATTGAGTTGCTTCATCTACAATAACGAGATCAAAGCTTTGTTCTTTACAAGGTAAGAGGAAGGGAACAGTTTGTTTTCTGGCAACCCAGATTGGGAAGGTTTCAAAAAGTTTTTCACGTAACTCATCAAAAACAGAACCACTTTCACTAATTGAATTAAATTGTTTCATACTCTCAACCAGAGACATGATGCTGGTTATGTTGTTTGTACCAGACTTCTTCTTGGACGAAGTTGCGTTATTGACAATTTCGCGTAAATTTTCAACCAAACGATCTCTTACTAATTGATCCTGCTGTTTAAACAAATCTTCAATTTGTTCTAGCTCGCCCTGAACTGATGAACCTTTTCCTGATTGGTGACTAATGTTTCGATATAAATTAAGTGCACGATGAGGTGATTCTCCAAGACGAATAGATTCATGTAATTCTCTCAGTAATGCCCACAAACCTTCTGACCATTTAGCTGACATTTTTAGCAGTGCATTTTGTTCCTGCACAATACGTAATAAGGTTTTAGTATTTGCATGCAATGGTGGTGTAAACGATGAACGTATTTTTCGTATAAACCGGGTGATACTGTTTATTTCCGGAGACAGATAAGACTGAATAACTGATTCAAGATAGCGAATAATTTCATGACGAGGGTATTCATGTGTTAAGGCGTGAAATGCTTCAACTGTTTTAGGCTTTTCTTCAAGAAGTAGCGAAAGTATTTTTTCATCTTCTTTTAAAATTTTAACTTCATGGTCAAAGTTTTTGCTGGGAATCTTAAAGAAATTATAACATTCCGACATATTATTTTTGAGTAGTTCAAATCGGTTGTTAATAAAACCATCAATCAAGTCTCGATGTTTAGTACTTTTACCTTGCAACAGGCCTAGAAATTCAAGCAGGCCTGGATTATCAATTTGCCCTTCATCTTTTTTTAGTATTCTGCGATCAAATGAGACATCTTCTCCCATTTGTCCTATCATATTATTGGTGATTTGAGATTTTATTTTTTCTATTTTTTCACCAATGATAGTGATCTTTTTCTCAATGTTTTCACCTTTAGCACCAAGCCCGGGGCCGGGATCCTGAACATCAAATGACTTGCTTAGTTTTTTGACTAAATCTTCCAGCCCTTGTTCACCCGTTTGCACATCATCAACAACTTTAATGGCACTGAATAGTAAATCTGTCCATTTGCGCTCAGCCGGTGTGCCACGATCATCTCCAATTAAATAGTCTTGTAGCTTTTCAATTAATGCTTCAATTGCACCTTGTTGATCGCTGACAATAAGTATTCGTTGTTTGTTGCAAATACAATGAATGAGCAAATTCATAATGGCGTAGGTTTTACCTGTGCCGGGAGGACCTTCGAGTAAAACCAGATCATGGTCACGTAACTGATGAATTAAATTACGCGTGCTTTGTGGTAAAGCGCCCGGCATCCAGGTGATTTTTGCAAAGTCATCTTTCTTTTTATGTTCGTCAGTATCTTGTTCCGGCGTAAGAAACTTACCGAGTAATGACTGATAAAAACGTTGGCTTGATTTATGAGCAACGGCTGTGATTTGATCTAAATCGAGTTCTAATGCCTGATCAATCGGGTTCAGAAGTTTTGGTGCGCGGTAGAGATAAACACTTTGTAAGTCACATTCAATGCCTTTGACATTAAGCTCTCCTAAAATACCACCTTTACCATTTTCATCCTGGAAACCTAAAAGAATTTCTCTGGTACGATCAAAGATAGACTCTTTAATCGGTAAGTAACGTGATAAGTGAATACGATCATTTAATCTATCTACACTAATATCCTGAGCAAGTAAGGTTTTAAAAAACTTATCAACCTGGTCTACACCATTAATTTTTTCGCTAAATTTTTCAACTAAATTTGCTAATGCAAGATGGTTTAAATAAAACAAACCATCTTGCATAAGTTCTAAATGAACACCACGCCCCGATTCACGTATACGTACTTTTGTATAATAAAGAGGGAACTGGAAAGTCCGAATTGAACGGTTGAATGTAAATAGCGCATCTGTTATTTCAAAACCTAAATAGAAATCACATGAGCGGTCTTTAATGAATCTGTCCCGAAACTCGGATGCTTCTGCTGTGCTTAGCTCAAAATAGAGTTTACCGTTCCCAAATTCTTTAACATCAGATGCAAGTAAAGGGACCGGAAATTGAGATAGTATGGGTTTGCTTTTACTCGTTTTTGTTTTGCTACTATCATCTTTTTCGCTTGAAGATGGTGAGAATGATATTTTTCGGTCGCCAAAGACTTCTTCGTAATCAATACGAATATCTTTCTCGTTAAAGCGTTCACCTAACTTTGGCTTATATAAATCTGCTGTTTTCTTTTTTCTTTTCCGGCGTTCAATATCAGGTTTTACTTGAGATGATTTTTTATCGCTTTTTGCATCACCATCTAAAAATATTTTTTGCGCCAGACTAGGCGTATAACGCTCGGTTATTTGAAGAATATCCTTTCTTAATGCAAGACCACTGGTAATACTTTTACTGCCTTTTACAAAGCTAAATTGAAAAAGTTTATGGTAAGAAATTATTTCCTGCAATACATCATTTGGATGTTGTAATTTGTCATCATAAAGAAGTTTATCAAGACTGATTAAACTACGTCTGTTAACAGTAATGTAACCTGATGAACCGTCTCTTTCTTCAATGTCTTGTATGATCAGGTTTTCTAAATCTGAACCTGACGATTTAAAATAAAAGTAATCATGATTAAGAAATGCTGCTGTCATTTCAAATGCTTCGGGCTGTTTTTTATGTAGCTCGTTTTTTATAATAGAGCGAATGTGCGCTCTGAAAAGTCCAAAGATAAAGCGAGGTATGAATATGGTTTTACCTTCAGAGGTGTTCTCAAGTGAATAAATTTGAAAACCATGATCATTTTTAAACCTGCGTATACGAAAGGTATTCCCTTTTACGCCTTTTATTGAAAGGCCGTTTTCTGCAGTTTTTTTTCTGGAAAATGAATTTAGCACTTTATACCTTATTTACAATTATCGGATTAATAGAGAAACACGCCTGTTACGTGATCGAGCTTTTTCAAGTTGAGACTCTTTCTTTCCTCTTACATCAACAATAGGACGGGTATGAGCATAGCCAACAGCACGTAGTCGTCGGGAAGAAAATCCGAGTTTATTTAAATGCAGTATGACACTGCTGGCACGTTTACCACTTAAACTCCAGTTGGTTTCTATTTCGCCATCGTTGTAACGATAAAATGGAACATCATCGCTGTGCCCTTCAATATCTATAAGGTAATCAGTAGTCCGTATTTTTTTCAATAAGGGTTCAAATGATTTAAGAGCTGCTTTTTTAATAATTGCACTGCCAGGTGAAAACAGTACACCGGTATCAAGATCAACACGCACACCATCTTTTGCGAGTTGCACTGTTGCTCCTGGAATTCCTGGCGTGCCTTCAATTATTTCTTTAAGTGACCCTGCAAGTTCGACCAGCGTGTTTTCAGTGCTACCCGTCATCACACTTTTTACTTTTTCAAAAGAGCCAATATCTATTTTACTCATGGTTAATAACATGACAAAGAACACGCATAGGATAACCATTAAGTCGCCAAAGCTTATATAGAAGACATCAAGACCTTCCTCGTTATTATCAACGGTTAGCTGATCAAGTTTCATGTGCCGAGATTCAATTTTTTGTTCATTTTCAATGAGTCGATTTGTCGGTCTTCTCGACGGATTAAGACACTTATTCTATTCATCAATAGCTTGTGCGTTTCGACATACATACTATTATGGTGTTCAAGCCGACCAGCAAGTGGGGTGAAAACGAGTGAGCCTAATACAGAACCAAATGCTGTTGTCATTAAGGCTAATGACATAGCCGGTCCAATTTTTGAAGGGTCTTCCAAAGACTGTAGCACTTCAATAAGACCTATAACGGTACCAAGTAAGCCAAGAGCCGGAGCAACCTTGGCTCCTTTATTCAATAATGAAACCGCCACTTTTCTAACCAAAAAGACAGAAGAGATACGCGTGCTGACAAAATCTTCAATTTCTTCAAAAAATAATTTTTGTTTGAGCATATATATAATATCGTTGAGTAGCTCCCCCGTTATCTCATTAGCTTCACGCATCTCCGTGATACTGTTGCCTTTAATAATGGTTTCATCAAGCTCATCCATTATGTCTGCGATACTTTTTGTTGGACTTGCCAGAAATGAGCGAATAACCAATAAAAATGTACTAATAAAGGTTTCCAAATCAAATTGAAACAAAAGAATGCCTAGAGTACCTCCCACGACAAAAAAGAAACTGCGGAAATCTTTAAATAAAAATGCATTACCATTTCCGACTCCCAATCCAGTGTCGATACCAAGTGCAGCAAATAACACTGCCACAAGTAAACTCACACTGAAGACAAGCGTGATTGGATCAAATCGCTTTCGTGCACTAACTAAATATTTTTTATCTTTTAAACCTTGCATAACATTCTCTCTGTTGATCAATCTTTATCTGATGGCACGGTAACGAGTTGATTACGTGCAATATCATAAACAATAAATTTTTCCTGAACCTGGCACTTAAATTGTTGAGAGTCGGTGCTGCTAAGTACTGAAAAGCGAACGACATAGCCATCTGATATGGAGATAACCACTTTCATTCCACGAGATAAATTTTTGATGGTTTCAGTTTCTAAAGAATTTAACGCCTTAATTTGAAATTCATTGCGCATAGAATCCCGAGCTTTAAAAGAATCACCTTTAACATAAAGTAACTCTGCGGTACGTTTATCCAGGTTGCCCAGCTCTTCATTATTAAAAAATATAATTCCAATTGGAATGTCTTCATTTTCATCAAAGGTAATAAGGCAGCGCGCCTGAAAGTCCGGGACTCTGTCTAACATGTGAGTAGGAATATCAATGACTTTACGATGACATTTAACTTTAACTTTACGCTTCTTCAGGTCAACACTTTCAACTCGACAAATTTTTGCATTTTCAGGTAAAACTCGTTGTGAATCTAACGCTTTTGATGCACGACTCAGTGAACGTTGTTCCTGGCTTAACTGGTAAGTCAGTTCGCTCACTTGTTCTCTGAGTTCCTTGTTATCTTCTTTTAGCTGGCGTATTTCATCCTTTAAATCCTGGGGTTTTTTGAAAGCAGGATCCAGAACTCCGGATAATTGATTAGGGTCAGAAATCCTTGATTCATATTTTGATAGCTCATCGTAAAAGCTTTGCAGCAATTCACCAACTTTATTTTTTTGCGGTAGTTCAAATTTTATACAAGGAAGATATTCCTGAATTTTAACGGGGCTGGTTTCAGTATTATATTTTTTGGGCGTTTTTATGTAAGCAGAAAATTTAAAGCTATCTAAGCAAGATAAAATATTTTCAAGGTTTGGAACATAACCATGAGCTTCAAGCACTGTGCGTATCGCACTGGCCGGGTCAGAAAATAAAATTTTATCTACCGTCATATAGAAAAATTTTTCATTATTGTCAAATGAAACAGCAGAGAGGTTTGTGTTGATTTCTGCCTTTGTTAAGTCAATAGCGTCATTTTCAGAGACAACAATTAGCTTATCTTTCTCAAAAATGGCCATATACTAACCTTGTGCCAAAATACGTCATAGATAACCTGCACAAATTATTAAGAGAAGGGGCTTGTTAAAAACCGGCTAAATTTCATGAATCGGGTAATTGGAGCTTATTTCTTTTTATGATATGTTTAATTAAGCCTGAATTAATAAAATATACCAATTTTGTGGTGTAGATTAAAAGCTTCTATTTAATAAGTAAAATAGTATCGCTGTTAAACGTGAACTGGTCCGTATTTATTGTAGGTATAATTAGCCTGATAAAGCAGATTTATATCTGCATATAAATAAATTGAATATTCTTACAGTTCCTCATGATCACCTGTTAGTCAAAACTTGGCCGAAATGAGGCTGGAACATAGCTTAAATTTCTCGAGAATCCTCTAAAATAGCATGATATATTTTGTGATATTTCATTATTATTTTCTCACGGTATTTATCAGGCTTATGCTCAAAGAAAGCGATGAAACTTAGTCAGCATATCCATAAAGCAGGAATAATAATGCAATTGCACTCTATCTGCATGAACTTGCAAAATGCTGGTTATTCCAGACTATTTTATGTACAGCGTTTAATGGTATGGTGATAAATCCGCTTTAATTAAATTAGAGAAAATTATGTCTAATGAATATTTTGAGAAACTATCAACGCGCCTGGCTAAATTTGCAATGGACAGGGACTGGGATCAATTTCATGCGCCAAAGAATTTAGTAATGGCGTTAAGTGTTGAAGCTGCGGAGCTTACTGAACATTTTCAATGGTTAACAGAAGAGCAAAGTAATAATCTCAGTAAAGAAAAACTTGATGAAGTTGCATTTGAAATGGCGGATATTTATATCTATTTAACCCGCCTTGCGACTAAGCTTGAAGTAGACCTGCCGAAATATGTTGAAGATAAAATAATTATCAATGAAAAAAAATATCCGGTTGAAAAAGTGAAGGGCAGCTCTAGAAAATATAATGAATATGAATAGAACCCATCTGACTATTCATAAAGATTTTCTGAATAGTAAATTATAGAATGATCATAAACAATATTAGTCTCACCATCTTTGTCGTTAATATGAACAGGATCGCCATGATGATCATAACCAAAAAGTAATTCAGGTGGCAGTTTTGTTACAGGGTCGTCTCCATTTACATAACGCGTGTGATGTTTAGATTTAAAGGTCTTTTCTATATGAATGCCAACACGTGGCTCACCAAAAGTAACAACTTCTTCAAATGAATGTCGCATACCTGCTAATGTTGCCATGGACCCGCCAAGACTATGCCCTGTAACCCATATAGGTATGTCTTTAACATGCTGGTTAATATCTTTAAGTATGTTTATCCAAAGTTTATCGATCTCTCCAAGAAACCCGGTGTGAACATTTACCTTATCTATACCATCGAAAGATGTTGGTATAAATTTTAAATCAGCCAGGATGTCGTTGTTCAAATAGATAAGTGAAAGAGGATCAAGCGGAAGATGGAGAAAATGTTTTATACGAAATTTACGGAAGAAGCCTGGTTTGTGGTGGTGCTTGCCTTTATCTTCAATTGGTTGAGTTCCTCTGAAGGATAAAAGGGCTTTATTTTCCCATAGTGATAAAAACGCCTGAGCTCCCTTGATATCATAAAAAATAACTCTTTTAGCTCCTAGTTGAGACATATAGTTTTTAATTTTTCTTTCATTAAAGTAAGCAATATGAGCCATACTAGAAAATAAGAATGATTGCTTTGTATTCCGTAGCAGATCGAAATCCATGTTTTTACTAATTATGGAAGGAATGAATTTATGCGGTGAAAATACAGACTCTAAAGATTTACTCATTTTTCAACTCCATTGAAATATTAGTAATTTAGTATGAGGAACTGGCAGGTACCGGAGTCACTTTTTTCTGATAAATATTCTCTTTTGTAGGAATATCCGGGTTACGAAAAATAAATGCATTAAATAAGAGTGACTCCGGTACCTTATAACTAATTGCTATATTTTATTCGACTTTAAAACCATCATTTTTTTTATTTGCATATCATGATAAGTGTGAGGGATTCCGCCAACACCTAAACCTGAATGACGTAAGCCTGCAAAAGGCATCCAATCCACACGGAATGCCGTATGATCGTTTATCATTACTGCGCTAGCATTAAGATGTTTATAAGCATGGAGTGCATTATCGATTGATTTGGTAAAAATACTTGCCTGGAACGCAAACGGCAGGGCGTTGGCTCTCTTAATTGCATCATCAATATTGTCATAACTATAAATGCAAATGACAGGTCCAAATATTTCTTTGCTGGATACATTTGAAAATTCAGATGGTTTTAATAATACAGTTGGTTGATAACAGTTTCCTTCTACCTTACCTCCGGTCAATAATTCGGCACCTTCTTTAACTGCATCATTAACCCATTTACTTATACGCTCAACTTCAAGAGGGCGTATTAACGGACCTACTTCGGTTTCAGCGTCAGTTGGATCGCCGACAATTAATTTAGAGGCCATTTTTGCAAGGTTAGAGGCAACGACTTTAACAACACTTTTGTGACAATAAACCCGTTGTACCGAAACACATACCTGTCCTGCATGGTAGAAACCACCTTTTGCAATTGCAGGTAAAGTTTCAACAAGATCAGCATCTGCTTCAATAATGACCGGAGCAACACCGCCGTGTTCCAGTGCGCAACGAGCACCCGGTGCAAGTTTACTGCGCAACATCCACCCTACATTTGCGCTGCCAATAAAACTGAAGAATCCTACTCGACTATCCGTTACTAACTGTGTTGCAACATCGAGATCTGAAACGACAAGCGCCTGACACCATTCTTCCGGTAAGCCGGCTTGACGTAATATAGAAATAAAACGATAACAGGATAAAGGTGTATCTTCAGCGGGTTTAATAATAACAGGGCAGCCAGTTGCAATCGCCGGACCGACCTGGTGAATAATTAAATTCAGGGGATGGTTGAATGCGCTAATGGCAACGACTACACCAATAGGTTCACTACGGGTAAAGGCCATGTGCTTTTCCGAAGCAGGATTAATTCCCATAGGAATTTCTGTGCCATGATCAGTGCGTATACATTCAATACAATTTAAAACACCATCAATTGCACGTTCAACTTCGACTTGAGAATCCGTTAGAGGCTTGCCACCTTCACCCGCAGCAATAATAACAAGGTCATCAAATTGCTCTCGCATTAATGCAGCAGTTTTACTAAGTATCTCTATACGTTGTGAGGCCGGTAACCATTTTGATTTATCATTAAATAAATCTTGTGCAGTGGTTAATGCTTTTTCTACATCAGCAGAGTTGGCTGCATCGAGTGTCGCAATTTCAGAATCGTCAAAGGGTGCAGTAACGGTTATTTTATCTTTGTCGGTATTCTCTATACCCGCAATCATTAGTGGATGGTGATTACTCAATTTAAATCCCCTTTAAAATTTTTGACTGGTTTTTTTATAAATCTTATTACTATCATGTTAATTTATTATAGAGATCGGTAAATCAATAAAATAGGAGTCATTCCTTCTCCCTCAGGGAGAAGGCTAGGATGAGGGGATATACAAATAAAGAGTTTTTCCCTCACCCCAACCCTCTCCCTAAGGGAGAGGGAGTTTACGGAATAATAGTAACAAAATAGTCAATTATATCGGACAAGCGATATCACCTAAACGTTTAGTTAGTATCATATTTTCACGGTAATCGATGGGAACTATCACCAGGCTTGGTCCATCTTCTTTGAATGCGGCATCTAACTCAGTCGCTAAGTCACGACTATTATTTACCTGGTGGCCATGCCAGCCAAATGCGCTGGCAAGTTCCAACCAGTTTGGATTACCAAAAGACAAGTCAGTATGGTGACCAAATTCATTTTCCTGTTTCCAGGCAATGAGTCCATACTGATGGTCTTCCCAAATCATAACAACAATATTTGAGTTAAGGCGTTTTGCTGTTTCCATTTCCTGTACATTCATCAGGAAACCAGCATCACCACATATAGCAAGTATATTTCGATCAGGATGCACGATACTGGCCGCAATAGCACCCGGTAAAGCAAAGCCCATAGAACAGAAACCATTTGGAATTAGACAAGTATTGGGTTCATGAGATTGGTAATGGCGTGCAATCCACATTTTATGCGCACCAACATCAGATAACAAAATATCATATGGCCCCATAGCCTGTCGCACGTCCCATAATACTTTTTGTGGCCGAATCAAATCTTCAGTGTCATCATCACAATGAGTAGCAAGATCTTTTTGCATTGTTTCACGAGTAGCGAGTTGCTGACGAAAATCAAAATCTAATTTTTCAACTTTATCGAAACGTTCGTTCATCATCCACAAGGTATGAGCAAGATCACCTATGACTTCAGTTTCAGGATGATAGTGTTCATCAATTTCTGTTGGTAAGAAATCAACATGAATAATATCTTTATCTTTATTCTTGTTCCACAGGCTGGGATGATACTCAACCATGTCGTAGCCGAGTGTGATAATTAAATCGGCATGATCCAGTGCGCAGGCAATAACATCTTTAGCTTGTAAGCCAATGGTAAAGAGGCAGTAATCTTCATCTACATCAACACAACCTTTCGCCATGAAGGTGCTGATGACGCCTATCCCTGTTTTTTCACATAAGAGTCGAAGTTGTTTGCTGGCACGTTTACGAATACAACCATTACCAGCAATAATAATCGGGCGTTTTGCTTTTAATATCTGTTCCACTGCCTGGTTGAGGATTTTGTCATCGGCAACAGGGCGACGAAACCGTAAAGGTTGTAATGGCGTTGAGTCAGTTTCTATTTTCGCAATGTCTTCAGGTAATTCTATATGGCAAGCACCAGGTTTTTCAGTTCGTGCGAGTCGAACCGCTTTACGGATTATTTCCGGGATACTATCTGGATGTAATATTGTTTGTGCCCATTTGGTAACAGGCTCAAACATCTTAACTACATCCATAATTTGATGGGATTCTTTATGCAAACGAGTGGAAGCACCTTGCCCGGTTAAAACAAGCATGGGAGAACGATCCATATTTGAATCAGCAACCCCCGTTATTAAATTAGTTGCACCCGGACCTAAAGTACCTAAACAACCGGCAGGATTCCCGGTTAAACGACCATAAACTTCTGCCATAAAAGCAGCGCCTTGTTCATGGCGGGTTAAAATAAATTTAATTTTCCTGGATTTCTCAAGTGAAATCATAAAGTCTGCATTTTCTTCGCCGGGAATACCAAAAATATACTTAATGCCTTCTTCTTCCAGGCACTTTACAAATAAATCTGATGCTTTCATTAACTCACACACTCCATTTATTTAGAAAATTTATTTTTATCGATGAGGATAATTTTTTATATCATGATATAAATTCTTGTATCACTATGAGTTGAGATCTAACTTTAAGTTCCTTTTATATACCTAATTGATAAGCTTGTACTATTTTTATAGCCAACGACGAACATTTTTACAATAATTCACATAGTTATCATTATGCAGCTTAAGCAAGTGTTGCTCTTCTAACGCGACTTGAATCTCTATAATTGCAATACCTAATAACATGATAGTTAAGGTAGCTGCATTTGGTATGACTAAAAAGAAACCAACCAGGTTCACCGCTAGACCCAGAAAGATAGGATTACGAGAAATTAAAAAAACTCCATTTATTATTAAATTCGTATCGTTGATTTTATCAACCCCAATACGCCAGGAGTTTCCCATTTGAGTTTGTGAAATCCATATCCAGATAAGTGAAACAACAAGTAAGAACAATCCACTTAAGGTGGCCACTTGTTGTTCCTCAAGCCAGTAGAATGGAGCTAAATAGGTATAAGCAGAAGGGAATGCTACGACAGTAACAACTACAAAAATACTGGCTAATGGAACAAGCTTAAAATAACGGGCTACAACGCCTTCTACGCCATCTTGCTTTAATAATATATATGCATTAACACCTGTTATTTTCCAGACAATAAATGTTCTGAGTATAAAAACAGAAAAAACAAATATAATGAGATAGATAGGTAAAAATATCCTTACGAAATCAGTCATTCAGTGGCTCCAATATTCCTTTATCGAATTGATAATACGTTTATAAACTAACTGTTTTTATAACATAGAATATAGCATAGAGTATGCATTATATTAATGGTATGGGAATGAAGGGGCTATATTGTTAATTGATTATAGTGATTGTATTTTATTAAGTAATGATTGACTGTTATATGGTTTTTGCAGCAGGTTATTCGTCAACTCAGCATTGACATATTGAGTGTGATGTTCGCCCGTAAAACCACTGGCTAATTGAATTTTTACATTAGGATATTTTTTATGAGTTATTGCTGCAAGTTCATAGCCATCCACATCTGGCATAATAACATCAGAAAACATGATATCTATCGATTCTGTTTCTAATATTTTTAACGCATCTTTTGCATGTTGCGCACAGAAAACCTTATAACCATGCCTGTTCAATATTTCAGCTGCTAAGTTAAGCAATTGAGGTTCATCATCAACAACAAGGATCGTTTTTTCGTTAGATGACATTATTTTATCATTTTCTTTTAATTCAGATTTACATGTATCTTGACCAAAATAACGAGGGAAATATAAACTGAATTGTGTGCCGATATTAAGTTGAGACTCTACTTTAACTGCTCCGCCACAGCGTTTAATAAATCCGTATACCTGACTTAAACCTAAACCTGTGCCAAGTTCTCCTTTAGTAGAATAAAAGGGATCAAATATTTTATCTTTTGTTAATTGATCCATGCCATGACCTGTATCAGAAATGATTAGTTGTACATATTCATCTGGATTTAATTCTAAAGACTCTGCCTCAAGGGCCTTTAGAGTTTTGTTTTTTGTTTCAATTGTCAGGGTGCCACTACTCTCAATTGCATGCATGGAATTTATGCACAAATTCAGAATAGCATCTTCTAATTCGCTTTCATCCAGATAAACTTGCCATGGGTTCTCTTCAAATTTTAGCTCCAGTTGAATGCGAGCAGTCAGTGTTTTTTCCAGCATATGCTGTTCTTCTATTAGCGCCTGGTTAATATCAAGTACATTTGCATCAGAGGATTTTTGTCTGGAGAAAGAAAGTAATTTTTGGGTGAGTTTGGCACCACGTTCACTTGCATGGATAATTTGATCAGCATAACTTTGTAAGTCAGGTTGCTCAGCAAGCATCTCCTTTAAAAGATCTGCATAACCGAGTACAACCCCCAACATGTTATTATAGTCATGTGCGATACCACCGGTTAGTTTCCCCAGGGCATCCATTTTTTGCGTTCGTCTTAAGGTTTCATCCGATTCTTTCTGCTTGGTAATATCGGTAATAAAACCATGCCATAAGATACCACTTTCAGGTATGACTTCTGGAATTGAATTACCATATAGCCAACGTATGCTACCATCCTGATCACATATTCTATATTCAAGTTTCCATGGTTTAAGAGTGCGGGCAGATTCCAGAATAGAATTATTTAATATTTCCACATCATCAGGATGAGTTCTATCAAATATTTTAGAGCTGTCCTTCTGAACTTCTGTTGCACTAACGTGATAAAGGTCTTTAATTGCTTCACTGATGTAAGGAAAACTCATTTTACCATCGGTGGATAATTCAAATTGATAAACCATTCCAGGAACGCGAGAAGCAATTTTTTCCAGACGAGAAGAACTCTCCTTTAATTTTTCTTCGATGCTTTTACGCTCTGTGATATCACGTGCAATACCTAAAACGCCAATTACTGTGCCGTTACCATTAAGCATAGGTGTTTTTATTGTTTCGACATATTCGGTATGACCATCATCAGCAAAAGTGATTATTTCTTCATTTGTCGTGGGTCTTCCTGCAGCCATTGCTTTTTTATCATGTTTACGGAAAGAATCAGCCATTTCCTTATCAACAAAGTCGTAATCGGTTTTTCCAATAATATTCATTTCGCTAGCACCGAAAAACCGTTCAAATTTCTTATTACAACTTTGATAGATACCATCAGCATCTTTAAGCCAAATCAGATCTGGAAGTGTCCGAATTAGCGTGTATAACTGTGCTTCACTTTCTTTTACTTGTTTGGATAGTTGAGCTTCACTGTCTAATGATATTTGTAAAGAATTTTCACGTTCCTGGATGGCTTGTGCAAGTTGATTGATGTTATCTGAAACTGCTTCAAGTTCATCACCGGTTGTAATAGGTTTTGACGCAGAATAATCCTGGCTCTCGATTTTATTAATTTGCTGCATTAATTCTGATAAAGGACGGGCGAGACTCAAATTTATGATGTAACGCATTAATAATGAAATTGAAATAGTGACTAAAACCAAAATAATTATAAATTGAGTTCGGCTTTCATTTAATAATAAATTAAAGTTAGCTTTGTTGAGGTTAATAAGATAATAAACTGATCCATTTAAACTGGATTGTTTTAAAACGACTGAATAGTCTTCTTTGTTTTGAATGATGTTAAAGTTCTGTTTGTCGATGTTTTTATTTAGTAGCAAGGCACCATCTTCTAACGAAGAATTAAACGAGTGTTTAATTTCCATGTTAAGTGTTTGTGATAGTTCTGTAAAATAGGCTTTGTCAAGAATACGGGACATTTCAATATGACCAATAGATTTTTTTGTAATGCTATCGGTTATATTTTGATGTGATTTGATTACAATTTTATCACCAAGTTTATGATGCGTTATTAATCCTGTTCTGTTTACTGCGTTTGGGTCATATACATTTACATGACGAAGTGAAATGTTGGGGGTTTGCTCTATATTACCTGTTGTATATTTTTGTTGTTGTTCATAGCGCTTGAGAAGTTTTTCCTTGGCATTTATATAAGTTATATAATTGAGCTGGAAGCCTTTTTTATCTTTAGTTACAAATGCGATTAAGTCATTATTAATATCATATAATGCAATATCATCATTGAATGAATATTTGACCTGGCTTAATAGCAGGTTGGCGATTAATTTCTTTTCTTCATCAATCAGGTAGCTATTATAATTACTTTTATCCTGATAGTTATTGATGAGCTCAATAGAAGCTGAAATTTGTTCATCTGATTGAATAAATTTAATACCTTCCATTAGATTAACTTCAATGTCTTTCAGGTTGTTCGCAAGGCGTTGGTAACTATGAGATATTCGAGTGTGCGCATTTGTAAGAGAAGATTTTTTCAAAAAAATATCAAAATAAAAACCTAATGCGATTGCTGAAAGCATTACGGCCATTACTGTCAAAATAGAAAGTTTATTTTTAAGGCTGGTTTTATATTGTAAAAAATTCATTTTTTATTTTATTTTATTCTTAGGTGATTTGGTGTTAGAAAATAGGCGTAAGCTTATTTACGTTTGTTTTAGTTACCAGCTCACTTGATATTGAAATTTGTTTAGGCACGGATTGACCTTTTAATATTTTTAGCGCTACCTTGACGGCTTTTTTACCACCAAGAGGATAAGTGACAGTCGCAAGTTGACTACCGTTACGAATGGCCTGTTGTGCTTCACTAATAAAGTCTACTCCCACCATAATAATTGATGCAGGATCAATTTTATAACGCTGGAGAACCAATCTAACACCACTCAACATGCTATCACTTTCGGCAAATATGGCATCAAACGTGTTTCCTTTATTTATTAATTTTTCCATTTCTATAATGGAGTCTTTTCGCAAGAAATTTCCAGTTCGTTTTACAACCGTAATTTTTTTATATTTATTTATAGCATCAAAAAAACCTTTGCTTCTGAGCTTTGTAACGTCGGTATTTGGTACACCTTCAAAGAGTAAAACTTTTCCTTTACCCTTTATTTTTTTAGCGATGAATTCCCCGGCAATTTGTCCAATTTTACGATTGTCATATTTAATGAATGTTGTGTAGTTGTTACTGCGAATTCCTCTATCCAGGAGGATAACCGGAATACCTGCCTTATAGGCTTTTGTAATAACTGGAACAATGGCTCTTTCATCATTAGTGCCCAGGATTATCAAATCTACTTTTTGTCTTATGAAGCCCTCAATTTGCCGAATCATGAGTGATGTCTGTCCCTTGCCATCGGAATATACGTATGAGAGATGTGAATGTTTAGCAACTTCATCTCGGACTTCATAAACCTGCGCTTTGCGAAAATCATTAGCCATCGTATCCTGTGCGAACGCTATAATTTTTTTGTTATCAGCAGAGGCAGCTAATAGAGGCGAAAACAGAGTGAGTAATATTAGAAATAAATATCTATACATTGTAAGCCTCTTGCAACATTAGTTTATAAGTCAATACTGATTTGATTATTCATAAATCACCCCATATATATATCGGCAATAACATCAAATACTTAACATGGATTCAACTTTGAATACTGTCATCTGACTTGTTGTTTTTATAGAGCAATTTAGATTGCGAGATAAGAAAAAGCCATAAATAATGTGCGTCTATTTTCTTTTATTCATAGTTAAATAGGCATTTGCAAGTAAACCAACACAAACGGCAAACCAAAGAGTGGCCAACCGCGTTAAGATGGGTACAGCAATTGCGATATGCGGTTCACTATTAATTGAGAGTAACAAGAGCCCCATTACCGCTTCGGTGGCACCAATTCCTCCTGGGATGAAGGAGGCGGCCCCGGCTAATATGCTAATAGCATAAATACTCAAGGCAAGCCCCAGAGAAATTGGAAATCCTATCTTGATGAGTATTAGATAAAATACGAGTCCATTTAAGATCCAGGCAATTAAACCTAAAATCAGACCTTGAGATAGCATTTTAAGCGTTAACAATTTATGTGCAGATTTTAGAAGGGTGAGTAAATGTTCGAGTAAATGTGAAACTTTGCTGTTTTTTAATTTGTTTATTATAAAAATTAAAAAAAGTTGTGGGATACGTGTACTGAGAAGTGGTAACAAGATAGTAAGAGCGAATAATAAACTTAAAATAAAGTAGGTATAGTTTTTATTTACATCTGGAAATGTAAAAAATAATAATGAAGCTAGCAACACCATAATGGTAACATCGAGTAAACGTTCAGTAAAAAAACTGGCAAGGCTTTGAGATATTTTGACCTCGTATGGTAATAAATAAAGTGAACGAACGGTTTCGCCTGCTTTGGCAGGTGTCGTTGTTAGTGCCAGACCCGCAAGATAATAGGCAAAATGACGTTTTACAGGGATGGCATGTTGAAATGAGGATATATATTTATTCCAGCGAATAAAACGAAAAATATAGCTGGAAAATGAACAAGATAAAATAATAAGCCAGTCAACAAAATTTAATTGCATCATGGTAGAAAGTATTTTTTTTGTATCCGAGTTAAATATAAAAAATAAATAAAGCCCTGCGGCAATAAGAATAGACAGGGACAGAGTGCGTTGTTGTTTTTTTGAAAGCATAATCAATATATTAAAATCTGTTGAGATAGCGGGTTTTCAGTTATAATCGCATTTATTCTTTTAATATAGAACTAAAATATCAGGAGCAACTCGTATGTCATCTGAGATTGACGAACTTACAGTAAATTATGAAGACGGTGGTGAGTTGGTATCCAAGGAGTTGGATAAAGTAATATTAACTCGCGGCGCATGGTCGACTATTATATTTAAGTATCAGGATTTGAATAGGACAAAAGGCGAGTTTGGTCCGGATAAATACAGTATACGTCGTTATCAGAAGCGTAATGGACAATACCAGTTTAAATCAAAATTTAATATTTCAAGTAAAGATCAGGCTAAAAAAATAATTGACGCCCTGCAAGGTTGGATGGGTGAAGAAGAAGAGTAAATTTAGATTGCCTGTATTTTAATGTTTTCTTTATTTGCCGAATGGTCAAGTAAAACTTCCTGAGTTTTCCTGGCCATTTTTTCTGCGCCACAAATATAGATGTTCTTGTCTGAAAAATATGAAACTTCACTTAATAATAAATCCAGTTTTGCATCGAGTTGCTCAATATCTGAGTCATCATATTGCAGTTGCTGATACTTGAAGTTATCCAATGCATCTTCCCAGGCACGACATTGATTATGCATATAAGGTTTTTCATTTGCATGTAACCAATACAGGTGAATAGATTCGGCATGGTCTAAGGTTACTGCGTGCTCGATTAGACTTTTGATGGGGGCAAATCCTGTATCAAAAGCAATAAAAATAATTGCATTATTTGAATTTTCATCAAGAATAAATGATCCCGTCGGCCCCTTTATATGAATAGAATCTGAATTTTTTAATTCTTCGGCGACATATTTAATGAAGGCATTATTATCGTCATAAGGGATATGAAATTGAATGTTCATATCGTCACAGGGGCAGCTTGCTATCGGCAGTTCTATGGGAGGTAAATCGCCTCGGCTTAAGATGACATTTTGACCTGCCAGAAAACGTAAACGTTTTGTGCGTGGTGTTTTTAAATTGAGAATGAGTAGTTCATCCGTAATCTCGTCCACTTTTTTAACTTTGGCAGAAATTTTTTGTAACGGGATATCTTTTTCGCTACCGGCTTCATCGGCCTCAATTTCTACTTCAGTAATTGCTGTATTTGAACAGCACAAAAAATAGTTTTGGAGCTTCTCGCTTTCAGAAAAAACAAAGTCATGTGGTTTAATTTTTTTAATTTCACCTGATATAAGTTTGGCTTTGCACTTTCCACAGTTTCCATTACTGCAACCATAATTTAATGCCAGACCTGCACTTAAACCTGCTTCAAGAATGGAATTGCTGCCTTCAACAAAAAACTCATGTCCAGTATTTTTTAAATGGACTTGTGCAGCCATTACCCGAAGGATGGTATCTTTTAACAGTAAGTGCGCAGGTGATATAGAGGGGGTTTGAATCTTATTAATAGCGTCGCTCATCCAATTATTTAAATCTTCAAAAAGATAAGGCTTGTCTGAGGTAGTGGCTAGTTGAGTGATTTGTGTTTCAATTTCAGAAAAAAGCGCAATGAAATCTTTTACTTGTTCTTTTGCATGCGCATGTTCTTTTGTGATTGCCTTTAGACGAGCAGCTAAGGTATATGAGTCGGGTGCTAATAATTTGGCCAGTTTTGCGCCATGCGCTTTCTTAAGAGCTTGTTCAACAATTTTTTCCAAATCCTCAATAATATGATTGTCTTCAATCTCCGCATCGGGAAATATTCTTTCAATATCATCAAGTTTCACCTGGCCTTCAAAGCTCTCAAGTTCAAGATCATGAACTCGCTTTTGTAGCGCTCCTCGAGATAAACCAACAAGTTTTGCAGCTCGCGAAAGGGAAACAAGTCTTGGCATAATAGTAATTCCTTTAGTAGTAAGCGTTAAAACAGTAGTGAGCGCTAAAATCAGCCATATTCATGTCGGCCAAGGGTCAGGTTTTTATATTGTCTTACCATAATCATCATTTTTAGAATATTGGGTTCAGTGATTTCAGGTATTTTTAATACAATTGTTAATTTAAAAACATCGTTTCCACAGGATTCAATATGGAAAAATTGTTTTAGGCTCTCATTTTTAATGCTTTCCTGTGCGTTGTAGCCATCTAATGTGAAAAAATGAGTATCCCATGTGACTGCCTGGTCCTGGAAACTTCCTGCAAATTTAATATGAGTGTGTTGATTATCATATTTTTTAATTAGTACGTATGACATTTTCAATAATATGGCTTACTTATGCTATCTGTGAGATAGTTAATTTAAAGTGATGTTGATTTAAGTGTAATACTTTAAATAGTAAATGCATCTTTTAACTAGAAAATAATTTACTCTTGAGCATGAATACCCTTTCTCTATATAGGTGTTATTGCGGAACTAAATATGAACTTTGATATTAAAAGAAGAACAATATTAAAGGCAGGCGCTGCAACTTTGGCAGCGGGCTCTGTTGGTCTATTACTATTGCCAACAGATAATGAGGAAAAGTTAAATAATGTTAATTTAATTAATTCGGAAGCGATATCAGCAGTAACACCAAGTGTAATTCTTGAGCATGAAGTAGCCGTAAAAGATAACTTACAAGAAGTGAAAAACTTTAATCAAACTTTTACTAAAGATATATTCCTCGAAAAAAATAAATACGTTGTATTTCATTCAACGCTAAATAAAATTTCAAAAGTTAAAAAAGTAATAGGATTTGCTAATTTTAATCTTATTAGTTTTGATGACATGCTGAACTACGCTCGTCGTTATCCACAAATTGGGCGTTTTACAAAAAATGAACTTGCGCTGATCGATGAAATATTTTTTTACGATGCTAATAAATATGGCTTTCATGGTGACAAGGTGATTAAAAATCTAACATCTAAAATAAATAAAAAAGAAACCGTGAAAATTTCCGGTAGCGGTCATTATTTATTTCAAGGTGATGCCTTAGCAAAATTCAATCAATTGGAAAAAGATGTTGGCCCTAATCTTGTATTAACCTCTGGTGTACGTAGTGTTGTTAAACAATTGCAGTTGTTTCTGGTAAAACTTGAGAGCAGTAAAGGTAACTTATCATTAACATCCCGTTCGCTGGCACCTCCGGGACATTCGTATCATGGTATTGGCGATTTTGATGTGGGCAAGAAAGGCTACGGTATGCTGAATTTCACCTCAGAGTTTTCTAACACTACAGAATACAAAAAATTAATTGAATTGAAGTATGTCGATATTCGATACACCAAAGACAATAATGTCGGTGTTCGTTATGAACCCTGGCACATTAAGGTTGTATAAATGCTTGTTAAATCGTGCATAAGTATTTTAATCCTATCTCTCAGTCAGCTTATTTGTGCTGAACCACTGCGCTTCTCGTTACATAAAATTGAATCGGGTATACCTGGACCAACACTTTTAGTTATTGGTGGGATTCAGGGAGATGAGCCAGGTGGTTTTACTGCGGCTTCAATGCTGGTGACAAACTATAAAATACAAGCGGGTAGTATATGGGTTGTACCTAACCTGAATTTTGAAAGTATTATTAAAAGGAGTCGTGGTATTCACGGTGATATGAACCGTAAATTTAATGTCCTTTCAAAAAAAGACCCTGAGTTTGATGAAGTACAGAAAATTAAAAAAATAATCTTAAGTGACGAAGTTGATATTGTGCTGAATTTGCATGATGGCAGCGGTTTTTATAAAAAGAAATATATAAATAAAATGCATAATCCTCATCGATGGGGTCAAAGCATTATTATTGACCAGAAAGTACTGGCCAGTGAGAGGTTTGGTGATTTATCAAACATTGCGGGTAATGTTCAGCAATACATTAATCAACGTCTGAAAAATAAAAACAAATTCTTTTATGTAAAAAACACAGAGACGAAAAAAGGTGATATTGAAATGGAAAAATCACTGACCTATTTTTCAATAAAAAATAATCGTCCGGCTTTTGCTGTGGAGGCGAGCAAAAGTTTTTTAACCTATGAGAGAACGTTTTATCATTTACTTGCTGTTGAAGGCTTTATGAGTGAGCTGGGCATTGCATTTCAACGCGACTTTAAAATGACGAAAAGTAATGTAGCGAAGCAAATTGGAAACAATCTTAAGATATCTTTATATGATAACCGAATTAATCTTAATGTTGAGCACGCGCGCCGTTATTTGAATTATGTACCACTTAAAAAACACTCGTCTCTGGTGTATAAAAAGAACAACCCTTTAATCGCCGTCATCAACCATAAAAAAGGTCTTAAGGTTCGTTATGGTAACAGGTACGTCACTTCTCTTAAACCTCAGTATTTTGAATACGATAATGGCCTGGATTCTGTCACTGTGCAAATAGATGGGCAGAATAAAAAAATAAATATTGGTGATAAGGTAAATGTAGAGAAAAATTTTAGAGTTAGAGCCAGAAGTGGTTACCGTGTAAATATAATTGGTTATGCGAAACGTGGTGTTACTAATGAGAATAATATTTTAATTAAAAGAAAGGAAATAAGATCGAGGTTTTCCATTGATAAAAATGAGAAAATATTTCGAGTCGAACTTTATAAAGGAAATAAATTTAGCGGTATGATTTTGGTTGATTTTTCTGAAGAAAAAAACAATCAGTCACTTAGCTTACTCGATATCGATTCAACTCATATAGCGAGCACACATTAATAATGTCAATCACTTATAAAACGCCAGCATCATTTTCTGGTTTCTCCTGTTTAGGTGGAGATTGTGAAGACACCTGTTGCCGTAACTGGGAAATAAAGCTCGACCGCCAGCATTTCGATTTGCTTTCTGATGTTATGTCGAAAGATGAACATGGAAAGAGCATGTTCGAACAATATATTCGACTTAATGAAAGCTCCATTACCAGTGATCATGATTATGCTTTTATACGTATGGGCTTAAACGGTTATTGTGCAATGCTTGACGATAAGGGATTATGTTCTATACATGCAAACCATGGTGCTTCTGTATTAGGTGATGTTTGTACGATGTTTCCTCGTGTAATATCTCGATGTGGCAATACGCTTGAGTTAAGTGGAGCATTGTCTTGCCCTGAAGTAGTGCGAAACTGTATTGATGAAGAGTTACCGTTAAAGGTCAAACGTTTTAAGGCTGCTGATTTACCGAGAAGTAAAAACTATCCTATTCAACGTGAGCTTTCTAATTTAGAAGATGATTTTTACTCCGAGAATTTTTCACTTATTAGGGAAAAATTTATGGAGGTTATCGCAAATGAAAAATATGAGCTGGAAACGCGACTCTATGTTATTGCAAATCTGGCTAATAAAATATCGACTTTTTATCACCGTGGGTGCAAAGAGCCTGTTGCGGGACAAATTCAACAGACAATTTCAGAGCTATCTTCAAATGACTTTGTTTTGAAGTTAGGTACTTTGATAAAAGAATACGATGCTGAGACACCGATCAGCATGATCGTTGTGCATTCAATCTTATCAATTAAATTACAACAAGCGGAAGATGAAAATATTAGTAAATTCTATGAAAAAATCATCCATGATTACGATGCGAATAATGACAATGCGACAGAAGTACTAGCTGAAAATTTGAATAAAATTCGAAGTAAGCTGGATAAAAATACACAAAAATATATTGATAAAGCAATTACCCGTTATATTATTAATTGTCTTTATCGTGAATGGTTTGTCAGCATGCCTGATCCGTTTACATATGTTCAAATGCTATTGGTTAGAATGGCTATTTTAAGATCGTTGATATATCTGGATCTGGGAAGAGAGAATATATCTGAACAAGCAATAATAAAACAAAAGATAGTTTATGTTATGTATAATTTTGCAAGAAATATTGACCAAAATATGGAGTTTTTGAAAGTCGTTTATAACGCCTTGTCTGAACAAGGCATGATGAATTTTGATTTTTCATTAGCATTTATTCGTATTAACTAAGTATAGAAATAACTTACCTGCTCCCATCGTAAAATGGAGTGATTTTTATTACCCCTCGCACTGAACAGCCTCAGTTTTAAAAGTAAATAATGTGTAGTTAATGTACAATTCAATAAAATTTATTTAATACCAGATAATCTAAAGGGTCTTCATAGTAAAGCCTTTAAACTAATTTTCGGGTAGTTTGTAGAATTATTATTGAGGCCAGGATGAAAAATTTGACAGCAGAAGAACAACTTACGCTAACGATCCATATTATGGAGATAGTCGATGGCTGGGGATTGTCAGCAGCAGAGATAATTTCATTATTAGATTTGCCAGAAAAAACCCCGACTCGTGCTTTACGTCGTTATCGAGAAAATACCGCTTTCCCATTTAGCCCAGGCTTAACTGTTCGCTTAGAACATATTATGGGTATTACTGATGCACTAAGAACATCTTATCCGCATAACCCGCAAATGGGTAAAATATGGATTCGTCAACGTAGCAAAAAGTTAAACAATCAAATCCCATTACAAATTATTGTTGAGAATGGCCTGGAAGGTATTGTTGAGATTAGAAAGCATTTAGACTGCTCATACGATTGGCACAAAAATCCATAGTCACGAGTAACGAGAAGCCAGATAACGGCGCTATAAATCAACTCAAAATACTCACTGACTTTGTGTCAGCTCCGTTTTTTCGTTAATTTCTATCTTGTTCTATGACTTCTCGTTACTCGTGACTATGGATTTTGAAATGTAGTCATTAGCTACTTCTTTTTATCTTTTCTTGTTGCCCTGGCTTTAAAGTGCACGATAGATTGCATGAGTTGATCGAGAGGTAGATTTTGAAATTTCTGGTATTTGTCTAATGCCTGATTTAATAACTGGGAGATATTGGGTTTACTTTCACTTTCGGGGTTAAATATTTTTTGTAGTCCGATCACACTGCCGTTTTGGACTTTAATTTCTTTGCCGTGAGGCAACGGCCCTTCAATTTCAGTTAGCTTTAGTGCAAATTTTGCATTGTTGCGTAACAATTCAAGAAAATTCTGACAGTTTTGCCAGCTCTGCTTGTCTTTACAGCCAACACATTCACGATCAGCGAGATTAATTTTCTCCATCTGATCACATATGCATCGACGTGAATTTAACGTTTTTTCAAACGGGCATTGCAGTTGGTTAACTGTACGGTAGGTTTCTCTGTATTTATCTTCATCCATTGTCGCTATTTTAAATGAACTACTTTTCCCATTCGCGCACAATGGATTCTTCGCGTTGTTCTTGTAACTTTTCTTCTGCATCAATGCTATTTTCAGCAAAAATTATTTTGTAAATGTTGCCTGCATCAGAATCTTCCTCTTGGCGTTTTTCTTTTGCAAAGTTTTTTGCTTCTTTGAATTTCTCAAAATCATCAAGAGGTTCAAGGTTTTTTACAATTTTACTGACACCAGGTGCGATTTTGTAAACGAAATAGGGCATAAAATAACTCCTAGTTAGAGAAAAGGGTAGATGGAATGATAGAATTTCATTTGTCACCGAGATATAGAGTCTGGTGGCGTGCTACAATTAATTCAAGTCTTTTTGAGTAATTATTTGTTGTAAATTTTGCAGGGTGATTTAACCGCGTGGATAATATTAAAGGTTTACTGGCAATTACTGAGCTTGGAGGTTACCCGGATTTTACCGGGTTATATACAAAATCAGGATTCAATGTTGAAGCGGTAAACAGTATGCGAAAGGCATTACGGAGTTTAAAGAAACACAAGCTTGATGTTGTTGTAGCAGAATTTAATTTTCAGTCCGATTTTCGCGACAGGACGAGTAGTCTGGAAACATTAATGGCAGTGCTGCAACAAATGGATGGCGTTAAAGTTATTATTTTTTACGAAAAAGAATATCTTCATCAGTTTGAAAAGCTTCGTGCACGCTTTTCATTTCACGCAGAACTGGCATATCCTATTGATAAGCTTAAGTTAGAAGCTGCACTCAAAAATACTCACTAATCAAGTAAATCGTTCAGTGTTTCAAGCGCTTCAATAGCCGCCTCTTTAACCTGTTTATTTTCATGCATCGTCATTTCTTCTAAAAATACTTTATTTTCAGCATCACCTGTAAGAGCAATATAATGTAATGCATCAATTTGTAATCGTGTATTGTTCGATGATGCAATTTTTTTAAGTGATGGCGTATGTTGTTGTAAAATTTCACTGGCAGAAAAATTTTCTATTAATGCATCGAGTCCAATACGAATATTCATACTTGTTTCATCATCTTCAAGCATGTCAATTATATGCTTAAACATTTCTGGTTTAATTTGAATGGCTTGAGTAATAGACATTAACTGGCCATTGGTGAGATATTCTTCGATATAATCGAGCATGCCATTTTTTGTATGTGAAGCGGAAAGCCATTTTTGAATTTCCTTAGGAGTATGATCCCCCGCAAATACCATGAATGAATTTTCACCGGATAAAGAAAACCATGGCACACTTCGAATACCTAATTCAGTCGCTCTGTCATTATCAACAGCAATATTGGTAACGTGTAATGAAGAAAGTTGCCCTTTTTTTAATTGTTCACTTAGTTCATTCAATACGATAGGGCAGTGAGAGCATCCGGTAGCAACAAAAAGTTCGGCTGATGATTTTATATTTGAATTCATGTGAGGTCGTTTTTTATTGGCTGTGAGGAGGTGAGTATAATATAAGCAGGGAAATTATAATATAAACCGAAGTCCGACACCTTCACTTGTAATGCGTGCTATTTCTGCTGTAACCGGAGGTGGTGGCTCATCACCAAGTTGTGAACATACCTGGAGTACCACTTGCTGGCCAACAGAGAAACTTAATGGGTTTCCTTCATGTTCAAGAAAAACACCATGATCGCTAATATTACGAGAATTAAGTATATGTTCACTCTCATCATCAAAAGTTACTTTGATTTCTATTACTAAACCTACTCTAGCTGAATCTCTATTATTACTCATAAAATTTATTAACCATTTTTGTATTTATGCTTCAATATCCGGAATAAGTTTACTTTCTAATATCTGAATTTCATCTTTTAATTTTAACTTGCGTTTTTTTATACGCTTTAATTGTAATTCATCGACAAAAGGTTTCTCTTTCATGAGAATCAAGGCATCATCAAGATCCTTATGTTCTAAGGTCAAGTCATGCAGCCGTTCTCTTATTTTATTTTTGTCCATATCTAGCATGAGTTTTACTGTTTTCTTTAAGTGTCCATTTTTCAAAATCATTCTCACTTATTGGACGACTCATATAATATCCTTGCCCAAATTCACAGCCGAGAATCTTCAGCAGTTCTAATATTTCTTTTTCTTCAATACCTTCAGCAACCACTTGCATACCCAGATTATGAGCAAGGTCAATGGTTGAGCGAACAATCATGGCATCATTATCATCTTCAATCATATCCATAATAAAAGATTTATCAATCTTTAGTTTTGATAAGGGAAGTTGTTTTAGATACGCGAGTGATGAATATCCTGTTCCAAAGTCATCAACGGCAATTTCAATACCTAATTCATCAATTTGCTTTAATACATTAATAGATTTTTTTGGGTTGGTCATCATGACACTTTCAGTAACTTCCATAATGAAATTTGAGGCAGAAATATCATTCTTTTCATATATTGCAATGATATTCTCAACAAAATCAGTTTCTTGTAAATTGTAAACTGATAAATTTATCGCAATTTTTAGATCAATACCATTAGCTTTAAGTCTTTTATTATATTTTGCAGTTGTATCCAGAATCCAATATGTAATGGGGTTAATTAATCCGGTTTGCTCTGCCATCGGGATAATATCATCAGGAAATACTTTCCCGCGTTGAGGATGGTTCCAGCGTAATAATGCTTCAGCGCCAATTACGTTCCCTGTTTTAATATCGATAATAGGTTGGTATTCCATAAATAATTGCTGTTGATCAATTGCGCTTCGAAGGTCTGAGATAAGTGAAAGTCTGCCTATACTATACTCATCATATTTTTGATCATATATTTCATAACCTGTTTTATTTCTCTTTGCAACATACATAGCAACATCAGCACGTTGTTGCAAAATTTGAGCAGTAATACCATGTTGTGGAAAAACTGAAATCCCAATGCTGATACCGATATAAAGAGGGGTATTGTCTACAGTGAAGACCATCTGAAATTCATTTATTATTTTTTTTGCTATGATCTTTGCGTGTTTTTCCTGTGCAGTTGTTAATAAAACTGCAAACTCGTCGCCTCCTAACCTTACAATTACATCTACTTCACGCAATAAGTTAGTCAGACGTTTTGCAACTTGTTGTAGCAGTTTATCTCCCACTGCATGACCCAGGGTATCATTTACTTCTTTAAACCGATCAAGGTCCATAATGAGAACAGAAAAGGAACTTCTTTCCTGTTTTGCATTGTGTATAGATTGTTCTAAACGATCTATGAGTAATGTCCGGTTTGCAAGACCCGTTAAGTCATCATGTAAAGCATGATATTCAAGTTCCTCCTGGCGGCTATGGATTTGTCGGCGCATTTCTTTAAATGCAGTAATAAGGTTTTTAGTTTCAAGTATGGAATAATCAGGTTGTAATGTTGTGTCGATTCCTTTTGATTCATCTTTTAAAGCATGTGTGACTGTTTCTATAGGATTAAGAATAAGTTTAACCAGAAAAATAAACCCTGTTAAAAGAATAAACATACCAACTATTGCTGCAGCCCAGATGGAGTTAACCTGAAGTTGAGCAATATTGGAAAGAGTATCTAAATCATTTTCACTAAAGCGTTCAATACCCAGATCAAGACTGTGAAGCAGTGCATTAATTTTTTGTATTTTTGGTTCGAGTTCATTTCGGTAAACTATCGTATCCGTTCGCCAATCATCAGATTTGTTTATTTCTCTTACGCTTTTAAATTCTTTTATCCACTGAATGGCAGCAGGATAAATTTCATCTAATGCTATCGATGTTGTAAAGTTTAATTTGTCTTTTTTATTTAATTTTTTTAATGTATTTAAATCAGATATTATATTTTCTTGAAGTCCTTTAATTCTGTTTAGCTGATTAATAAGAAATGACTCCTGAAATGAATTCAACTGGTTGAGTAAATACATTCTGAAAGCTGAAATCATTACAATCCAATTTGTGCGTAAATGTACCAGTAATTTATATTCTTTATAATCTTCGGGCGTGTAGTTATCTTCGAGTTCTTTAAGGGCCAAATTTATATTTTGAATGAAAGTGGAATAAAGAGGTTGCATTTTTGTGTTAGCAATTTTTAATGAGGGAAAAACATCTGTTGGCGTTAGTCGTATTTTAATTAGCCTTTTAGCTATTTCGTCAAAGTCATGCAGAGTCAAAATCAATTCAAACGCAGTTGTGCCATAATTATCTTTAATCCACGGGTGTTTTGCCAGTTGTTCAATTTGTTTTACCGCTTGAGAAATTTTTAAGGAAATAACATCCCGGTCTTCAAAGCTTTTTGGGTCAATTTGAAATTTAGCTAATAAGTCTCTGAAATTAGATATCGTGCTGCGGAATTCGCGATTTTGTTGAAAAAGTAAGTTTCTGGATTCTATATTGGAATGAATGTCTTTTTTGATTCCATTCATCTGCTTTTGTGCCAGCCAACTAAAGCTGAACATAATAATAGCAAGTAATATGGTTAAACTTGCGTAGCGTTTTCGCAGGCTGTTAAGATTGAGCCACTTCATAAATATGTTTAATCCCTATGCACTAAACCGATTCCGTACATCTATTATTCTTTTGTGTAATAAATATTTTCTATATGCTATTTAACGGCAATTTGTAGGGATGCTTTAAAAAAAATGATGAAAATGAGGGTGCTATATTGAAAATTTGCCATTCGGACAGAAATCTCTATAAATAAGTCAAAATGGGCTTATTTATAGAGAAATAGGGCGTTTCGTACTATTTAGCCTGGATGTAGTGAATAGCTTAAAGGTGTAAAAGAAGAACAACTGGATTTTATATGTGATTAGTGTTTATTTGGCTTAAAATTATTGGGATCAAGCTTAACCACAACTGAACCAGAAGGCTCATCAACATATCTGGGTTTCATGTTGTTTTCTCTTCCCGCTTCTTTTGCCAGCTCTGCTTCACGGCTTGATATGAGCCCCAAACAATCACGAATACCGTTAATTGTACTTTCCGATAAAGGGTGTTTTAAGTTTGCAGGCGTGTAGGTGTCTTTTGCTACTTGTGTGAGAACTTTACGCATCACTTGTAATATTTGTTCTTCTTTCGAAATTGTATCTTTGCTCATTTGAGATAATCCATATAACGGTAAAAGATGTGGAGGGTTTGAGAGCGTATTCTAACAGTTTTATTATCTTAGTGCGGCTAAATAGAGTTGATAGTGGAACGGAGTAACCTTTGACAGTATAGGATAATATTAAAAGTAATACTGTTTCGTTTTTTTAGTAAATGTTTAGCTTATAATTCATGCCTTAATTAAGTTGTCGAGAGAACTTGTATGCCAAAGCTTGTTTTTTGTGCGAAAAATCCAGAATACGTTCCAGCTAGCAGCTCTGAACTTATCAGAGCTTTGCAGAAAACAGGTTTTCTGGGAGAGAAATGGCAAAGCCCCGATTCTGTATCAGGTGAACGGTATTTAATTGGAGATTCATTTTTAAGTTTAGTCACCTTTATGGGGTGTGCACCGGCAATTGAACTTGAGCCTATTGCTGAACAACCAGAATCAACAGAATTTTGTCATGTTGAAATTGAAGAAATAAAAAGTGCGGTTGAATTTATTCAGGGAAGTGATCATTTAATATCTCGTTGTCCACATTGTCGTCATCGTCATGCTAGCTGGAATTCACTACCTGAAACAATGAAGTACTCATGTGATAAATGTGGTGTTGAATCTCACCTTTCAGAATATGACTGGAAGAAAACAGCAGGCTGTGGTCGTTTTTTTATCAGCGTGCATGGTATTTATCCACAAGAGGCTTTACCCACTTCTCATTTGTTACAAGTATTAGAAAAAATAAGTGATACAAGTTGGGATTATTTCTATATTCAATAAACGGTTTAGACTTATCTGTTGACAGTTTATAAAACAAAGCGCAGACTCGCCCGCATGATAATTTCAATGCACAAACCAGTGATTCGAGTGGCACGCAAACTAGCGTGGCATTTAGACTGTGTGCAAATGGAAAAAATTATTAAGTAATTTAAAGCGACAAAATATTTTTCTAGAGGCCACAGTTTCAAAAGAACTGTGGCCTTTTTTGTTTTTGGGCCGTTTAAAGTAGTCGTTTTATAAAATAATCTCCTGGAGAATTATAATGTCAGTCCCACTTGCATACATCGGGGTAATTATCATCTGGTCTACGACGCCGCTCGCCATTAAATGGAGTGGTGGTGATGCCGGATTTTTGTTTGGCGTAACCGCACGGATGTTGATCGGCTTGTTATTTAGCAGCATGTTAATCATGTTGCTATCACGTCGTCGCCTGCCGTGGGATCAACATGCGCGTAAAATATACCTGGTAGCTGGTATTGCTATATACGGTGCTATGTTAAGTGTGTACTGGGGCTCGCAATATATTTCGTCAGGATTTATTTCGGTTATTTTTGGCTTAAACCCAATCATCACCGGGATCATGGCGGCTTTGTGGTTGAATGAAAGAAGTTTAACGCCGGCGAAAATATTGGGTGTGATACTTGGTGTAGTTGGATTAATTGTTATTTTTAGTCAGGGGCTACAGCTTGGTAATCATGCTGTAATTGGTATTGCTGCAGTATGTTTATCAGTGTTACTGCATTCGTGGAGCAGTGTATGGTTTAAAAAACTCGATATTCATTTAACCGCACTTGAAATAACACATGGTGGCTTGTTGGTAAGTGTGCCCTTATATTTATTAACATGGTTTATTTTACAGGGAACATGGCCTGAAAACTTTAGTCAGCGTGGTCTTGGGTCGATAGTGTACTTAGGCATCTTTGGATCTGTTCTGGGCTTTGTCATGTTTTTTTATATTTTAAAACATGTAGACGTTAGTCGTGTTTCATTGATTACCCTGATAACACCTGTTGTTGCCTTGTTTTTAGGGTATGCTTTAAATAATGAAGTGTTAAATGCAAGTGTTTGGTTAGGCACTGGTTTAATTATGCTGGGAATGAGTTTTTATCAATGGAGTGATAAATTTTTTGCCCGGGTTGCTAAATAAGCAGGAGTTTACATGTTGTACCGTCTTTCTCTAACAGTTGTTATTTTAATGCTTACTGCATGTTCAAACGGTGGCGATCGTTTAGATAAAATAAAAGCGAAAGGAGAATTGGTTGTCTTAACGCGTAATGCAGCAACAACCTATTATGAGTCCCGCGAAGGTTATTTGGGCGTTGAATATGAAATGGCCAGGTCCTTTGCCGATTCTATTGGCGTTAAAGTTCGGTTTGTAACAAAGGAAGATGTTTCTAATTTATTTAGTGCATTAGAAGAGGGCTATGGCGATATCGCTGCTGCAGGTTTAACACATACTGACAGCCGCGAAGAAAACTTTCTCTTTGGTCCTACCTATCAAGTTGTTGCGCAGCAACTTGTTTGTCGTCGCGGCGGCAAGCGGCCAAATAAAATTGAAGATTTAGTTGGTATCAATATTAAAGTGCCAAGGAATAGCAGTTATGTTGAACGTTTGGAAAAAATTAAAAAGATTCAGCCAGATATTAAATGGGAAGAAGTTTATGATGTTGGTACAGAAACATTATTAGAACAAGTCTCGCAAAAGAAAATAGACTGTACTATTGCAGATTCAAATATTGTTGCCATTAATCGACGTTATCATCCTGAGTTGTCTGTTCGTTTTGATGTGAATGCCCCCGAACCTCTGGCGTGGGTTATGTCTGGTAAAGCGGGTAATTTACAAGATGCGACAGAAGACTGGTTTAGTGATTATGTAGACAGTGGCAAACTTGATGAAGTGATGCACCGTTATTATGGTTACATTGAAAACTTCGATTATGTTGATGTCCGTGCTTATCAACGAAAAATAAAATCGCATTTACCAAAATATAAAAGTGTTTTTAAAAGTGCAGCCGCTAAATATAATGTGAGCTGGACGCTTTTAGCTGCTCAGTCCTATCAGGAATCACATTGGCGCGCTAATGCAAAAAGTCCTACTGGAGTACGTGGCATGATGATGCTAACGCGAACCACAGCGAAAGAATTGGGTATCTCGAATCGTTTAGATCCAACTACGAGCATTATGGGGGGCGCGAACTATTTAAATAAACTGCGAAAACGATTACCCGAAACGGTTACAGAACCGGATCGTACCTGGTTAGCCCTGGCGGCTTACAATGTGGGTATGGGACATATTTGGGATGCGCGTAGGTTGGCGAAAGAGCTGGATAAAAACCCTGATCAATGGCAGGAGTTATCAGAAGTTCTACCTTTACTGACTAAGAAAAAATATTATAAAAATTTAAAACATGGTTATGCTCGCGGATTTGAGCCTGTGAGTTATGTGAAAAATATCCGTGACTATCGGGATATGTTAGAAAAAATCATGAAAGAAAATTCACTGTGGCAGTGAGGAACATAAAAAATTTGCCACGAAGGACACCAAGAAGAAGACAAAAGATTTAACCACTGGGGACACGGGGCTCACGGGGGATAAAAAGAAAAACACCTTAATTTCCCAGTGAGCCCCGTGGTTTATTTTTATAATATATTTCTTAGTGTTCTTTGTGTCCTTCGTGGCAAATAAATATTATTTTTTATAATTTTCCGCTACATACTCTTCAACAATTTTCTGGAAATCTTCAGCAATATTGTCGCCCTTTAAGGTCACCGTTTTTTCACCATCAACGTAAACTGGCGCGACGGGTTTTTCACCTGTTCCAGGCAGGCTAATACCAATATTGGCATGCTTACTTTCACCTGGACCATTAACAACACAGCCCATAACAGCAACATTCATATCTTCTACACCAGGATGTGTTTCATGCCACTCTGGCATTTTGTTTCGAAGATAACTTTGAATGTCCTGGGCTAATGTCTGAAAGTATGTACTTGATGTACGACCACAACCAGGACATGCAACAACCTGGGGAGTGAATGAACGTAAGCCCATGGCTTGTAAAATTTCCTGAGCAACAATCACTTCCTTGCAACGATCACCATGCGGTTCTGGAGTAAGGGAAATACGAATGGTATTACCAATACCTTCTTGTAATAAAATCGCCAATGCCGCGGTTGAAGCAACAATACCTTTTGAGCCCATACCGGCTTCAGTTAATCCAAGGTGCAAGGCGTAATCACATTCTTTAGCAAGGTCACGATAAACACTAATGAGATCCTGCACACTACTCATTTTTACAGAGAGGATAATTTTATCTTTTGCTAATCCCAGTGCTTCAGCCTGTTGTGCGCTTTCCAGTGCAGATGTCACCATGGCTTTATGCATAATTTCATGAGGCTCGAGTGGTTCTGCCAGTTGGTGATTCTCGTCCATAATACGAGCCAACAGGGATTGATCGAGACTTCCCCAGTTCACACCGATGCGGACAGGCTTATTATTTTTAACCGCGACTTTGATCATGCTGGCATATTGCTCATCGCGTTTTTTGCCTTTACCAACATTTCCCGGGTTGATTCGATACTTAGCAAGTGCCTGAGCACATTTAGGATAGTCATTCAGAAGTTTATGGCCATTAAAATGGAAGTCGCCAATGAGGGGCACAAAACAGCCTTGTCGATCCAAATCTGCACGGATTTTAGCAACGGCTTCGGCCGCTTCGGCAGAATTTACGGTTATTCGTACCAGTTCTGAACCTGCTTCGGCCAGTTCCATGACTTGTTTTACCGTGCTGTAGACATCGGCAGTATCGGTATTAGTCATGGATTGCACTACAACCGGGTTTTCACCACCTACTGTGACATGGTGCTCTGGAGTACCAATTTTAACCGGGGTGGTTGAACGTGATTTCTTCGTCATGATGGAGGCCGTTTATTATTCAATTAAGCGCGAATCATAGCATTTTTTATTTGAGTCAGGATTACCTTTAGCTATAAAAATATCCAATTCACAGGCGAAAAATCTGTATTGAATCTATATCGAATGATGGGCGGAAAGAAGCTATAATAGGCACCTTAAAAATAATCATAATCAATCCGAATAATTCAGGGGACGTTAAAATGGGTAAGCAGTCAGGACAAAATAAACCAACTATGGCGGAACAGGCTGATCGCCACGCCTTATACCAGGAGTCAGTTCAATTCCCCGAAGCTGAAGTTGATTTCATGAGCAAAACGTTCCAAAAGTTGCGTGGCCGTAAAGCCCTCAGTATGAAAGAAGATTTTTGTGGTACGGCTTATCTTGCGACTGAATGGTGTAAAAGTGATCCTGAAAGAACAGCGATTGGTGTTGATTTTGATGGCCCGACATTAGACTGGGGAAGAAAACATAATCTTGAAACTGCGGGTAAAGATGTTGCCAAACGTATTACCTTAATTGAAGATGATGTACGAATTAAAACAGATAAAGTTGATGTGACTTGTGCCTTTAACTTTAGCTATTGTCTGTTCGAAAAACGTGATGAGTTGATTAATTATTTTAAAACTGCACGTGAAAGTTTAAATGATGATGGTTTATTAGTTTTAGATTTATTCGGTGGAACCGAATGTGCGGATGTTTTGGAAGAAGAAACAGAACTTGAAGATCAAAATGCAACATACATTTGGGAACACGTTTCGTTCAATCCAATAAACAATCATATGGAATGCGCAATTCATTTTGAATTTGATGACGGCTCACGTATGGACGAAGCATTTACTTATTGCTGGCGTTTATGGGCAATTCCTGAAATTTTAGAATTACTCGAAGAAGCCGGTTACAGTAAAAGTCGTGTTTACTGGGAAGAATACGTTGAATCAGATGACGAAGACGATGATGAATTAGAAGGCACTGGTGAATACTACGAAACGACTGAAGTAGAGAATCAAGAGTCGTGGATGATTTACATTGTCGCTGAAAAATAAAGCTCAATAATATTTTTTGTAGGTGAGATTTCAATCTGACGTAGTGTAACCATATCAACCGTTGCTTTCGAATAGCAGAACTTTTAACAAAGAGTTATATGCTATCGCTATACCATTCGTCAGAATGAATTCTGACCTACAATCCACTTATGATTTTCGTAGGTCGGGCTCATAGTGCCCCTCTTACAATAAATAGAATTAGAGGGTATCAGCCCGACGCAGAGATAAAAATTACCACTCGAGGTAGAAATATACTCCGTATTCGATTATGAAAATCATTTTATTCAGTATTGTTTTAGTTTTGTTAACAGCCTGTAGCAAACAGCCTATAGCAAACAGGCTGTGTATAACATGATGCATGAACGTGAAAGACAGGAATGTTTAAAACAAGGAAATAGAGATTGCCCTCGTGAAAAAAATTATCAGAAATTTGAAAAAGATCGTCAAGACATAATCCCCTCCCAACATAGTAATTAGACTCCATTTACCCTCTCTTGTTCTAAATTTATTTTCTATATTAGCTTTTATTAATAGTTAATATTTTAAAGAACTCATAATAATTTTCTTGTTAAAGACATTTTCCTGAATTCAATGTACTCTGTTTATCTTTAACTATATTTAATCTAAAAATTGAATTGGAGACTAGCATGAGTACAGATTTTCTTCCTATGCCAGATGATAAAGGTTATTTTGGTGAATACGGTGGACAGATTCTTCCACCAGATTTGATTACTATAATGAATCAGATAAATGATGCCTATGAAGAGATCCGCACCACAGATAAGTTTAAAAATGAATTAAATGATTTATTAATTCATTATGTTGGCCGGCCTAGTCCAATATTCCATGCTAAACGATTAAGTGACAAGCTTGGTGGAGCGCAAATTTTTCTAAAACGTGAAGACTTAAATCACACGGGTGCTCATAAAATCAATCATTGTTTAGGTGAAGCATTGTTAGCTAAGCATATGGGTAAGACAAAAGTATTAGCAGAAACAGGTGCTGGTCAACATGGTGTTGCATTAGCGACAGCTTGTGCACTTGTGGGAATAGAATGTGAAATTCATATGGGTGAAGTTGACATTATTAAAGAACATCCAAATGTAACAAAAATGAAGATTTTAGGTTGTAAATTAATTCCTGTTAGTCGAGGTACTCGCACGCTAAAAGATGCCGTTGATAGTGCTTTTGAAGAATATCTTAAAGATCCCATTAATTCATTTTATGCAATTGGTTCAGTCGTTGGGCCACATCCATTTCCAAAAATGGTAAGAGATTTTCAAAAAATTGTAGGTGAGGAAGCGCGTAAACAGTTTATGGAGATGCAAGGTAAACTCCCTGACATTGCAATGGCATGTGTAGGCGGTGGTTCAAATGCAATGGGCTTGTTCACTGCTTTTATTGAAGATGAATCAGTTGAACTTATTGGTGTTGAACCGGCAGGTAAAGGTCTAGATACACCTGATCATGCTGCAACGTTAACCTTGGGTAGCAAAGGTGCGATTCATGGATTTGAGTGTTACAACCTTCAAGACAAAGAAGGTAGTCCATTACCCGTTTACTCAATTGCTTCGGGATTAGATTATCCTGGTGTTGGACCACAACATTGTTATTTAAAAGATATTAAACGTGTGCGTTATGAATCTATAGATGATGATGAATGTCTTGATGCCTTTATGGAATTATCTCGAGTCGAAGGAATTATCCCTGCTTTAGAAAGTGCTCACGCCGTTGCTTATGCGATGAAAATTGCAAAAGATATGCCTACAGATAAAAATATTTTAATAAATTTATCTGGACGAGGAGATAAAGATGCAGACTTTGTTGCGGAAAAACTTTCATTGTAAATAAACTATATTTGATCGGCTTATACATTTGTATAAACCGACATTTAATTTTAGAAGTTAGTAAGGTTAGAGCAATCCTTTTATCCATTGGCCAAAAATTATGTCTGCATTCTGATGTAGTGCAGAAATCTTGTCTTCTAAATTTAAAATAATTTCATGATCATTTTGTACACATGAATGTTCTTTGTTTAAATCACTCTTAAATAAGTGAACCCACTTTTCAACCATTTCTATTGTCACTTCAAGGTGGAACTGCATGGCGATACTATTATTGAGTATAAAAGCCTGATTCTTTCGGCACTCACTATGGAATAAAACGGTTGCACCTTCAGGGATTGAAAAAGTATCTGCGTGCCAATGAAAAGGGATAAATTCTTCAGGAAGTTTTTCTAACCATTCATGCTTTGATTTATCAACAGCGGGTTCTACAGCATGCCAACCAATTTCCATATTAGGATCGTGAGTAATTTCTCCCCCGAGTGCTGCACTCATAAGTTGAGCACCCAGACAAATACCCATGACCGGAATATTTTTATTAATCGCATTTTGAATAAGTTTCTTTTCATCACTTACCCATTGTAGCGGGTCGGTGACATTCATCGAGCCACCCATAAAAACAAGACCTGATATGTTATCTAAATCTTGCGGTACGGTAATACCTTCATCAATGCAGATAATTTCGTAGGGCACATTATTATTTTCCAGAAAGGTACCCAGGTAACCCGGCCCTTCACAGGCCACATGGCGAAATATACGAACAGGTTTTATCATTGTTATTTTGGTTTTACTTCAGCATGGTAGGGGGATTCACGTGTTTTATCGTGCGTATGCATTCGATACTCAACAAAATCATCAGCCGTATCAAAAAACATAAAAGGGTTACCTTCTATTTGTTCTTGCATGGTTGCCGTGGTTTTGTCAGCATAATTATGTCCGGGTAAAATAATTGTTTCACCGGGCATTTGTCCGAGTTTATTCAGTGTGTCATACATGACGTTGGGGTCACCGCCCTGTAAATCACAGCGGCCACAACCAAAAACAAACATGGTATCGCCAGCAATAAGATTATCATCTATGTGGTAACACGCTGAACCGGGAGTATGTCCGGGAGTATGTAAAATTTTAATTTCAGTGGCTGTATTACTGCTTCCGCCGATCTTAATGCTATCACCTCCATGATGAAGTGAAGGATGAGCGAGCGTCTCGCCCCAAAATTTTGCTTCTTCTTTTAATAAATGTAACTGTGCATCGTGATCTTTCAAAATACCTTCAACACCATTGATATGATCAAAGTGACTATGAGTCAGTAAAATGTCAGTAATAGTGACCCCCTTGTCTTTTGCTAATTTTAATATTTCAGGCACTTCCCAGGCAGGATCAACAACAGCAGCTTGCCGGGTTTTTTTATCACTAATGAGGTAAACAAAATTTTCCATCGGACCAAGTTCAAGAGCATCAATGCTATAGTGATCATTATCTACAATTAGGGTCATTTTTGGTTTCCAGTTAATTAAGCATTATTAGTCATATAGTAGCTTGTAGTTGCCAGGCAGGGGAAATATTAAAAATAGCGGCGTAATGGTAATACCGAGCAGTTAATGTTTTGGTTTTATTCCCCCTCCCTTAGGGAGGGAGGGGATCATTATAAATCACCCCTCCCTAGCCCTCCCCTTGAAGGGGAGGGAACCCTCTATTTGGCATTAGCCGTAATGGGGTACAATTTGCGGCCGTATTTCGAATGATTATTTGTTTTAGAGGGGTTGGTCGTGGAAGCAGATTTTTGGCATAACCGTTGGGAAAATAACCTGACGGGGTTTCATCTGGATGATGTTAATCCGCATTTGAGAGACAACTGGGCTTCCCTGAACCTGAAAGCGGGAGCACGCGTTTTTGTTCCGCTATGTGGTAAAAGTCTGGATTTGATCTGGTTAGTCGATCAAGGCTATGAAGTTGTTGCCATAGAGATAAGTCCGCTGGCCGTTGCCGCTTTTTTTGATGAAAATAATTTAACCCCTGAAAGACACGAAATAGAGGGCTTGGAATATTTGCAGTCCGGGAAAATCACTTTGTTCTGTGCTGATTTTTTTGCTCTTACAGCCGAAATATTAGGGCAGGTTGATGCCGTTTATGACCGGGCCTCTCTCATCGCTTTACCACCGGCAATGCGACAGAAATATGCCGCTAAATTAACCGAAATCTGTCAATCTGCGCCAAAATTACTGGTGACGCTGGAATATGAGCAGTCAAAAATGGATGGCCCCCCTTTTTCTGTGTCTGAAGACGAGGTTAAAGCCTTGTATGAGGCCAATTACCAGGTAAAACAGCTAACGGCACAAGATGTGCTTGGTAATAATGAGAAATTTCGTGAAAAAGGCCTGGATTACATGAATGAATGCATCTACAAATTGGATGCCATAGGCTGATATTCTTACAATAAAAGTGATCAATTTCTTAAGAAATGTGAACCAGTACCGATATAAAGGGTTATGAGAGAAAAATTGAACAAAATTTCACCAAATAAGTCTGTTTTAGCCCTTTTATTGGCGGCTTTACTGTTTGGAGTCATTTCATCATCCGCCCAGGCTCGGGTTTTTCTTTACCAGATGCCAGATGGTAGCCGTTTAATCAGTGATCACCCGCTGATCAACACGAAAGCAAAGCTGGTTCGCCGTGGTAAAAGTCTTGATAACATTGGCCACTATGCTGCGCGCCGTACATTGCGTGCAAAACGACGTATGCGTTTATGGTCATATTACATTTACCGTGAATCTCAAAAGCACGGAATTGATGACTCACTGGTCAAAGCAGTGATTTATACAGAATCCTATTTCAACCCAAATGCGACATCCCATAAAGGTGCGTCTGGATTAATGCAATTGATGCCCGCGACTGCGGAAAAATATGGCGTCAGTGATCTCTATAATCCTCATCAAAATATCACAGCAGGTATAAAACACCTACGTTATTTAATGACACTTTTCCCTGATAATCTCAAACATGTCATTGCTGCGTATAACGCTGGTGAAAATGCGGTCAATAAATACAATGGCATTCCACCCTATCGCGAGACGCAGGGTTACGTTAAAAAAGTAATGAAGCACCTCAAACGTTTCCAGTTAGCTTCACGATAAAAATCACTTTTATTTCTCATTCTGAGAATTTAAATACCAAAGTATCTTAAAAAGGTAAGGACACTCCTTCTTACTTCCTCTATATTATTTAAAGTATAAGATGATTTTCATTGGAGTCGTCTTATCTTTAATAAAAACACATATAAATAATAATGAATTGAATAACGGTGTATGAATGCAAAGCGCATATCAACTTGTTCGTGTATTTAATAAAACCAAGGTAGCAGAGGGAAACCAGGCTGCTATTTTTTTATCTACCAGTCCCATTACGTTACTTCAAGATGAACTTATTAGCATTAGTGCAGACATATATGAAGCTAAAGGTATAGCTACGACGTGTTTTACTTCTGAGTTGTCAGATGGTCAATATGAAGTGCAGTGTTTTAACGATAAGTCAGCAATTCAATGTTGTGGTCATGGAATGATAGCCGCAGCAAAAAATATTTTTACAAAAAATAAATTTTCGAAGATTATTATTAATAAAAACATTTCTGCATCACGAAATATTGATGAAGAGGGCCGTGAGATTGTTGTGCTGAGCCTGCCACGATTGGCCGCAAGGTTACAGACAGTACCAGGCTGGGTGTGCGAAGTTATTGGTTTTGAAAATGAAAAATTAATACCTGCTAAATCGGCCGTATCTGAAGACGATGACGGATATTTGCTTTTAGAATTTGTGCCCGCAGTAGCGCAAAAAGTATTTCGTGCTATGCAGCTAGATTTGAACAAGGTTTGCGAAAATACAAAACGTGCAGTTGTTGTCATTCAATTCGATAAAAAGAAAGAATCGTTATCGATGCGCTATTTTGCTCCACAGTATGGAGTAATAGAAGACATTGCAACAGGTTCAGTCATGCGTTTTGTCGGGGACTATATAGACAAAAATTATCAGTGTGCGCAATTTGATGTTAATCAATATTCCACAGCTGGCGGATATATGAAAATTAACTGTACAGAAGAAAATGTTTTGATTGCAGCGAATGCAAACATGGAGTCTGAGTAATGGATAATCTTCAATACGATGAAGCTGTTGGTTTGAATGTGAATAAGATAATAGAAAGGTTTCAACACGTCCGAAGCATAAGTGAGTGGCAATGCGAACCTCTTCTGATAGAAGATTATGGTTTACAGGCAATGCCTGAAACAAGTCCCGCAAAATGGCATTTAGCACATACTACCTGGTTCTTCGAAACCTTTTTATTAAAGCCTTTTTTGAAAAACTATAAACCCTTAAACCCGCAATACGAATACATATTTAATTCTTACTACAACGGAATTGGTGCGCAATACCCAAGACCACAACGTGGTTTATTGTCGAGACCAGGTGTTGAAGAAGTATACGCATATCGACATTATGTTAACGAGGCCATGCTTGAATTATTATCGGCGCATGAACTGTGTACCGATGAAGTTCTTAATAACGTTATTTTAGGTTGTCATCACGAACAGCAGCATCAAGAGTTATTTTTTACGGATTTAAAATATTCCTGGTTTCAAAATCCGTTGTATCCCGTATATTCAAAGCAATCACCTAATAAAGAAAACAAATTAATTCAGGCTGTTGCAACTGATGCTAATGGTAATCATCAATTTCATAATGACTGGGTAGAAATAAATTCAGAGCTGTATGAAATAGGGTTCGATAATAAGACATCATCGTTGTTGGATAACTTTTGCTTCGATAACGAGTTACCGAAACATAAACACTATTTGCATGAAGTGTCGTTATCTAAATACCTGGTAACTAATGCTGAATACCTTATGTTTATGCAAGACGGTGGTTATAAGCGTAGTGAGTTTTGGTTGTCAGATGGTTGGGCTTTACTTCAAGGCAAACCGGAAAAACACGCTCCGCTATATTGGCTTGAACAAGATGGACAATGGTTTGAATATAGCTTGCAAGGTTTGCAGCTATTAAATTTAGCACAACCTGTATGTCATATTTCCGCCTATGAAGCAGATGCTTATGCTCGCTGGAAAGATTGCCGGTTACCGACCGAATTTGAATGGGAAATATATGCAAATCAAATATCAAGCAATAAAGAAAATAAAAATGCCGGGCAATTTATTGAAAGCGAATTATTTCACCCTGACATTGAATTAGAAAATTCTTCCGCGCCTATGGGTAAGTTATGGCAGTGGACCAGCAGTGCATATTCACCGTACCCGGGATACAAGGCGGCAGCGGGAGCGATTGGTGAATACAACGGTAAATTTATGTGCAATCAGCTGGTATTAAGAGGCGGGAGTTGCGTAACCAGTAAAAATCATTATCGGCACTCTTACCGAAATTTCTTTTATCCACCAGATCAATGGCAATTTAGTGGGTTAAGGTTAGCTAAATAGTAATATTTTTCAGCTGAGTCTTGTAGGTTCGAATCATAGTGCTCCACATCAGAAATATATGAGAGGGTATTATTCGAACGCGGTGTTAATATTAATCGCAGTGGTTATTTTTAACCTAACATATAGCTCTTTAATTGAACGGCGTTAAGAGGAAATGCTCACCGAATGAATGGTGAAGTTAACAGTAAGAATGACATAAAGGGATGATTTATGAACCAGGTGGTAGCTACAACTGAACTGAACACAGTCTTTGAAGAATGCCTGATTTTAAAGCAGGAATTGATTGATGGCTTGTGTGCTGAGA
>JAUVEN010000075.1 GCA_030594815.1 Gammaproteobacteria bacterium
TCAGCAGGAACTTCGAAAGGACCGTGATCCCAGCCTAAAGCTGCTTTAGTAAGATTAATTTCTTCTTCACCTAATGGTGCGCCGTGGCAAGCGTGAGAACCCGCTTTGTTTGGAGAACCAAAACCGATGGTCGTTTTACAACAAATCATCGTAGGTTTATCCGTCATTGCTTTAGCAGTATCAATCGCTTTTTGTAATGCTTCAGGATCGTGTCCATCAACATCAGCAATTACGTGCCAGCCGTAAGACTCGAAACGTTTAGGGGTATCATCAGTGAACCAGCCTTCAACGTGACCATCGATAGAAATACCGTTGTCATCCCAGAACGCAATTAACTTACCTAAACCTAAAGTACCGGCAAGTGAACAGGATTCATGAGAAATACCTTCCATTAAACAACCATCGCCTAAGAAAACGAAAGTATTGTGGTCAACAATGTCGTGACCTTTTTGGTTGAATTGACCTGCCATTGCTTTTTCAGCAATCGCCATGCCCACACCGTTAGTAATACCCTGGCCTAAAGGACCTGTGGTTGTTTCAATACCTGGCGCATAACCGTACTCTGGATGACCCGGAGTTCTTGAATGTAACTGACGGAAGCTCTTCAAATCATCAATTGAAAGGTCGTAACCTGTCAAATGTAATAATGAATATATAAGCATAGAACCATGACCATTCGAAAGAATGAAGCGGTCACGGTTAGTCCAATCTGGATTTGATGGATTGTGGTTCATGTTGTTGTTCCACAATACTTCAGCGATATCCGCCATACCCATTGGGGCACCTGGATGACCTGAATTAGCTTTTTGAACTGCATCCATACTTAAAGCACGGATAGCATTTGCAAGATCTTTGCGAGATGACATAGCTCTCTCCATTACGTTTATATTTTAAAATTGAAAAACTTTTGGTCTCTATGTACTTGTTTTAAATACAATAAATGACCTTGCGATTACCGAAACAACAATGGCAACAGCATTAAAATTGGTTCCTGATTACGGAATTGAAGCAGGTAAAATGACTGCAAAAATATTATTCCCGTAGCCCCTCAATTCCCCGTTAGTAGCTGTATCTAGATACATCCCCAACAGCGGAAAATGGAGCCGGCAATTCTCCCATTTTTTACCCCCTGCGGGCAAGCCAAATCAACACCCTAATAAGACTTTAGAAGGACCAGATAAGCTAAATTTATGTGGATTTAGCGGTAAATGAAGCCGAGAAATAAAAAATTTTCACCACCAAGGACACGAAGTACACCAAGAAGATCAAATACAGATAACCACTGGGGACACGGAGAGCACTGGGTAAAATATATTTTCTTCCCTGTGTTCCCCGTGGTTTTTTTCTTTTCATTATTTTTTCTTGGTGTATTTCGTGTCCTTGGTGGCTAAATTACAGTTACTCTTTCCATTTTATTGAACAGCCCATGCTTGGAATCTGCTCAGCAGGCCCTTTACCCGTTTGAGCTACTTCAGACATAGACATTAATAAATCTCGACGAACGTCCTCAGCAGCTGTTTCCTTACGGCTGGCGTCAAACCGTCCACGATACTGTAGTTTTAAATCTGTGTTATAACCAAAGAAATCAGGCGTACATACTGCCCCATAGGCCTTGGCCACTTCTTGTGACTCATCTAATAAATAGGGGAAAGAGAAGCCAAATTCATCTGCAATTTTCTGCATGTTCTCAAAGGAGTCTTCTTCATATTCCGTAGGATCGTTAGACATAATGGCAACGGTATTTATTCCCCTTTCTTTTAGCGCATTAGTATCGCGTACCAACCTTTCCCGAATCGCTTTGACATAAGGACAGTGATTACAAATAAACATCACCAATAACCCTTTTTCTCCAGCACAGTCTGCTAAAGACCAGTCTTTCCCATCAACACCGGGTAAGACAAAATCAACTGCCGCTTTATCAAAGTCACAAACTGGTGTTTCTAAACTCACCATTATAATACCCTTTTATTTTCAAGCTAATATGTAATGTATATAGTTTTATTTAAACATATTGAGCCACAAAGGACACCAAGAACACCAAGAACACCAAGGAACACCAAGGAACACAAAGACTTTTAAAAACCACGGGGAACACTGGGATTTATATTATTTATTATTTTTCCCCCCGTGCTCCCCGTGGTTAAATCTTTTATTTTTCTTCGTGTTCTTGGTGTCCTTCGTGGCTAATTTTTTGACATTATAACTATAGCCATTATAATCATCACACTAGCGCCGATTTGAATTCAGATTGCGGGCGCTTAATAAATACGGCTAAAGCGTGTCATTAAGATTTTATTTTTAAAACCCGCTTTAGTCTTTTGCTAAAGCGGGTTTTTTTATGAAGGAAATAACACATGAGTGAGCACTTATTTACATCAGAATCAGTATCAGAAGGTCATCCAGATAAAGTCGCCGATCAAATTTCGGATTCAATCTTGGATGCCATTTTAGAGCAAGATCCGAAAGCACGGGTTGCCTGTGAAACTTTAGTTAACACCGGTATGGTTGTTTTAGCAGGTGAAATCACAACTTCAGCCTGGGTTGATATGAACGAAGTAGTGCGTAACCGTATCAAAGAAATTGGTTATAACAGCTCAGAAATGGGCTTTGATTATGAATCTTGCGCCATTATTACCTCCATTGATAAACAATCTGCGGATATCGCCATGGGCGTTGATGAAGATGAGTCACACGAACAAGGTGCGGGTGATCAAGGTCTAATGTTTGGTTATGCCAGCAATGAAACCGATGTTTTAATGCCAGCTCCCATCACATTCGCTCACAGATTAGTTAAACGTCAGGCGGAAGTCCGTAAAAATGGCACGCTGCCCTGGTTGCGTCCAGATGCAAAAAGTCAGGTGACTTTCCATTATAAAGACAACCAGCCTGTTGGTATCGATGCCGTTGTTTTATCTACCCAACACAGTCCTGAGATTGAACAAAAAGCCTTAATTGAAGCAGTGATGGATGAAATTATTATACCTACCCTGCCCGCTGAATGGTTAAACGAAAATACAAAATATTTTATTAACCCAACGGGGCGTTTTGTTATTGGCGGCCCGGTAGGTGACTGTGGCTTAACCGGTCGTAAAATTATTGTTGATACTTATGGCGGTATGGCTCGACATGGTGGTGGCGCATTCTCTGGTAAGGATCCTTCAAAAGTTGATCGTTCTGCAGCTTATGCTGGCCGATATGTTGCTAAAAATATTGTTGCAGCGGGACTTGCTGATCGTTGTGAAATTCAAATTTCCTACGCAATTGGTGTGGCTGAACCCACCTCTATTAGTGTTGAAACTTTTGGCACCAGTAACATCGATGATTCACGTATCGTTGAATTGGTACGCGAGCACTTTGATTTACGTGCTGGTGGTTTGGTTAAAATGCTGGATTTATTACGTCCTATCTATGCAAAAACAGCTGCTTACGGTCATTTTGGTCGTGAAGATGATGATTTCACCTGGGAAAAAACCGACAAGGCAGATGCCTTACGCGACGCGGCAGGAATTTAAAAACGTTTAGCCACAAAGAACACGAAGGACACCAAGAAGAGAAAAAAGTTAATATCTTCGTGTTCTTTGTGTCCTTTGTGGCTTAAAATGTTCATTATTAATTTAAGAACAAACTGCTTTTTCTGAGGGGCGCTGCAGCGGTTAAATCCGTCAGGCTTAGAAAAGGCAGATCCGCTTATCGAAAGATGATTGGATAAAACGGCGCTCATTCTTTTAACTACTACTAGGAGAATGACGCATGAACGCTGATTTTACCGATTACAAAGTTGCCGATATTTCACTTGCTGAATGGGGCCACAAAGAAATTAAAATTGCTGAAACTGAAATGCCAGGTCTAATGGCACTTCGCGAAGAGTTTGGCAAAGAACAACCTCTCGCTGGCTGCCGCATTATGGGTAGTATCCACATGACAATCCAAACGGCTGTATTGATCGAAACATTAATTGCGTTAGGTGCGGAAGTTCGTTGGGTGTCTTGTAATATTTTCTCTACTCAAGATCATGCTGCTGCGGCAATGGCTGATCAAAACATTCCTGTATTTGCCTGGAAAGGCGAAACAATCGAAGAGTATTGGTGGTGTACTGAACAAGCGTTAACATGGCCAGACGGTACTTTACCAAACATGATCCTGGATGACGGTGGTGATGCGACTTTACTCGTACACAAAGGTGCAGAGTTTGAAAAAGCGGGCGCTATTCCAGCCACTAAAGATGATGATAACGAAGAGTACAAAGAAATTCTTAATGTGCTTCGACGCACTATTTCAGATGGTTCATCACTTTGGACTGATACCGCAGGTAGCGTTAAAGGTGTAACCGAAGAAACAACAACTGGCGTGCACCGTTTATATGAAATGCAAGAAAAAGGCGAACTGCTTTTCCCTGCTATGAACGTAAACGATTCAGCAACTAAATCTAAATTCGATAACTTATACGGTTGCCGTGAATCTTTAATCGATTCAATTAAACGCGCAACAGACGTAATGATTGCTGGTAAGATTGCCGTTGTTCTTGGTTACGGTGATGTTGGTAAAGGCTGTGCACAGGCATTTAAAGGCATGGGCGCAACGGTTTGGGTTACTGAAATTGATCCTATTTGTGCACTTCAAGCAGCAATGGAAGGCTATAGAGTAGTGGATATGAATGATGCTTGTTCACAAGGTGATATCTTTGTTACTACAACGGGCAATATGAACGTTATCGATCATGACCATATGGTTAAAATGAAGAACGAAGCCATTGTTTCTAACATCGGTCACTTCGACTCAGAAATCAATATTGCCTCTTTAGAAAAGTACGAATGGTCTGAAATCAAACCACAAGTTGATCACGTTATCTTCCCTGATGGAAAGCGCATCATCGTATTAGCAAAAGGTCGTTTGGTTAATCTAGGTTGTGCAACTGGTCACCCAAGTTTTGTAATGTCAGCATCATTTACCAACCAGGTAATGGCGCAAATTGAATTCTATAAAAATTCAAAAGACTATAAGAATGAAGTTTATATACTTCCTAAAATTCTTGATGAAAAAGTAGCACGTTTGCACTTAGCTAAAGTTGGCGCATATTTAAGTACGCTTTCAAAAGAGCAAGCAGACTACATTAGTGTGCCGGTTGAAGGTCCATTCAAACCTAACCACTATCGTTATTAAAAACAAAACCTAACGCAGAGGCGCAAAGAACGCGGAGTTACGCAAAGAAAACACTTACTTTGTTTAATCTATCGCCAATATTATATTTTCAATTAATATAAAATTTTGCGTCTCTTAGCGTCCTTTGCGACTTTGCGTTGAGAGATCTAAAATATGGAAAGCCAACAAGAATACCCACAACAATTCAGCTTTGAGTTTTTCCCTCCAAAAACACCTGAAGGTGCCGAAAAGCTCATTAAAGTCAGAGATAAACTTGGTACGTTAAAGCCAAAATATTTCTCGGTCACTTTTGGTGCGGGTGGCAGTACCCAGCAAGGTACGATTGATACCGTCACATCAATTCAGGAAGCAGGCTTTAATGCTGCACCACATTTATCCTGTGTCGGTTCAACAAAAGAAAATATCCGTGAAATTTTAAAAGGTTACATGAATCAAGGCATTAACCGTATTGTTGCATTACGTGGTGACATGCCATCTGGTACACATGAAATTGGAGAATTTCGTTTTGCCAATGAACTGGTGGAGTTTATTCGTGCTGAAACCAATGACCACTTTCACATTGAAGTCGCGGCATATCCCGAATTTCATCCCCAGGCAAGTTCAGCAGAAGATGATTTAAATAACTTCAAACGAAAAATTGATGCCGGTGCGAACAGTGCGATAACTCAGTATTTTTTTAATCCTGATGCATACTTTCGTTTTGTAGATGACTGTGAAGACTTAGGCATTACTGCTCCTGTTGTTCCTGGCATTATGCCCATTACCAATTACGTTCAACTGGCTCGTTTCTCTGATATGTGTGGGGCAGAAATACCACGCTGGATTCGTAAACGCCTTGAAAGCTATGGTGACGATAAAGATTCGATTAAAGCGTTTGGCGAAGAAGTGATTAGCGAAATGTGTCAGCAACTTCTTGAGGCGGGTGCACCAGGATTACATTTTTATACCATGAATGTATCCACCCCCACTTTGGCGATATGGAAAAATTTGGGACTATAATTAGATATAAATGTTATTTCGTGAACTTTCTCACTAATTAAAATATTGATACATATTATAATTAGTTTATATTCATAAAAATATTAAATCGTAAGGGGAAAACCATGAGCGATGCAAAAATGCAGGCTTTATTACTTAAAATATCATACGTTGCAACACTATTATTAGGAGTTGCTTTTACAACTTATAATTTGTTCAGTTTTAAAATTTCTAAAGGCGCTTATTATTTTGTTGATAGCAATCAAGTCTGGTTAGCAATCGGCGTAACAATCTTAACAGTTTCATATGTCATCAAAAACTGGAAAAAAATATAAAATATTTTTTCAAAAGAAAAAAGGCGGAGATTTTCCGCCTTTTTTTATCTTTGAAGAATAATTTACATGCTTTAAGTTATGCGTATTCCTAGAATATATCTCCCTTCTCAATATAAAACAGGGCAATCAATAGAGTTAACCGAGCATGCATTCCAACATGCCATCAAGGTATTACGTCTTAAACAAAATTCAAAACTTGTCTTATTTGATGGTCTGGGTAATGAGTTCTCTGCAACAATTGAAACCGTAAATAAAAAAAATGCTTTTGTAGAAATTAAGTCTCTAATTGATAGCAAAACCGAATCAAATCTATCCATACATCTTGGGCTTGGAATTTCAAAAGGTGAACGAATGGATTTTGCTATTCAAAAATCAGTGGAACTCGGAGTAACTGAAATTACCCCCTTATTTACAGAACACTGTGTTGTGAACCTTGACGAAAAAAGAGTCCAGAAAAAACTACATCATTGGCAGGGCATTATTATTAGTGCATGTGAGCAATGCGGAAGAAGTGTAGTACCTCGTTTAAACACCGCATCTACTTTATTAAAATGGGCAGACACTATTAGTCAAACATGTATCATCTTTGATCCTTTAGCCAAAGCAAGTTTAAAAAACATCACACCTGAAAACGATACTATTCATCTGCTCATCGGACCGGAAGGTGGTTTAAGTACAAATGAAATTTCAGAGCTCAAAAAGAAAGATAACTTTAAAGCTATAAAATTTGGACCGCGTATTCTGCGTACTGAAACGGCTACAGTTTCTGCAATGACTGCTATCCAGCTACTATGGGGAGATCTGCTCTAGCTAAAATACTCTATGATAAGTTTAACTGTTTTAAACGTAGTTCAATTTCATCAATACTGGGGATGACTGCTTCTATTCCACCTACTTCAACAAAGGCCGCGACAGAAGGTCTGTTTTCATCTGCATCCCCTTTATCGTTTAAGCCTTCTTCCTGCACAATTGCAAGACTCGGGATGCCCTGGGATAAAATGCCCACATATGGAAGTTGCTGGTTACCATTAAGTGTATTTAAAACGGCTATCCGGCTGTTCTTTTTTGCCGGTTCAACATTTTTTCCACTCACCGCTTCAAATGAAATCAGTGGTACACGTTTCTCACGCCACTCAATAAAGCCAAGAAACCATTCAGGTGCATCATCAATTGACGATGGTTTTTTATAAGCAATAACTTCTGCAATCGCCGCATTAGGTAATAACGCGGTTTCTTCATGTAATGGAATCGTTAAGCAATGGATAACTCCCGAGCTTTTACCGGATGCAACTATATCTTTTGTATTTGCCATAATTATTCCCCTTAATGTGTATTTTTATAAAATGACACAAGTTGTTTTGCTAACACTTCAGGTGTCCCACTAAAGTCTACCGAAACTGACTTTGCTACACTTTCTGGCATAGCACTGATGACACAACTCTCTGGATCCTGTACCCAGACCTGACCACCTTTTGCTACTAATGCTTCACAACCTTCGACACCATCATCACACATACCACTAAAAATTATTGCACCTGCATTTTTCTTATAGCGAGTTATAACGTCATTAATCGTAAGATTAATCGAAGGCGAATATTTTGTTAATTCTGTAATATCTTTGAATTCAACAGCACCAATCGGATTTATAACTAAACGCTTATCTGTTGGAGTAATAAGTACTTCATGATGTCGTATAACATGCCCCGCTTTAGGAACAAATACTTTAAATTCTGTATAACGATCTAACTGTTCCGCTAATAACGAAACAAAGTTTTCACCCAAATGTTGCGCAACGATAAATGCAACGGGTAATTCTTCGGGAATATGTATTAAAAAACGCTTAAGTGCATCCGGGCCACCTAACGAAGCACCAAGAACCCAAACATTTTTTGCTAATTTATCCTGATTGCTATTAATAGTTGAGATATTATTTTCTTCAATTCTTATAGATGAAAAGTTTTCATCCCAATTATTTCTTCCCGTTATATCTGCAATTTTCTGCAGAAGTGTAGTGTTCCATTTTAGTGATGATTTTGGCTCATTAAGAGTTAATGCAGACACATCATTAATAATAATCGGAATTCTTGATTGTTCTAATAACTGATCTAAATATTCTAAATGCTCATCTTCTATCGCTTCGACATCAAAAAGTACAACATCACTTTCGATATGATCCAGCTTGATCATGAATTTTTCAGTCAATGATTCATTTAAAACAACCTGAATACCATTATGTTCCATCGATTTCTGTAGGAAAATTCGATGGCTAACAGAATCAGATGTAATGGCAATGCGTATGTTGTCTGTTTCGTTTTGCATCATATTGAAGGGGGGATAATATATGCGCTGAATCAACCAGTAATTAAATAATTTATAACGCGTCTACAAATCTTTTCCTGTAAGTACATTTATGTTGTCCAATAGATCGGCTTCTGTGAACGGTTTACCCATATAAATATTTACACCAATTGACGAAGCACGATCACGATGTTTTTGTCCGGTACGCGATGTAATCATAATAATTGGAATATCTTTTAACTTATCATCACCACGCATGTTAGTGGCAAGCTCAAAGCCATCCATTCTTGGCATTTCCACATCAAGCAGCATAATGTCAGGAATAGTTTCCTGTAATTGAGCCAGGGCATCCACACCATCTTTAGCAGCAACAACCCGCATTTCATGCCGCTCTAATAAACGTGTAGTAACTTTACGTACAGTAATAGAGTCATCTACAACCATAACTAATGGTGTAGTATCTTCCACTTCTGCAGCAGCAATTGGGATTGGTGTCACAGCTTCAATATTTTCTGTAGTAGAAGACAGACGAATTAACATGGCTAAATCGATGATTAAAACAACGCTACCATCACCCATTACTGTCGCACCAGAGATACCCCTTAATGTACTAAGCTGTGGCCCCACAGATTTTACAACAATTTCACGACTGCCTAATAAGTTATCAACTAAAATTGCTGCGCGGTGGTCACCACTCTTAACCATTAACATGGGCAACTGTTGATCATCATCCATTAACTTGAGTTCATTAATACCCATAACGGTACCAAGGTGCATAAACTTATAGTTTTCGCCAACCCAACTATATACTTCTTCATCTGACGCCATAATTTCTTTAATCTTACTGGCGTTAATACGTTCGACACCTTCTACACTTAATAATGGTACTGCGTATGTATCTTCACCAACCATTACCATCAAGGCACGAGAAATAGCCAATGTTAACGGCAAGCTAACGGTAAAGGTTGTACCGTTGTCTTTCTCTGTATCGATATTAAATACACCACCTAATTGTTTGATCTCGGTGTTTACAACATCCATACCAACACCACGTCCAGCAATTTGACTTACTGATTCTGCCGTACTGAAGCCAGACTGCATAATCATGTCCAGCAACATATCTTTGCTAACAGCGTCCTCTGTTTTAATTAAACCTTTTGAGATTGCCTTGCTACGAATAGCTTCGAGATTGATACCGGCACCATCATCTTTAATCTTTATAACAATCTCTGAGCCTTCATTTGAAATTGAAAAATGAATATTACCGGCTTCAGATTTACCTGATTTTTTTCTTTCTTCAGGTGATTCAATACCATGAGCAACCGCGTTGCGTAACATATGCTCTATAGGTGAAATAATTCGTTCAAGAACAGTACGATCTAATTCTGAGCCCACGCCATCCAGATGTAATTCTGCATGCTTGCCTAACTCACCACATGTTTGACGAACGATTCGGCGTAAACGTGCAGCCTGCCCCGAGAAGGGGACCATGCGTGTACGCATTAAACCTTCTTGCAAATCTGTATTTACACGTGATTGTTGTAACAATAACGTTTCTGATTCACGCGTAAGATTCGTCAAAATACCACGCAAACTATCCAAATCGCCCAATGATTCCATCATGGCACGTGATAAATGCTGCATAGTGGTAAATCGATCCATCTCTAATGGATCAAAGTTTTCCTGAGCAGAACTTAATTCTTCACTTTTATATTCAATTTGTGTTTCTGTTTCAATTTCAAACTGACGTAACTGCTCACGTAAACGATTTACGGTGTCATCAAATTCTGTAATGTTATAACGGAAAGTATTTGTTTGTTGCTCCAGACGAGAGCGATAAATACTGACTTCACCAGCAAAGTTAACAAGATTATCCAGAAGATCTGCACGTACTCGAACCTGTTCTGCCTGAACTCCACGTCCGGCTTTACGTCTGTCACCATCTTCAGCGGGTACAATCGGATCGTGTTGCTCTGCCGCAATTTCGATTTCTTGAGTTGGTTGTTCCTCTGGTAAATCAAGCGGAATAATATTATCACTGTCAATCTCAGGCTCAACAACTTCAGGTAACTCTAAATCAGGGAAGGAAATTGAATCCTCAATTTCAAACCTGAGCTCTTCTTCAAGCTTTTCAAGCTCAGGGATATCTATTTCGCTAAGTGTTGATAATTCTTCATTAACTTCAAAAGCTTCTTCTGCAATATCATCAAGTTCAATATTTTGTACAGGAGGTATTTCAATGGCAATATCTAATTCACTATCTGCTCCGCGATTTTGTAACATCAAATCTACTTCATTAAGCAAATCTGTTGCGGCCGTTAATCCTTTACGATCTTGTACCAATTCCAGCATTTTCACCAAACGATCTTGCGAGCGCTGCACAAGATCAAACATTTGTTTTGATGGTTTCATATGTCCATCAACAACAGCCGTAAGTAATGATTCAATACTGTGGCCCAAATCACCCAGCTCAGCGATACCCGCCATACGGGCACCACCTTTCAAAGTATGCAGATGACGTTGCAACTCTTCTACATACTTATGATCTTCAGGGTTTGAAATCCAGTCAACAATGACTTGATCACTTTCATCGAGGATTTCCGTTCCTTCCTCAAGAAAAATCTCAAGTAATTCTTCATCATAATCTTCAGCTGGAGCTACAACTTCTTCAGTTTCAGCAACTTCAAGTTCCACACTACTTATTTCAAGCGGCGTTTCAACTGCAGCAGGCTCAACCTCTCTTGGTAATGCTTTAATTCGTGATAGCAATGTTTCATATTCAGGTAAAGTAGCACCGGACACATCAAGACAATCTACACTATGCTCAACCAGTAATATTGTATTATCTAATTCAGTTAAAGCAACTTTGGGGAAATTAATTTCAACATCTTGTAAATGTTTTACATAGTCCTCAAAACTGCTACACACAGCCGCTAACGGTTCTACTCCAGTCGTACGAGAACTTCCTGTTAAAGTATGTAAGGCTCTTAATAAGCTTTGCGCTGGAGCACGTTCACCACCATTCCAGGAAATAATATATTGTTTTAATGTTTCAACATGCGTTGCGACTTCTTTACGATATATCTCTAATAAAACAGGATCAATATCTACCGGGAAATGCTCTTCAGCTACTAACTCAACAACAGGTTCTTCCAGATCAATTTCTTCTATAACTTCAATAGGTTCTTCTAACTCAATAGATTCAACAAGTTCTATAGGCTCTTCCACTTCTATTGATTCAATAGAATCTTCAGCCTCTATTTCAACTTCAGGAGTTGCTCCTTCTGCAAGGTTAATTGACTTACCCTGACTTAAAGCATCTGCATATTCCATGAGTTGTAGAATGTTTGCGCCTGATTTACCGCCAGTTTTAAACAACTCAAATAATTCAGGTAAAACTTGCGTACCTTGCTGCATTAAGTCAATGACATCAGGGCGTGCTTTAATGGAGTTATCAAGTACTCGATTAAGCATATTTTCAAATGCCCATGCGAACTCACCTAAATCAACAGCACCAACCAGGCGGCCACTACCTTTTAAGGTATGATACGCACGGCGTATTTCCTTTAATGGTTCGTCATCCGTTGTATTTGCAACCCATGCAGGAAGAAGTTCAGAAATAGTTTCGTAAGCTTCTTCTGCTTCCTCCATAAAAATTTCAATAATTTCATCATCAATAGTGTCATCTAATAACGAAGGTTTATTAGCTTTATCCGTCTGAGGTGATGTCTGTTCAGATTCAATTTCTACTGCGGTAGCATCTAATTCATCCTGAACATCTTCTGAAAGCTCGATACTTTCCTCAGTTAAAGATTCTTCAACAGGGCTAATGTCTTCAAGATCAAAACTCAATCCTTCATCTAAGGACAGGCTATCCAGATCCATCTCATCAAGACTGATATCATTATCATCACTCAGTGAAATTGAATCATCATCAGTTAAGTCAAAACTTATTTCATCCAGTGATGATTCATCATTGGAAATTTCAAGAGCATCATCCGTTTTGTCATCTTCAAGTGAAAGCTCCAGATCTGAAGTAAGCTCTGAAGGTCCTTCATCTAAAGAAGTTTCAACCTCAATAACTTCAGGCACGTCTACTGCCGTAACTTCTTCGATTATTTCAGGCTCTTCTTCAATTACTTCAACGACTTCATCTGTATTGAGACCTAATGATTGTAAACTTTGTTTTGCAACATCAAGAATGGCTTCTGGTTGACCCCAGCTTCCCATTAATGATTCCATATAATATTCCAGGCTACTGATTGCATCAGCCAGGTTATTCATATCATCAAATGATGGTGGAATAGATTCTTTAATAAGATTTTTACGAATATAGTTATTCGTTAACGTTAATAAATTAGCTGCGTCTTCTAAAGACAAGATCATCAAGCTGCCTTGAATTTGTTCAAGGAAAGCCGGTACAGATTTTAATTGTTCACGTTCTTCATTGTTCTGACTAAACAGAGTTAAGGCTTCTTTAACTTTTGTTAAGTTAACTTTTGCCTCATCCAGAACAGTTTCCATGAGTTTTTGCTGTTCAGCACCCTGCATTTGTGCAAGAGCAGTATCACCGGCATCAACACCCTCTTCAACTTCAATAGATGCAGCCGCTTTAGCTGTCGATACTTCACCCAGTGAATTTTCAACTGCAATCATAGCTGCAGCAACATTCATTAACTCAGCTTCTTGATCGGTTATCTTGCCAGTAACAATATCTTTAATAACTGAAACTTGTTTCAGTACCGCTTCTCGTTGCACACCTAAATTCAGCATGGCCAAAGTATCGGACATTTGAGTTAACGCAGAACCAACATCCTCAAGTATGGAAATATCTTTCTCATCGGAACGAACATATACATCGAGGTTATCTTTAACTTT
>JAUVEN010000062.1 GCA_030594815.1 Gammaproteobacteria bacterium
GCAGCCGATACAATTCGCCCGTTGTGGAACTCCCTTATTTTTCCCGACTGATGTAGCAACAGCCTGAAGATCTACGCTTGAATCAGGGATTCCTGCTTCTGTTATTGATTTTTTATAGCTACCTGTCTGATCATGGCAAACCAGACAGTCTATATTTTCAGCGTTATTGAAATCATAAGTATTGTCGGTATAGCCATAGCCAATGTGGCACTCAGCGCAGCGTCCTTCATTTGGGGGAACGGCGATACAAAAGTTATTAATCAGGTCATTTTTTCCATGAAGTTCGAATTCGTAACCTTCAATATTTGTAGCGAATCCCTGCCAATTCCAGTGACCTGTTTTTAATACATCATCTCCAATATCCTCATGACATTTGAGACAGGTTTTTGTGCCTTCATAGGAAGTCGTAGCAAAAAAATCTTCATGAACTTCAAGTGCAACCGGGTTTTCCTCGGAACTTCCCTCAGAACCTCCTTCACTTGAGCATCCGGGTAAAGTCAGGAAGATAAATAAAACCAGTGAAACAGTCAGGAATCTTAATCCACTGGAGTACATAATATTCATGAAGGTTGTCTCTCACTCTTAGAAAATGACTTATATTTTATGTTACTCATTATTGTATGTGAATACAATTTGTCAGCGCAAATCCTCCTCCTGTTAATGAAGGCTAATCAGGGTATTTTTTATCTTCTGGAGTATTTACTTTTCACTTGCTTACGTTTATTAAAAAATAAAACCATGTCCTTAGGGCGTGGAGCAGGTTCGCGACTCTAGCCTGTAAATAAGAAATTATGATATCAGTAAAGGTTTACTCTGTAGGATGGATCAAGGAACAACGTGACGGATCCATCATTTTGCACTTTTGCTTTTGTTAGTTCCGTCACGTTGTTCCTTGAACTCACCTACAGTAGAGAGCTCTTTTTCTGTAGAAGGGGCAAAGATAGAAAATCAAAACGAAATAATGTATTAGATTTTATTTAATAAATTTATTGGGTGAATATAAACTCTGGCGATGATCTTCGAGGATGATGGGTTTTATACACCCTTATAGGGTGAGATCAAAACCATGTTCTTAGAACGTAGATTTATATTAAAATTATTGAATGAATGACAATTAAAGTATGTTGATCGATGTTCCAGTTTATAATTAGGACGATCGCCTTTGGCCGCAAGTAGATAAATAACGAAGTAACATCTGGATTATAATAAGAAAATATTCTGTAAGCGACCCAATGCGGACATAAGCTAAATATTCAATGAATAGTGAGTTAAATTTAAAGCAGACAAAAAATTAAGGGGTATTAAGCTGCTGCAGTCTAATAAGGTAAAAAGTCGCCGTGGCCTAAATCACTGTTAAGCATAAAGAATATGAGTTGAGACGAATACATTTTTTGCCTTCGGGTAATAATATTTTCTCTTTCTTCATTATTTTTGGAGAATTCAAAGATGATATAAATATTTCCGCATCAAAATATAATTTTTCAGAAGTACCCGAAAATACTGAAGTTGTAAAATATCATGATGGCGGATTGGAGCTTACTGAGTAAGCGAATGAATGCTGGATGAATACCAAAAGTATTCTGCAGTGCACTCCAGGAGTACTTAACTATTATAATTTAATTGTAAGTTGGTGCACCCCAGGAGTACTTAGCTAATTATAATTTTTTTCTTAAAAGTTGGCGCACCCCGAGAGTACTTAGCCATGATAATTTTAACGTATGTTGGCGCACCCCAGGAGTACTTAACCATTATAATTTTTTTCTTAAAAGTTGGCGCACCCCGAGAGTACTTAGCCAATTATAATTTTTACTAAATGTTGGCGCGCCTGACAGGAGTCGAACCTGTGACCTTCGCCTTCGGAGGGCGACACTCTATCCAACTGAGCTACAGGCGCATTATTCGCGAATTATATCTGATTTATTTGCAGACATGATCGTCTTATATCAATGAAGCCCTTACTTTTCTGCTGACTGGATATTTAAGTAAAAAAGGAAGAATAACGATATAAATAAAGACATATTAATAATATGGTTATTGCATCCGTTAAGGAAAATAAGAGATATTTTGTATTAAGCCGTCTGATACTTCAAGAAGAGCAATGTACTGGCTCAGGTCATGCTTTCTCGTTATAATTCCGCAAATTTTTGGATGCTGGCTGGTCAAGGAAAGGGTGGTTTAGCAAGTTTGTATACTTTTACCTATCCCTAAAATGCTAGGTAAAAATTGAAAAGGTGAATAGTATGACTAATCAAGAAGATCGTAATGTATTCAGTACATTGCTTACGGTAGGTGGCGCTTTAACAGCATTTTTTATTTTTAGCATGGCTTCAGCAAATGCTGCTGTTGATTCAATGGTCGAGTCTGCAACAATTGATCGTATTAAACCCTTTGGTGAAGTGAATATTGGTTCCGCTCCTGTTGCAGTTGCATCTTCTGGTGCTGCTGATGGAAAAGGTACTTACAGCGCATCTTGTGCAGCATGTCATGCCTCTGGTGCAGCAGGTTCACCAAAGCTTGGTGATAAAGCTGCGTGGAAAGCACGTATAGCGCAAGGCAACAGTACTTTGGTTGATCATGCGATTAACGGTTTTAAAGGTATGCCAGCTAAAGGTGGTAATGCTAGCCTGAGTGATGATGATGTTAAGGCAGCTGTTACATATATGGTTGATGGTAGTAAGTAGTTTTTTAAATCTTACTAATATTGCATTAAAAAAGTCGGTTTTAAACCTAATACTGTTCACTTAAGACTAAATTTTATTCCCCCCTCCCTGGCCCTCCCCTTGAAGGGGAAGGAACTCATTTTTAAAGTTTATTCGCTTAACTAATCGGCATTAGGTTTAAAGCCAGCTTTTTTATGCTTGTTGATTTTAGGTTTGAAGAATTAGCTATTAGCCAACATACTTTTTAAATCTGCAATACTGGCCATACCTCTGGCTTTTTTCTCTTCTTCCGGTAGTTCGATACCAGCACCACTCCACTGTAATAAATCTTCCGGAAGTTCTTCAAGAAAACGACTCGGCTCACAATCAATAATTTCACCATAGCGTTTGCGCTTACTGGCAAAACTAATGGTGAGGGTTTTACGTGCACGCGTGATGCCTACATAAGCAAGGCGGCGTTCTTCTTCAATATTATCTTCTTCAATACTTGCGCGGTGTGGCAAGATCTCTTCTTCAACGCCAACTAAAAATACATGAGGAAATTCCAGTCCCTTTGATGCGTGTAAGGTCATCAAGTGAACTTTGTTTTCATCATTGCTTTCATTATCTTTTTCAAGTGTGTCTAATAAGGTTAGCTTCGCGATAAGCGTTGCAAGATCGGCTTCAGGATCTTTTGCAGATAAGCGCTCTAACCAACTAACCAGTTCATTTACATTATCCATACGACGAGTTGCATCTGCTTCATCTTTACTGGTATCAATTAACCAACGTTCATAATCAATGTTAATAATAAGATCTTTAACAATACTCGCAGGGCTTTCATTTTCACCCAAAGATTCAGAACGTAAAGAATAATCTTTTATCCACTCAGCAAATTCAGAAAGGTTAGAGCTTGCACGATTACCCACGCTTTCACGCAGGAAAGAATCAAAACAAGCAGAAAATAAACTGTGGTTATATTTACTGCAAAAGTTACTGAGCTTTTCTAAACTGGTTGGGCCTATTTCACGGCGCGGTACATTAGCAATTCGTAAGAAGGCATTATCATCATCAGGGTTTGCAATTAAACGAAGGTAAGACATGATGTCTTTAATTTCACTATAAGCAAAAAAGGACATGCCGCCACTTAAATAATAGGGAATATTGTTTTCACGTAATTGTCGTTCGAATACGCGTGACTGATGATTACCACGATAAAGAATAGCGTAATCTTTGTGGGGTGTGCGATTTACAAATTGATGATGATTAAGCTCAGCAACAACTTGATCTGCTTCATCATCTTCATGGCGACAACGTATCACGCGAATAGGTTGGCCAAAGCCTAAATCACTCCAAAGATTTTTATCAAAAATATGCGGGTTGTTTGAAATAAGTTTATTTGCACATTGTAAGATGCAGCCCGTTGAACGATAGTTTTGTTCAAGCTTAATCACGTTAAGCATCGGGTAATCTTCTTTTAATAAATTTAAATTTTCTGGTTGTGCTCCACGCCATGAGTAAACAGATTGATCGTCATCACCCACTACGGTTAAGTTTGCAATCTTACCAACGATTAATTTAACCAATTCATACTGCGTTGCGTTAGTGTCTTGATACTCATCCACTAACAAATAACGAATTTGATTTCGCCAACGCTGTTTAGCTTCTTCATTGTCGCGAAGTAATAAAACGGGGATCATAATCAAGTCATCAAAATCAACCGCGTTATAGGTTTGTAAGTGATGATTATATTGTTCGTAAACACTTGCGGCGACTGTTAAAAGAGCATCACCATTAGCTTCTCGTAGTGCCTGGTCGGGTAATACAAAGGCATTTTTCCAGCGTGAAATTTGCCACAAGATAGTATCGGTTTTTCCGTCTGGGTCAGCAAACGCCAGTTTCATTAACTGTTTAATTAATGCTAACGAGTCCTGATTATCGTATATTGAAAAACCTTTTTTATAAGGAAGGTTGTCGAGTTCTTTTCGTATAATATCCAGACCAAGCGTATGGAAGGTTGATACACGCAAGCCTTTGGTTTTTCCTTTACCCAATAATTTAGCAACACGCTTTTGCATTTCACGTGCAGATTTATTGGTAAAGGTTACCGCAGCAATATTTTTTGGATTAATTTCACATTGCTCAATAAGGTAAGCAATTTTTTGCGTAATAACACCGGTTTTACCGCTACCTGCACCGGCCAAAACGAGACAGGGACCATCAATGTAGCGAACAGCGGCATGTTGCTGAGGATTTAACTTCACGAGTATTTTTGACCTGAGTTATCTGGAAAACAAAGAATCTATTTTATGCTGAAACAGGGGTGCAGGTCGATGTTGACATTTTCATTTAAGCTATGGTGGAAGTGAGAGCAAGAACATACTGTAGGTTGGATCAAGGAGTAACACGACGGATCCAACTCTTACGGCTTATGGTGGGGATCTGCTCCGCTTGATCCATCCTAGCAGAGAGTGATCTGGTATTCGGGACTTTTATTTAGTTCGTAAAGCCGCGATCAAGCCGACGGTAACCAATCGCTTCGCTGATATGAAGCTTGGAAATATTTTCCTCATCTTTCAAATCAGCAATAGTGCGAGCCACTTTCAGAATACGATTATGTGAGCGAGCCGAAAGACCTAAACGCGTAACAGCTTGTTCTAATAATTGTGCAGCTTGTGCATCAAGCTGGCAAAAGCGTTTGATGTCTTGTGTGTTCATTAACGCGTTGACATATTTGTTACGTTGTAACTGGCGTTGATATGCTTTATCTACACGTTCTCGAACGGTCGAACTCGTTTCTTCATTTGTTGTAGTGTCTTGTATTTGTTTTAAAGGAACAGGCGGCACTTCAACATGCATATCGATACGATCCAGTAATGGGCCTGAAATACGTGAACGATAACGTTGTACTTGATCAGGCGTGCAATGGCAACGTCCATTAGGATGGCTCAAGTAGCCACAAGGACAGGGGTTCATTGCTGCAATTAATTGAAAACGCGCCGGAAATTCTGCCTGTCGTGTTGCACGTGAAATAACAATGCGTCCCGACTCAAGCGGTTCGCGTAATACTTCTAAAACACGGCGATCAAATTCAGGCAACTCATCTAAAAATAAAACACCATTATGCGCTAATGATATTTCCCCCGGTTGCGGATGACTGCCACCGCCAACCAGTGCAACTCCTGAAGCAGTATGGTGAGGTGCGCGAAAAATACGCTTCTTCCAGTTTTTAATTTTAAAACCCTGAAAGCTAATAGACTGTATAGCAGCACTTTCCAATGCTTCTTGTTCAGTCATAGAAGGTAAAATCCCCGGCAAGCGAGTTGCCAACATGGTTTTACCTGTGCCTGGTGGGCCAAGTAAAAGAAGATTGTGTCCACCTGCTGCCGCAATTTCTATTGCACGCTTTGCATGGTGCTGACCAACAACATCAGAAAGATCATCAAGGCTATTTTTAATGACATCAAGAGGACTTTTAATTGTCGCTGATTGACTTATATCTTCAGAAATTAAATCTTGTTGACCATTTAGTCTGGCACAGACTTCTAATAAATGATTGCAAGGGATAACTTCAAGGTCACTCACTAATGCAGCTTCATGAGCATTTTGTTGAGGTAAAATTAGTTTTCTTTTTTTATCTCGGCACTGAACCGCAGCAGGTAAGACACCGCGAATTTCACGTAACTCACCACTCAATGCCAGCTCACCTATAAATTCAAATTGCTCAAGTTTTTCAACAGGTATTTGTCCTGAGGCAGCAAGAATTCCAATCGCAATAGGTAAATCAAATCGACTTCCTTCTTTGGGTAAATCAGCCGGTGCCAGATTTATGGTGATTCGCCGTGCAGGAAAATCAAACTGACTATTAATCAATGCTGCACGAACGCGATCTTTACTTTCTTTAACTTCCACATCAGCAAGACCAACAATAGATAAGCTGGGTAAACCATTTGATAAATGCACTTCGATGGTGACTTGAGGCGAGTTGATCCCAACCTGGGCGCGTGAGTGAACAGTAGCAAGAGACATATGGATTCCTTTCCTGTGAGTAATTTAGTTCGGTTAAATTACATTGCTCCTTTTTAACAGTTAGCTTCGATAAAGTAAAAGAATAAGTGTCTGGATCATATTTTATAACTAAAAAAATCCTGTTTTATTTGGCTCTATCTAATAATAAAGACCGCTTTTTATGAAAGCGATCTTTATTTATTCTGCAATTCATTATTGAGTTCTTATTTGTTTTCCAGAACTTAAGTAAGAAACCCCCGGTATACCTAATAAATATCCTCGTTTTCAACTTTTATAACGTTTTGTAAAAAGGCGTACTTTTTAAGCATTAATGTTAATTATATTTACCTGGCTAAAGTATTTGGGTAATTGGCCGATAATCTTTAAGCGTTTAATAGCACAATAACTAAAGAATGATGATTATTTTAAGTTGGAACAAACATGATCTTTAAAAGTTTAAAGTTACGGTATTTTATTTGCATTTTTGCTGCATCTTTCGCACTGACGACGACGGCACATGCGGCAAAAAAATATTCTCCAAGCCAGGTATTTGCCGGAGTTGAGTATGCAAATAAATTGCTGAGTAAGATATTAGCGAAAAAAAATATTCGTGGAATTCTAATACCCACCTCAAGGGAGAAAGCGGCAAAACCAATGCATGTTTATGAACTGCATGTTTCGGCATTGGCAGAGCTTTATCAATATGCCATTAAGAATAATCGTCGCCCACCGCCGTTAGCCGTTTCTACACCAATTAAATACACACCGACTGATGTCTATTATTTAACGCAATTGGTGATAAATAATTTAGAAGAAATTTATAAAGACTCCGGTGGCGTTATTGATTTTTCAATGGCTACTCATACAGGAAAAAGTCCTGCTAATGTATTCCAGGAATTATTTGAACTCTATTATCGATTAAACTTACTAAATGGAAAGAGCAAGGTAAGCCCAAGCGAAGTTTATTCGCATATCTATCGTGCGAAGCAAGACTTGCAAAATAGTTTACGAATATTGTCGCGTCGTTTAGAAAATAAAAAAGAAAAAGAAAAAAGACTTTTAATTACTGCAACATACGGTTTACATACAAACGGCTCAGTATTGACTCCGCTTGAAAAAGGAAAAACGCCTGGTGATGTGATGTTGATAGGTTTTAAAGTGAGAAATAACTTAAATGCACTGCGAGCCAAAAATAAAATGAAAGAAATAAAAGTACCAATACTGAATGATTTTAATGGAAAAATAAGACCGATTGATGTGTTTTTGCAAACACAGTTTATTATTGCTGAGTTAAACCTTTTAAAAATACCGATGGATATAAATAGTCAAACTTCGGCTGCAATCCCCGCACAAAATAAAACGCCTTCAGATGTCCATCAAGAAATGAAACATATTAATTATATGCTTAAACGCATTATTGCGACGTTATAAATGAGAATAAATAAAATGTTTGAAAAATTTCATATATTAAATACAGTAAAGAAAAAAATTCTTGCTGGTAATGCTGTTTTAATGTTTGTGTTGTTAGCGGTACTCGCATTTGTTTTGATTGAGTTAAGCATCAACCAGGGGTACCTGGCAGAGGAAGAAGAAGCCATCATCCTTCTGGAAGAAATCACTGCAATTGAAGAAGAGTTTCTAGAACTGCAATCTGAAAGTTTAGAATTTATGTTGTTGCTAAATGATAATCTTAAAGAACAAAAAGAATCACTTTATAAAAAACTGCATGAAGAATTAAGTGGCTCAGAACATAATGAGTTTACCGCCATTACACCATTGCTTGAGAAATACAATAAAGAAATAAATAAGGCAACACTGGCCTTTATCAACGATGACAAAATGCAGGGCAGTATATTACTTGAGCATGCAGTAAAAACATCAAAAAAATTGCTTGATACTTTTAGGAAGCAATATCACGATAATGAAGTTAAAGTAAATGAGCTTGTTAAAGCCGTCCATGCTTCAAATAATATGGTTAGCTACTCATTATATTTCTTACTTGTTGTGATGGTTGTGTTAGGACTGGGTATTCCTATCGCAATCGCGAATATTATTAGTCGTGGTTTAGTCAGGTTGCAAAGTACAGTAGAAAATATCGAGCACGATAGTAATTTAACGTTACGTTCAGATGTTCGTTCAAATGATGAAGTGGGTAATCTTGCAGCTGCCTTTAATCGTTTAGTAGAGAATATGGCAAATATTGTTAATGAGGTAACGCAAAAATCGGAACAACTTGCCACAGCAGCGAATGAATTATCGGCGGTTACAGAAGAAACCAGTAATGGTGTTCTTAGACAATCAGACGAAATTCGCCTGGTTGCTACGGCTATGAATGAAATGTCTGCAACAGTCAGCGAAGTAGCATCAAATGCAGAGTATGCATCTAACTCTGCTAAGGAAGGTAATACTGCTGCAACTGACGGTAGTCAGGTTGTTAATCAAACAATTTCTGCAATTAATGAATTGGCAAGTGATGTGCAGCAATCATCAACTGTGATTGAAAAACTTAAAGGCGATAGTGAAAATATCGGAACCGTTTTAGACGTTATTAAAGGTATTGCAGAACAAACTAATTTACTGGCTCTTAATGCAGCTATTGAAGCGGCGCGTGCGGGTGAGCAAGGTCGGGGGTTTGCTGTTGTTGCAGATGAAGTAAGAACGCTGGCGCAACGTACACAAGAATCAACGCATGAAATTGAGACGTTAGTTGATAACTTGCAAAGCGGGGCAGAACAGGCTGTGCAAGTGATGGAACACAGTCGTGGAAAAGCTGAAAATACGGTATCTCAAGCAACGCGCGCAGGTGAATCCTTATCATCGATAACCCAGGCTGTAGAAAATATTTTAGATGTGAATACGCAAATTGCGAGTGCAGCAGAAGAGCAGTCTGCAACAACAGAAGAAATTAATCGTAATATTAATAATATTCAATCAATAGCAGAACAAACTGCTGCAGGCGCAGAGCAAACGGCAGCATCAAGTAATGAGTTAAATCAGCTAAGCGTGCAACTACAAGATTTAGTCAGGCAATTTAAGGTGTAACTTTCGGTATTTACTAAGTAATACAAATGGTCGCATCTATTTAATTATCAAAGGCGGCCATTTTTACAACAGCTGTGATTCCAGTTTCTTAATCATCTCTTCCATTTTATCCACTTTACTACGAGTTTTTTGTAGAACAGCAGATTGAATATCAAATTCATGTCGCGTCACAATATCCATTTTCTTGAGTGTAGAAGAAAGACTTTTGCGTAAATAGTCCTGCACTTCATCCCCAAGTGGTCCGACTTTTCCGGGTATATTTTCAACAACAGATTGAATGAGTTTATCGATTTCAGGTATTTGCATAATAATATTTACTGGGGCTGATTAAGATAGCTGCTATTTTACATAAATTACGATAAATTGTGTCGATCTCAGTATTTTCATTGGTAATAGTTGTTAAAATTCTAGTAAAATTTATTTTATCGCAATCTATTGGGGTGAGAAAAATGATTAAAAAACTAATAGCAGTATTAATGCTTTCGGCAGCATTTGTTCTGCCTGAAACAAGTTTATATGCAGTTGAAAGTTCTGTAAATGTTGCTTTAACCAGTAATTATGTATTCCGTGGTCAAACATTATCGAATGATAATATGGCGGTGCAAGGCAGTTACGATATTGCTCAATCTAAAGATACGGGCTGGTATGCCGGTGCTTTTTTGTCAATGTTTGATACCGGCGCGCAAGATGGTCTTGAGACAGACTTGTTTGCAGGCTGGAAAGGTAGCTTTGGTAAACAAAGTCAATTTGGATGGGATGCTGGCTTTAATATCTATGAATACCAGGGAGCGACTAATGTTCAGGGGCAGACGGAAATTTATGGTGGCATAAATTATGAAACAGCTTACTTCAAGTTGTTCATCGGTGATGATGATAATTATTCAAATGGTGATTATACCTATTTTGATTTTGGAGCCAGCTTTGTAATATTGAAAGATATCGATCTGAATCTTCATGCTGGTCACACCTCAAGAGATTTTGCTAAGGATTATAATGATATCAGCGCGACCTTGAGCAAAAAGGTAAATAATTATGATTTACTTTTGGGTTTGACCTATGAAGATGAATCGGATGATATGGAGTTTTTTGTAACGGTTGGAAAATCGTTTGATTTGTAATTAGTCATAACTCGATTTAAACCTTTAAGCCTGCTTTAAAGCAGGCTTTTTTATGTATTTTTTAAAGCACCATACTGGTGCAACAATCTATTTATTTTTCAATTTGGTGCACAGTTTCAGTGTTCTGCTCGCCTTCTTTCACCCTAACTTATTGTTAATAAAGAAATTTATTCTTGGCACAGCCTGTGCACTACAGGGGATAACTAATTACAAAGTACAATATTGAGGAAGATAAAATGAAAAAATTACATAAAATTATTGCTGCATCTTTATTAGCATCAGCAACAACAGCCGGTTCAGGCGTTGTTTTAGCTGAATCTCCATTAACTGCAAATGTTGGTGTAACTTCTAATTACATCTGGCGTGGTCAAACACAAACTAATGATAATTCTGCGGTATCAGGCGGAATTGATTATGCGCATGATTCAGGTTTTTACGTTGGTGGCTGGTGGTCTAGCCTGGATGGTGGTAGTCAGTATGAGCAAGATATTTATGCAGGTTACGGTTTTGATGCAGGTCCTGTTAATTTAGATTTTGGTTATATTAAGTACATGTTTCCTGTTGGTAATGCTGCAGCTGATGCGGATGAAGCTTATGTAAATGCTTCATTCAATATGTTTAAAGCGGGAATAGCTTTAACAACTAACACAGACGCTGGTGGTGATGACAGTGACTTATACGCGTATGTTGGCGCTGAATTTGAAGTGAAAAAAGATTTAATTTTAGGTTTAACTTACGGTGATGTAGATAAAGATGATCCAGCGGGTACTGACTACAGCCATATTCAACTTAGCTTAAGTAAAGGTGATTTCACTTTTGCTTATGACACAAATGATCTAGACGGTGATGCAGGTGATCCACGTGTATCTGTTACCTGGAGTCATAGCTTAGATCTATAAGCTGGTATAAAACGACCCGCTACATTTTGTAGCGGGTTTTTATTTTAATAAAATAAGGAGCGTAATGATGAAATTGATAATGGCTGTTATCAAACCTTTCAAGCTCGATGATGTGCGTGAAGCATTATCAGAAATCGGCGTGCAAGGCATTACAGTAACAGAAGTAAAGGGCTTTGGCCGTCAAAAAGGGCATACAGAACTTTACCGTGGTGCTGAATATGTAGTGGATTTTTTACCTAAGGTAAAAATTGAAGCTGTAGTGGGTGATGACTTGGTTGACCAGGTTATTGAAGGTATTCAAAAATCTGCACATTCCGGCAAGATCGGTGATGGCAAAATTTTTGTTTCTACTATCGAACAAGCTGTTCGTATTCGTACCGGTGAGTCCGGCGACGAAGCATTATAATTTAGGAGTAGAACAAGATGGAAAGTCAAATTTTTCAACTTCAATACGCTATGGACACCTTTTACTTCCTGGTAATGGGTGCGTTAGTTATGTGGATGGCAGCAGGTTTTGCCATGCTCGAAGCGGGTTTAGTTCGCTCAAAAAATACTACTGAAATTTTAACAAAGAATGTTGTGTTGTTTGCAGTTGCTTGTACCGCGTACCTGGTTGTCGGTTATGACATTATGTATGACGGCGGTATGTTCTTAAAAGATATCGCATTAGACGGTGCAAAAAATGCTGATGTGTTAACTGCAACAGTTCTCGCTGAATCTAAAGCTGCCGGTTTTGACGGTGATTCTGTTTATTCAAATGCATCTGACTTCTTCTTCCAGGTTGTATTCGTTGCTACGGCAATGTCTATCGTATCTGGTGCCGTTGCGGAACGTATGAAGTTATGGGCGTTTGTTTTATTCGCTGTTGTAATGACTGCGTTTATCTATCCAATGGAAGGTGCATGGACTTGGGGCGGAAAAGCTGTTTTTGATATGTATGCTCTTGGTGGTGATATTTTAAATGAAGCTGGTGAAGTTATTCATGCCGGTTTCGGTTTCTCTGATTTTGCCGGTTCAGGCATTGTTCACTTAGCGGGTGCTACTGCAGCATTAGCCGGTGTTCTTATTCTTGGTGCACGTAAAGGTAAATACGGTCCTAATGGTGAAGTAAACGCTATTCCAGGTGCAAACCTGCCTTTAGCAACATTAGGTACATTCATTTTATGGATGGGTTGGTTTGGCTTCAACGGTGGTTCAGTATTAAAACTGGGTGATATCGCTAACTCAAATTTAGTTGCAATGGTGTTCTTGAATACTAATGCAGCTGCTGCGGGTGGTGTTATTGCTGCGTTAGTGATTGCAAAAATGTTATTTGGTAAAGCTGATTTAACCATGGCATTAAATGGTGCATTAGCAGGTTTAGTTGCTATTACTGCGGGTCCTGATACTCCTACTCCTCTCGCGGCTACTTTAATCGGTGCTGCTGGTGGTGCATTGGTTGTGTTCTCAATCCTTACCTTAGACAAATTGAAAATTGATGATCCAGTGGGTGCTATCTCTGTTCATGGTGTTGTTGGTATGTGGGGTTTGATGGCCGTACCTTTGACTAACGATGGCGCAACTTTTGGTGGCCAGTTCGTTGGGCTCTTAACTATTTTCGTTTGGGTATTTGGTGCAAGCTTTATTGCCTGGTATGTAATCAAAATGATTATGGGCATTCGAGTTAGTGAAGAAGAAGAGTTCGAAGGAACGGATCTATCGGAGTGTGGTATGGAAGCTTACCCGGAATTCACAGGTTCACGTGGTTCAGGTCGTTAATATGTATATTTAGGTAAAATCTTGCAAAAGATTTAGGGCGTTGAATTAACCTTCAACGCCCTTTTTTTATAAGCTAAGAAAAAAATGAGTGGTAGGTACCTAATGCCGTTCACTTAAGGAGGGATGTGATTTTTGTAGGTTCGAATTCATTCGAACGCGGTGTTAATTTTAACCTTTATGACTGTTTTTACCTCTGCGTGCGAATAAATTCGCACCTACATATCTTAACTGATCGGCATTAGGTAAGTACCAGAGTTATATTTTTTCATATCATGTACTTTGTTATAAATACCGAGATTAAACAAAGCACATATCTCTAATTTAAAGTGACTCCGATCTTTAGACGGTTTTTTGATTTAATATGCTTTAAGCATAATGTCAGAAACTTTGCGAAATGCATTTTCCCATACAGTAAGTTCTTTTTTAGTTAACGAGAAATCAGATGAAAGGTTAGCAACAGAAACAATCGTTGAGATAAAGTCATCAAACATTTCTTTTTTAATATTGAGATTCTTATGGTGTTTACCCAGACTTAATAATTCTTCTTCAAGCTCTTCAATGTATTCAAAACCATTGATGACATTATCAAGCGTAGTAAGAAGAGTTATTTTTTGTTGTGCTAAATCCTTGGGAAAGAGTGCTTGAGTATCTGGATGATGGTTAAACATATGCTGATAAAAATGTTCGACAAAAAAATCAATACCTTTTGTTGCTTTTATTTTTGACCAGCAACTTTTTATGCTTTCAATATCGCTCATATTTTATTATGGCTTCCATCACAATATGGTGGATTATTAGTTTTTTCACAACCACATAGGATGACTGTTTTTTTATCAGTAATTGTAAATTTTACAGGTTCAACCTCCGTTGACTGGTGTGAACCATCACATAATGGCTGAATCTTTGATTTACCGCAGGCACACCACCAGTAATCACCAGTTTCAAGTTCAATTTTATAAGAGAAGCCTTGAGGGCTATCAGGTTTTGACATATGAACCTCTAGTTAGTGGTTGTACTTTATATCATAAGAATATCTAATATATAGCAGTCTCAGCAGAATAAATAAAGATTATAAAAATATGACCATTTTACGGTTACATGAGCTCCAGGTATTTACATTAAAACCTTTTAATATTGAGGTTAACAATGAAATTGTATTCCTTACTGGAGCTTCCGGTGCAGGTAAGTCCTTATTCCTTCGCGCGATAGCTGATTTAATTATACATAACGGTGAAGCTTATCTTGATGAGAAAAAATGCAGTGACATAAATCCAGTGCAATGGAGAAAATGGGTGGGTTTTTTACCTGCAGAAAGTGCATGGTGGGGGGATAAAGTTGGTGATCACTTCAGTGATAATAATAACCCCTATATACCATTACTTAATTTACCAGCAGACTGCCTGCAGTGGGATGTGGCACGTTGCTCAACGGGTGAAAAACAACGTTTAGCAATTGCACGCCTGTTAGCACAACAACCCAAAGTACTTTTACTGGATGAGCCTACCGCAAGTCTCGATCCAGACAGTGTTAAATTGGTTGAATCACTTGTTATAGATTATGCCAATAAATTTAATGCTCCTGTTTTATGGGTTAGTCATGATGCTTTACAAATAAAAAGACTATGTCAGCGTGAATTTAAAATTAAAGAAAATGAAATTATTGAGGTGATGACATGAATATAATCTCACTATCTCCCTTTGATTTATCGATGGCGGCGATACTGGTTTTGGCGCTTGCCTTTATTACATTAATTCTAAAGTTGGATCTGGCAAGTCGCATTGTTATTGCCGCGATACGAACAGTAGTGCAACTTTTATTAATCGGTCTGGTTTTAAAAGCATTATTTGCACAAGTGAATTTATTTTATGTCGCTGCACTATCAATCTTTATGTTGTTAGTTGCTGGACGTGAAGTGATGGCACGTCAGCAACGTCGTTTTGGTGGCTTATGGGGTTACGGGCTGGGCACCTTGTCGATGTTCATTTCTTCATTCACCTTAACCATCTATGCTTTAATCGTCGTTGTCTCTACCGATCCATGGTACACACCTCAGTATGCCATTCCGCTATTAGGTATGATGTTGGGAAATACTATGACCGGTGTATCACTTGCATTAGATAAGCTCACAACAACCGCGTGGCAACAGCGTGCGGTGATTGAAGCGCGTCTTATCCTAGGTCAGGACTGGAGAACAGCGATTGGTGATATAACACGAGACAGCGTTCGCATTGGTATGATTCCTATGATAAATGCTATGGCAGCAGCAGGAATCGTCAGTTTACCAGGCATGATGACAGGCCAGATATTGTCCGGCACAGAACCTTTGGAAGCGGTAAAATACCAAATATTAATTATGTTTTTAATAACGGCAGGCACTGGCTTTTCAGCCATAATTGCTACCTGGATTGGGGCACGTCGTTTATTTGATGACAGGCAACGTTTACGTTTAGAGCGCTTAAGCTAATTTTATGATGAACTTTAATAAATCATTAATTTATATTTTTATGACTTTTATGGTGATGCCATTTTTAAGCAATGCATATGCGGCAACGGTATATAAATGGATAGATGAAGATGGGCAGGTTCATTATGGCAGTCGATCTGATAATGAAAATGCAAAAGAAATTGAAATTAAAAATCGTTACATAGATTCCGGAAATTCAACGCCACCATTAAGTGCAGAAGAACGCGTTAATAAACAAAAACGATTTTTAAATGCATTAGAAGCCGAAAACAAAGCGATTGCCGAAGAAAAAAGAAAAAAGAAAGAACAAGCGGAACTTAAAATATCACGCTGTAATGCTTCTCGTGATCAACTTAGACGCGCAGAAAGTGCAAGCGCATTGTATGACCTGGATGAAAAAGGTGATCGGATTTTATTAAACAAGAAACAATATGAACAGGCGATGCAACAAGCCCGAGCCCGAGTAGAAAAGTGGTGCAACTAGCACTTCATACTTTTTGCCCCAGCGGCGTTGAAAATGATTTAAAAACCGTCGTTTACATTGAACATGGATGTTCAGGTGCCGTAAAGCACAAGGAAGTGCGAGAGCGGCCTAAATGTAAACTCCATATTTTTAAATCACTTTCGCCTTGCTGGAACGAAAATTATTTCGTGCTAGAATTTATTTGGTTATTCGTCATTGCGAGAAGCTATGAAAAATAATTATTTTTCATAGTGACGCGGCAATCTCTCTATTATTTAGGAACACATTGAGCTAAGCGTCGCTTAGCTCGCAATGGCAGATGTATTTGAAATTGGTAAAATGAGGTTTTAGAAGTGGATCAAATATTAGTAGAAAAAAATGTTTCATCAATGAAAATGGAAGTCATGGGTGTGTTTGAATGGGCGATATGGGAAAAAGAAATATCAGAGTTTCCCTGGGAATATCAAATGACGGAGTCATGTTACCTTGTTGAAGGTGAAGCAATCGTGACGCCAGAAGGTGGTGAGCCTGTAACAATTCAACGTGGTGATTATGTTATTTTTCCTAAAGGCATGAAGTGTACCTGGAAGATTATAGATGCGGTTGAGAA
>JAUVEN010000031.1 GCA_030594815.1 Gammaproteobacteria bacterium
TCTCAATTAACCGAGCAGGTGGCGGCAAGATTGCGTGAGAAAGATCGTAAGGGTAAAACGGTAAACATTAAAATTCGTTTTCATGATTTCACAACAATTGTTCGCTCTAAAACGTTGTCAGAAAGTACCCATCAAACAGAAAAAATTTGGCAAGCAGTTAAATATTTATTTAATGAGGCTTTACCCCCGGGGCATGTTGCTGTTCGTTTGCTTGGTGTGGGTGTCTCGGGGTTTTCAGATGAAACAACACATCAAGGGGACTTGTTCTCTGAAGAAAGTAAATATGATGATTTGGATGAGATTACCGATGAAATTAATCAGCGCTTCGGTAAATTAAAAATTCACCGAGCGCGAAAAATAAAGTAGTTGTTATGAAAGTTTCACGTTTTTATTCCACGGCATAATGATCAACATTCTTGCAATAAAGCAGGTATCGAATAATGTCACCATGACGGTGCCAATGAGTAATATCCAATATAAAATAGTGGTTGGATCGAATAGAGCGGCGATGACAAATAGTGCATATACAAATCTAACCTGGGTCGGAAAGGCTGCGAAACCACGTTTTGCAGTAAAGTAGATGAAATGTATTACGCTGACTAATATCACCACGTAATAACCTTCCACTATTCCTGACAAACCCGTAATCATGGCGATAAGTGTGACAAACCAAAACCACCATTCAAGAGATTTAATATTGATTTTTAATTCCATGACTTCCCCCTTTATTTGTTACTTTTAACATCCATATTAATAATAGCTCTAAAAACTGTAATGTAAAATATCACTACTATGTGGGTGGTCATTCCGGTATAGATAACCGGAATGACGGGAGTAGACGTGACAGGTTTCTAATAAATAGAATTTATGGTTTAAAGGCTTCGTGATATTATTGAGACAGAGTAATTTTATTGTAGGTCAGACTTCTGAAGGATGATTTTTGTAGGTTGGGCTTCAGCCCAACATGTTAGACTAAAGCTACCGCTCCTCGATAACTGCTCCTGCGTTGTTCTACTTACGGGCGTCCTGCCCTAATGCTAACGCCCCTTACCTGCGTCCATGCAGGTAAAGTCTGACCTACAGACTAGGGTACGTTTTATATAAAAGTCGGCATGAATACCGACCTACATTTTATTAAAAAATAAAACCACGTCCTTAGGGCGTGGAGCAGGTTAGAGGCTCTTGCCTGTAAATAAAAAATGATGCTATCTGTTCAGATTTATTTTGTAGGATGGATCAAGGAATAACATGACGGATCCATCATTTGTTGTCTATTTTGTTAGTTCCGTCACGTTGTTCCTTGAACTCACCTACAGAGGATAATGGGTTTTATACACCCTTATAGGGTGAGATCAAAACCACGTTCTTAGAACGTGGATTTTTACTTTTAAAAGGCATAGGCTAATGGTTGATATTAAAAACACAGATGCAGCACCGAGTACAATTTTTCTTAAAGATTATCAGCCGCCGGTGTATCTGATTGATCACGTATCGTTGCATTTTGATTTGCATGAAACGCAAACCGTTGTGACCTCAACTTTAAACGTAACATTAAACCAGGCGAATAATGAATTAGATAAATCACTGATTTTGGATGGACAGAGTCTTGAATTGCTTTCGGTCAAGATTGATGGAAAAGTATCATCTGATAAAGACTATTCTTGTGATGAAGAGCATCTCACTTTTACCGCTATTCCTGATACCTGTGAAATTGAAATTCAAACGCGTATTAATCCGCAAGACAATAAAGCTTTAGAGGGTTTATATCTTTCGAGTGGTATGTTTTGCACTCAATGTGAAGCACAGGGTTTTCGTCGTATCACCTATTTCCCTGATCGCCCCGATGTCATGTCTCGTTATGAAGTGACAATGATTGGAGATAAAGAAAAATACCCGATTCTTCTCTCTAATGGTAATTTAATTGATAAGGGCGAGCATGAAGATGGTCGTCATTGGGCGAAGTGGCAAGATCCAAGTTTAAAACCGAGTTATTTATTTGCCTTGGTTGCTGGCGATCTTTTTTGTAAAGAAGATGTTTTTACTACCATGTCAGGTAGAGAGGTTACCCTGCAAGTTTTTGTTGAGCATGAAAACAGTCATAAATGCGATCATGCTTTAATGTCGTTAAAGCAAGCAATGAAATGGGATGAAGAAACCTATGGTCGAGAATATGATTTAGATATTTACATGATTGTTGCTGTAAACGATTTCAATATGGGTGCAATGGAAAATAAAGGCTTAAATGTTTTTAATGCGTCTTGCGTTTTAGCCAGTCCCGATACTGCAACAGATGCGGATTATTACAATATTCAAAGTATTATTGCTCACGAGTATTTTCATAACTGGTCAGGTAACCGAGTGACCTGTCGTGACTGGTTTCAACTCAGTTTAAAAGAAGGTTTTACCGTATTTCGTGATCAGGAGTTTTCTGCTGATTTAAATTCACGTGCAGTAAAACGGATTGATGATGTAAATGTATTACGCACCCATCAATTTGCACAGGATTCTGGTCCCATGGCACATCCTATTCGTCCCGATCATTATATTGAAATAAGTAATTTCTACACGGTAACGGTATATAACAAAGGTGCTGAAGTGGTGCGTATGATACGTAACCTTATTGGCGATGAAGGCTTCCGTAAAGGTACAGATTTATATTTTGAACGACATGATGGACAGGCGGTAACAACGGAAGATTTTGTGGCATCGATGGAAGATGCTAACGATATTGATTTATCTTTATTTCAGCGTTGGTATTCGCAAGCGGGGACACCTGTGCTTGATGTGAAAACAACATTTAATGAAAAAGAAAAAACATTCAAATTAGATATTAAACAATCTTGCCCCGATACACCGGGACAAAAAAACAAAAAACCTTTTCATATTCCTCTGCAAGTTGGATTGTTAAATAAAGAAGGGGTCGATCTTCTTTTAGAGCTGGAAGGGGATACGTCTGCAACGGCTTCAACCATGAAAATATTAGAAGTGAAGAATGAAACTGAAACCTTTACCTTCTTGAATATTCATGAAAAACCCATGCTGTCATTAAACCGTGGTTTTACCTCACCGGTTAAGATTGCGGTACAACAATCAAATGATGATTTAGCTTTTCTTTTTGCTCATGACAGCGACGATTTTAATCGTTGGGAAGCAGGGCAGTCACTGGCAATGAACACGTTGCTTGGTTTAGTAGAAAACATTAAAAATAATAAACCTCTATCTATTGAAGATAATGTGATTAATGCATTTAGAAATACGTTACTTCATCCTGATTTAGATAAGGCCTTAATTGCGCAAGCACTGACATTACCTTCAGAAAGTTACCTAGCAGATCAATGTGGTGTGGTGGATGTGGATGCGATTCATCAGGCGCGTACTTTTATGCGTAATGAACTGGCAAAAGCATTAAAAGATGAGTTTAAAAATATTTATCAGCAGGGGCAGAGCAATGCTGAGTATCTGTTTGATGCTGATGAGATGGCAAGGCGAGATTTAAACCATATCTGTTTATCGTACTTAATGTGTTTACAAGAAGATGAAACTATTAAGTCATGCATGACTACGATAGAAGAGGCTAATAACATGACCGAGGTGTTGTCTGCATTAAGCATATTATCTCATCATGATAATGCTTCACGTCAACAGGCTCTCGATTCATTTTATGATAAATGGAAACATGATGCCCAGGTTGTAGAAAAATGGTTTGCTATTCAGGCTGCTTCTGATTTACCGAATGTTTTAGAAAAAGTGAAGAGTCTAATGCAACATGAAGCCTTTACCTTAACAAACCCAAATAAAGTTCGTTCACTTATTGGTCGTTTCTGTGCTGGCAATATTGCGCATTTTCATGCGGCCGATGGTTCTGGTTATAAGTTCCTGGCTGATCAGGTTCTGGATTTAGATGCAATGAATCCACAAATTGCTGCACGTTTGATACAGAGTATGAGTCGCTGGCGCCGTTATGATGAAAAACGACAGGGACTGATGAAAGCACAACTGGAACGAATTGTAGCTACAAAAGGTTTATCCAAAGATGTGTATGAAATAACGAGCCGTAGTTTAGAAGGGTAATGTTAAATGGCCACTTGATTGCGGCCATTGTTCTTTGCTTTATACAGAGCTTTATCTGCTTGTTTTAGAACTTCTTCGGCCGTTGCCAGATCTTGTGAACGTTCGGCTACGCCAATACTAATCGTAATTGTTAAAGGAATCGCATCACGTTGCTTTTTATTTGATGTGTCTTGTTTTGTTTTAGGTCTTTTTTTATTTCGCAGCATAAACGGGCTGTTTTCAACATTTTTACATAATTCATTACAGAATAATCGGGCTTCATTTAAGTTCTTATTTGGAAATAGCACGGTGAATTCTTCACCTCCATAACGAAATGCTTTTCCACCTCTTACCTGTCTTAATTGACTTGCCAGTTTCTTCAAAACCTGGTCACCAATATCATGACCGTATTTATCATTGAATTTTTTGAAATGGTCGACATCGACCATGGCGATACTGTAAGTTTTTCCTAATGTAGAAATGCTTTGAAATAATGCACGTCGTGATGGAAGGTTCGTTAGTTCATCAAGATAAGCCAGGGAATATGCATTTATAATAATGCTTATTAATATTAGCAGGCCTGCAAGAAGTATAAATAAAGTTGCAAGCTGCGGTTGCTGATAGAAGTGAACAGCTGTTGTAATCGCTATAAAGGATGAAAAAATTCCGGATACTAAAATAGATGATGTTTGTATCAATCGAACTAAAATTATTACACCGGTAATTGCAATTGCTAACAATATTGGTTGAGAAATAGTCGTTAGTTTAAGAACGCTGTACTTGAAATAGGAGAACGTTAGAATTTCTTTAAGTGGCGCATAAGGGTGCTCTAGAATCCATACGATAAAATAGAGCTGTGCCGCCAAAATCAGAAATCGTCTAAGCCCGAATTGATTTAATATTCCTCGTTCTTTTAATAAAAAGTTGAGTAGAAAATTAATGGGGATGAGCGACACAAGTAACAGGTATGCAAGTCGGGAATCGACTTTTAACCCTGAAGTCCAGATGTAATTGTCCAGGGCAATATAGATAATTGTAAAGAGTAAGAATAAGTTGAATTCACGACTGTGGTGGAAAACCCAGCTTAATCCCATGCCTATTATAAAAATAACAAAAGGTAAGTAAGGAAGTATAATCTGAAGTGTATGGGGTAATGGTTTTGAGAGCAGAGGGATAAAATAAAAACTGCACGACAATAATAATATCGGTAGTATTGTTGCGCTTATCAATTTTCTTATATCTATACTCACAGCATTCCTGTTTTTATTATTATTTTTAGAGTCTATTAAGTTAAACTTTTTGCAAAATCCATCATTCGAGTCACAGACTTAAGAGCTTGTTGACGAATGGTTTCATCAACAAAGATTTCATTTTTACCATTTTCCAGAGAGAGCGCAAGATTTTCCAGGCCGCTCATCGCCATCCAGGTGCAATGTGCACAACTCATGCAAGTTGCACCTGCACCACCGGTAGGGGCTTCAATAAATTTTTTGCCCGGTGCGGCTTGTTTCATTTTATAAAAAATACCGTTATCGGTTGCGACGATAAAAGTATCATTGTTCATTTTTGTTGAGGCATTTATCAACTGTGTTGTTGAACCAACGACATCCGCTTGCGCAATAATTTCTTCGGGTGACTCCGGGTGAACTAAAACAGCGGCAGAGGGATGTTGTTCACGCAACTTGTTTAATTCAATAGCTTTAAATTCATCATGAACAATACAGGAGCCTTGCCATAACAGCATATCAGCCCCTGTTTCTTTTTGAATATAACTACCCAAAAACCGGTCCGGCCCCCAAAGAATTTTTTCGCCTTTTTCAGACAGGTGCCGAATAACCTTTGTGGCAATACTGGAGGTCACTACCCAGTCTGCTCGTGCTTTTACTGCAGCGCTGGTATTGGCGTAAACCACGACAGTTCGATCTGGATGGGCATCACAGAATGCACTGAATTTATCAATTGGACAGCTCAAATCAAGTGAACATTCAGCTTCTAAAGTTGGCATTAATATTCGTTTTTCAGGAGTGAGAATTTTGGCTGTTTCTCCCATAAAGCGGACACCTGCGACCATCAATGTTGAGGCGGGGTGTTCTTTGCCAAAGCGGGCCATATCAAGGGAATCCGAGACATACCCTCCAGTTTCTTCTGCCAACTGCTGCAAATCTGCGTCGGTATAATAATGAGCAACCAGGACAGCATCTTTTTCTTTTAGTAACCCTTTGATTTTTTTGAATAAATTATCTCGCTTTTGTCCTGTGACCGGTTCTGCTGGTTGCGCTTGTCGGCCGAGAGCACGAATTTCGTCATCATCAATGCTTGGGAGAGTCGCTGTCGCTATATTCATAATTGTTTGCAAAATAATCAGGTTTAAATTGTAATTTTTACTAAAATTATAGTTATAAATTCAGTTTTATCGAAATTGGTTTCATTATCTGTGATCTAGAACTACTTTGTATGTATCAAACGTAATAAAAACAAGCCATATATAGATATTATTTAGAGTAATTTGTTATTTAATTCAAGTAACTTACCAAGAAAGTATTGTAACTATATGAAATTGTAGTAATATCTTGAGTATATCTAATGATGATGGGTGATTCATTATGGTAATAAAATATGAAAAATAATAAAAAAATTATCGATAAGATCTACAAATGCCTGCGTTTGTCAGAGTCTGGTAACCCCAATGAGGCTGCTTTAGCATTGCGGCAGGCTACCAGCATGATGAAAAAATATGGGATTTCTGATGCTCAAATTCTGGCTGCCGAGGTGACAGAAAGTGCCACACAGGCAGGAACACGATTTAACCCTCCATTTTGGGCCCTGGCACTGGCAAACCTGGTTGCTGAGGCATTTCAGTGTCGTAATTTGATTTCACGGCAATATGGAAGATGTCCTGAATTTCGCTTCATTGGTTTGGGGTTTAAGGCCGAAGTGGCTACTTACTCTTACAGTGTGTTACACCGTTATTTACTTCGAGCTATTGAAGAATTTGAACTATCCGCTAAAGATAGTGTGAAAGATGAGTCCGAAAAACAACGCCGAACAGAGGTTTTTGCACAGGCGTGGCTATTTCGGGTAGGACGAACAGTTTCTGAATTTATTGGTGAAAATGCCGATAAAAAGGTGATCGATAATTATATTAAAGAGAAGTATGGTGAAACTGCCGAAATAGCAAGTGAAGCCCCAACAAATACTCAAAGTGCTGATTATGATGATATATTAAGCGGTATGCGTGCAGCGAATGAAGTAGCGTTATATCGTTCTGTAGGTCACTTTATGAAGCAACCACTTTTGCAGCATAAGCACGTCTCATAATATTTAAGCTTCATATTCAGGAATAAAACTGGAATTTAACCTATGTTAAATTTCGCTTCTTTATAGGGAATGTCATCAGAAGATGTCTGCAGTTATTTGCTACCGTAATAAAGGTGTTGATAAAAAAATTCCGTGCAAAGCGGTGTTGACGCTTGGGCGGGATAAAAATAGCGATATTGTTATTATTGATTTATTGGCTTCCCGAAATCACGCCATGATCCGTCGTCTCGGCCACAGTGATTATTATTTAATTGATAGTGGCAGCTCTAACGGTAGCTTCGTTAATTCGCATCGTGTTGCAATTCCACGTTTATTAAAAACAGGGGATCGTATTCAAATTGGTGGTAGTGAACTTATATTTGAACAGGAACATAAAGAAGAAGATGTAATGGATACCATCTCGATGGAAGAAACCATTATTTCTGATCGTCCGGTACTTCGCAAAATTACGGTACTCGTTGCAGATATTCGGGGATTTACTTCTCTTTCTGAAAGTGTCGATATTAGAACGCTAACACGCATGATGACAAACTGGTTTCATAATGTAACCGATGTAATTACCCGTCATGGTGGAATTGTTGATAAGTTTATTGGTGATTGTGTTTTCGCGCGATGGGAATCTGATGGCGACGAAGCGCAAACAGTAATGAAAGCATTAACGGCGGCTGTATTAATAAATGATGTTACTGAAGAATTAAATATAAACTCAGTTGAAATATCTGAAAAACTGCGAGTTGGTGTTGGTATTAATACTGGCGTAGCATCAATGGGAATTGGTCAGGATGCAACGGCATTAGGCGATGCTGTTAATATTGCTTTTCGGCTTGAGAGTGCAACTAAAGTATTAGGTACAGACATAGTAATGAGTGAATCATCATATGGCTCTTTACCGGAACAATGTTTGGCAGGTGAAAAACAAAAAATCAGGGTTAAGGGTAAACGTGATGTTTTGAGAATATGCAGTTTACATTTTGAAGATGTAAAAAGTATGTTGCACTCTTTTGATAAACAGATGGAGCAGGATTAAAGTTAATTTAAGAGATCAGCAAACTGATTTCACTCATTAAATTTTCCATATCCGTTTTAATCCTGTTTATTGTTTGTACTGCCTGATTTGCTAATTCCAGATCGTCCGTATCTTGTGGTGTTGCATTTTCATTATTATGATCTGAAGCCTCTTTTTCCAGGATAATGCGACCCTTTTCAGCGATATCTACTTTTTCATCTTCAATAAACTGTGCCAGATATACATAAGCCTGGATCAGACCGTTGTAAATTTTTTTATCTTCTTTATCAATAGCTAAAATAAGTGTTTGAATAGCTATTTTTATTTGCTCTTTTTCATAAGGAAGTAGTGATAATGGAATGCCATAAATTGATGGCTCTGTGCCAGACAATAGCTTGCCATATTCTCCGACAATATTTTCTGCTTGTTCCAGGCTAATTGTTGAGTCCATTATTTTTCTATTGTCTGTTTTTTCAGCTGATATTATTTGATAAAATCTGTACGATAGTAATTAAGCTAATTATTTTTATCATAGCAGAACCGAGTATCTATAATGACAGAAGTGTTACTAATAATAAAAGACTTTACGGTAAATAATCCTGATTTAGTTACCTGGATAGTCGCAGGATTAATTATCTTTTTAGGAATATTATTTCAAAGTTTTTGGATTAAGGAATGTATTTGTGAATGGCAATTAAATCACCTGTTAAACAATATAAGTTCAGAATCATTACATAATATTACTATTCCTGATGGTATCGGCGACAAAATATTTGCTGAACACTTAATCTTAATGCCAAAAAAAATATTACTTTTAGGGGTTAAAAAATATCGTGGTTTGATCTTTGCTGCAGATAAGATAGATCTTTGGACACAGGTTATTGGTAATAAAAGTTATAAATTTGAAAATCCATTACGTCAGCTTGAAAGTGATGCTCTGGCAATAAATTCAAAGATCAAAAATACTAAAATAGAAGAAAAAGTATTATTTATAAATGGTAGTGAGTTTCCAAAAGGTAAGCCCGATAATATTGTAGCAATATCAGACTTAAAAGAGTGGCGCATAAACTTTTCGAATGAAGACGTTTCTAAAGCGGTACGTGCGGATTGGGAAGAGCTTGTAAAAATGTCAGAAAGTAATGAGTTAGCTAAAAATAAAGGCGTTTTGATAGATGAAGAAGATTCATCTGGAATTAATTTGTTTTCTCTAATGAGTGTAATAACTACACTAGCTGCCTGGTTAGTCTGGCGGTTAATGTAGTTATAAAATGATGAGCGGTTCTGCTATTTTTTAGGGGTTTTAGCTTCGTCCAATACGTTTTGCCATCCCTGCATAATATCATCCATTTTGTTATTCACTTTTTTCTTCACGTTAACCTTGGTGGATGCACGTAATACTTTCTTTCGAATAGTTTTGGTTTTTGCGATAGCGGTTGTTGCGGGCTGAACAGTATCATTTCCACTATTAAATAATGCTGCAATAGATTGCACTTTTAGTGTGTCAGTCGCGTGTAACGTGAATACTGCACCAGCAAGGATCAACAAAAATGACGCTGCAATTGCAAGAGTATTTGATTTAGAACCCTGACGTTTTCTCATATATGCTTGTTTATCGAACTGTGGAGCATTATGAATATTTGTAACGCTGGTATCGTTACCACTTGCCTTTCTTGCATAACTTACTGCAGAAGTTGAAGAGTCTTCCTGGTTTAAGAATGGATTGTTTTTATCTGCCCTTGCGGGAGCCTGCTTGGGATAAATGACAACAGATTTCTCTTGTTCTATCGATATCTGAGTTAATTCCGATTCTGCACGTGTTCTTTGGGCAACAGCAGGCAGCTCCTTTTGAGCAGATGTTACTTTTTCTGCTGTTTTAGGTTCCTGGAAAATAAAGAGGTCATCTTCAGCCTCTAAGATCGTACTTTCTTTAGTTTTATGTACTTTGTTTGTTTGTGACTGAGCAAGTTTCGCTTTTATATGTTCTGCTTTTCGTTTTGCTTCATTGTCATTTAGAGGTTCAATAGCTGACATTCCAGGAATACTTACCGCGCTATAATCCACTCTCTCGTCTGCTTGTTTCTTCATCGGAGTAGCTTCGGAAACAATTTCAACCAGAACTTCTTCTTCAATAACTTTCACATCCTGGGCAGCAATCGTCTTCTTAGACTGTTCTTTTAACTCAGTAATTACACGTGCTGCTTCAGCTTCAATTTGTTTACGTGTTTGTTCAAGCTCGCTATGTAAGCGAGCTGCATCTTCTTTAGCTTTTTGACGTACAGCTTCAGCTTCAGCAGTTGCTTGTTGAGTTTTTTCTGCTGAAAGTATGTCTGCTTGTTTTTTTGCTGCGGCAAGAATCGCATCATGTTTACGTTTTTCATCTTCTTGAGTGCGCTGTAATTTTTCTTCTAATTGTGTGCGCGCAGCTTCTATTTCGGATCGGACTTGCTGAGCCTCACTCATCGCTTCACGACGAATTTCATCTGCTTCATTTCTCATCTTAAGAGCAGAGTTTTTAATGATCTTTTCTTCTTCCTTAATGCGAGCAGCATCTTGTTCCATTTTTTGTCGCGCTGCTTCAACTTCAGCTCGTAAATATTCAGCTTCTTCAATTGCGTGTTGTTTAATCAGTGCAGCTTCTTTTTCTGCTTGCTTTCGAGCTGATTCAGCAGCAGCGGCAGATTGCTTCATCATTTCTTCTGCACGTTGCATCGCTGCATTTGTTTCTTTTTGCTGTTGTTTGATAGCTTCACTTTCAGCCTGCGCTTTCGCTAACTCTTGTGATGCTTTCTCTGCACGTAAAATTTCAGCTTCTTCAATCGCACGTTGCTTGATAATGGCAGCTTCTTGTTCAGCTTGTTTACGAGTCTGTTCTGCTTTAGCAGCAGATTGTTTTACCAATTCTTCGGCACGTTGTACGGCTTTATTTGATTCTTCTTTGCGTAAGTTGGCGGCTTTAGTCACAGCTTGCGCTTTAGCTAGATCTTGTGAAGCTTTGATCTTTTGTTGAGCTGATTCTGATCGTTTAGAGGAAGCTTGCCTGGATTTCTGTGCAATACGCGCTCTTGATTCTTCTAGCTCTTTTTTATGCTTAATGATGTCTTGCTCAGATTTTTCACGAGCGGCTTTAATTTGTGCTTGTTGAGCCGCAATTTGTTCTGTTTGTTTCTGAGCTACCGCAGCTTGTTCTTTTGCCTGAGTAGAAGCTGCAGTGTCTCTAACTGTGGTTTTTGTAGGTTTAGTTGAAGCTTTCGCTACAATCTTGTCTTTAGAACTATTTATTCCACCTTTAAGTACACTACATTTTAAGCCATTTTGAATCATTAAGAATGCAGCAGCAGCACTTTGAGAACCATCATTACAAACAAGTAGATATTCACGCTCTGGATTCAAGCTATCAAACTTCACTCTTAACATGCTAAGAGGAATGTTGACGGAACCTTCAAGAGGCTTTTGTTTACTTTCTGTTTCTGAGCGAACATCAATAACAACACAGCCTTCATCTATTTTCTTAATTGTTTCGCTATGTTCAAAATAAGGAATAAGAGGAGTGATGAGTAATCTTATGAAGTCTTCTTTCTTCAATCTCATTAATGAGCCATTTTCACGCATTGTGATAGTGGCGTTACGAGTGCCATTGCTAATAAGTGCTTCCTCACCAAAACCACTGCCCTTAGGTAAGGTTGCCAATAAAACATTTGCTGAACCGTTGTAAGGTTGGCGATGCACATTACACGAGCCCGATTTAATTATGTAATAGTTGTCGTCTGTAGCACCCTGGGTAATGACAACTTGATCTTTTTTCACTGGAATTTCTTCCATGTGGGTCAGAAGTTGTTGAATATTTTCTGTTGGCAGTTGTAAAAAAGCAGGGGACTGTAAGAATGAGAGCATCCAATCATCATCATTGTCATCAGCGCTAATTTCAGTGACCTCATACGTTGGATTCAATTCAGGTTCATCACTCATTAATAATTCGAGTAAATCTGCATCTATATATAATAGAGTAGAGGCCGTTTTCGTTTTCAGAGTCGCAGTACGGGGTGAGCCTTCAGCAATTGGAGTCTTTAGAGCTGATTTGCTCTTAATAATTTTGGTTTTCTTTTCTCCAGGGGTGACAACTTCGATTTGGCCTGAGAGAAGGTAGATTTGACGGGGATCAGCTTCGCCATGGCGGCAAATAATGCGATCTGCCGGGACGTCTTCAACGATTGATTTAGCCGCAAGTTCATCCAGTAAAATCGGGTTGAGTCGATTCAACGGTTCTAGCGTTTTGAGTGTTTTTCGATCAATTTGTTTGGATAAATTTTTCATAGTGCCACTATATGTCGTATGTATTGCAATAATATTAAAATGAGCGTTATACCCATTTATCGGTCAAATTGACACTTTCCTTAGCGACGATCAAACATTAGCCCATATTTCGGGCCCGGATTGTGAATTGACTCACAAAGGCTGATATATATAGCAAAAATGTAAGCATTTTGTGAGGAAGATCGATGAGTAACCGTATAAATAGAATGGTTTTTATTGTAAAAGTAGAATCAAAACTTCCTTGTGAAATATAGCCTTGATCCGCTTCTAAATCCAGTAAACCACTCAAATCCGACCACTCCAGTGCGGTTAGTCGTGAAATTCAGCCCAACACGGGTTCCATACTGTTTTTCTGCGTTAAAAGCTGTGATTTGGTTAATTACGCCTGAATCCCGTTGAGAACCATCGATTAAGTGATATTCGGCTGCAAAAGTAAGCCCGATGAGAGAAGTAGGTTGAAATTTCAATTCTGTAGTAAGTAGTGTTTCATTCCAGACAAATCGACTTTCCTGGTTAGCGCTTGTTCCCTGTGTATCGTTGTAGCGATAGTTTGCATTGAGGGTTAATGAAAATAATTCGGAGTTAATGGGTATAAAACGTAAAAGCAGTCCTGCATATTGACCTGAAGTGAGTTTGGCCGAAGTAAGACTATTATCTATTTGGGTCATATTTATATAGCCCAGCTCTAATCCACCGTGAAAGTATTCCGTAAAGGGTTCGTACCAACTAATACCAAGTTGTTCGGATTTTGTTTTATAAGTGTAAGAAGGAAATTTGAAATCTGTTGAGGTGTTTTGTATATCAAGAGAAAATTCGAATAACTTACTTTTACTTATCTGTGCGGCGCTAACTAATGTAATGGGCAGAATAATAGAAAGGCATAAAATAAAAATCTGAATTTTTATTGTTTTGTAATTCATCTATGATGGCAATAAATCAATTGGCATTGTAATCGTGTTGGCATGCTATGTTATATATGCATATTATTTTGGATGAAGTAATTATTATGAAATATAAAATACTACTATACCTTTTAATTACATTAAGTTCTCTAACTTTCTTATCGTGCGATAAAACAAGTGAGCTTGGCAAACTAAAACAAAAGATTAATATGCTTGTTGATACTATTGAAAAGCATCAGATAAAAAACATGGCTAACATTTTAGCACAAGATTTTTTAACGGATAAAAATTCAAATAAATCACAGTTTTTATTTTTTGTTGATTACCAGTTTAAGCGTAACAAAAATATTTCCATTAGTGTTTTGGATAAAGAAGTCAGATTTAATGAAAAAAATGCTGATGTAATATTTAAAGTGTTATTGCTTGGCTCAAATGATTGGTTGCCTGAGCGTGGTCAAATCTACAATGTCACTTCGCGTTGGAAAATAGAGAAGGGTAGTTGGGTCATAAGCCGTCTTCGTTGGCAGAAAAACTAGCGAATAATATCTTTTTTCTCACCTAAACGATTACGTCTTGAAATAACACTGGTATGGGTTGGGAAAGTGTTTTGTTTTCTATCTTCAAAATATTGTTTTAAGGTGCGTTCAATGGTTTTGAAAGCGAGTTGTTCCCAGGGAATATCTGCTTCATTAAATAGCTGTACATCTAAACTTTCAGGACCAGCATAAAAATCTAAATCCAGAAGTTTGGCTCGATATAAAACATAGATTTGGTTGATGTGTGGGAGACTAATAACCGAGTAAATATTTTGAATATCTAAATTGGCATTGGCTTCTTCTCGCGATTCACGTAATGCCGCTTCTTCGAGAGACTCCTGATTTTCCATGAATCCGGCGGGTAATGTCCAAAGCCCATAACTTGGTTCAATGGCGCGTTTACAAAGTAAAATTTGCTCATTCCAAACAGGTAAGCAACCTACGACTAACTTTGGATTTTGGTAATGAATAATATCGCAGTGATCGCAAATGAAGCGGGGCAGGTTATCCCCTTTAGGAATGCGATGAACAACGGTTTTTCCACATTCACTACAAAACTTCATTTAGATAACCATATATCCCATTGGCCGTGATCTGAAACATCAACGTTATCGGCTTTTGCTTTCGATTGCAGAAAACTTTGTAAATCTTGTAATAAATCACTGTCCATCAAATCAATATGCTCAAGCACTTGGGAATGTAATATAGAATAAATGAGCTTCAACTCAGAAATCGCATAGGAATGAAGGTTTTTCATGAGAGTAAGAACTTACTTCTTTCCGCCTTGTGGGCTAAAACCATCAGGCAAACTACCTTGATCGCCTTCATCAAATAGGAAGCCGATCATATGTTGCTCAATAATTTCGATACTGGCTGGATCAGCCGTATTAAGGCTATTTTCGTTAATAATTGAAGTAAGACGTTCTAACCACTGCTTCCAGCCTTCGTCAGAAATTTCGTTAAAAATGCGTTCACCAATTTCTCCTGGGTAGGTATGAGCTTCTAAACCAGGTGCTTCTTTTTTTAAAATTTTACAAAAAACCATGCGTGACATAATGATATTCCTCTATATCTAACACTAAATATAGCGAGAGTCAGAACCTGTGTTAGAATGTATACAATAAGACTCGGGTATTACGCTATTATCCGATTTTAGTCAGATTGATTCAAGCCTTACAGGGCAGGAGAGTGAGTATGAGTTTTAATACTTCGTTAATGGAAAGTGAAGTTCGTTTATCAGAGAGTGCTGCAGCACAAATGGCACAAATTGTTGCTTCAGCTGAAGATAATGTTGAAGGTATTCGTGTCTTCGTATCCGGTGGCGGTTGCAGTGGTATGACGTACGGCATGACATACGCAGAAGCGGCTTTACCGACTGACAAAGTTCACGAAGGCGAAGGCTTTAAAATGCTCGTTGATGCCGTGGCACTGGGATATTTACAAGGCTGTGATATTGACTATGTTGAGCAAGGCTTAAATGCTTCTTTCGTTTTTAACAACGTATTCCAGGCAGTTGGTGGTTCTGGTGGTTGTAGTGGTTGTGGCGGCGGTTAATTAGCTAATACAACAATATATATGTTATCCCGATCTTCCGCGGCTAATTCAAAGATGCGAGATCGGGTTTTAGTTATTGCCCCTCATGGAAGTTATCGAACTGCTCCTTTTATAAAAGCGGCAAAACAACTCAATGTTGATGTTTTAATTGCATCGCAAGGCGAGCACTCTATTGTTTCGGAATATGTTCAGGGTTTACATATTGATTTCAAGAATGAAGAGCAAGCGATTGAAACAATACTAACTGAGGCTAAGAAACATTCTTTTTGCGGCATCATAGGAACAGATGATACAACAATAGAACTGGCTGCTTTTGTAGCAGAAAAATTATCACTGCCGCATAACGAACCGCAGGCAGTTAAAATTGCACAACGTAAAGATCTGGCCCGATTAAGTTTAAAAAAATCAGATGTTAAAATTCCCGAGTTCGATTTATTAAGCACGACAAAACCTGTTTTAAAACAGAATATTAAAGTAAGTTTTCCCGCGGTTATAAAACCTGTTGCTCTATCCGCAAGTCGCGGTGTGATTCGAGTTAACAATAGTGAAGAGTTGGAGCAAGCTGTTGAGCGAGTTACTCAAATGTTATCGGCTGAACTTCATTTGCAGGATGAAGTGAAAAATATTTTATTATTAGAAGAATTTATTCCAGGTAAAGAAGTGGCTGTTGAAGGTATGTTGCATCAGGGTAAGTTAGATGTGTTGGCTATTTTTGATAAACCAGATCCTTTAAATGGGCCTTTTTTTGAAGAAACTTATTACATCACACCAACTTCGTATTCGGAAAAAATTCAGCAAGAAATTAAACAAACTATTTTAAAATCTTGTCAGGCGTATGGTTTGAAAGAAGGGCCTATCCATGCGGAATGTCGCATTAATGAAAATGGTGTCTGGATTTTAGAAGTTGCAGCACGCACCATTGGTGGACTATGTGGTCGTTTATTAAGTTTAGGTACCGGATATTCATTAGAAGAGCTTGTTTTATTACATGCAATGGGTAAACGAGTTGAAATCAAAAAAATTAAATCCAGTGAGTTAGGATTAGGCGTTCTAATGATTCCAATACCTAAAGCCGGCATATTAAAAAGAGTAGAAGGTTTATTGGCAGCACAACGCATACCTTATATTAATGATGTAACTATTGATGTACGAGAAGGGTATGAATTAACGCCTTTACCAGAAGGTAATAGTTATCTAGGTTTTATTTTTGCTGAAGCCCCCACAGTAGCCGAAGCAGAGCAAGCATTACGTGATGCTCACGAATGTTTAAATATTGTAATTGCACCATTATGGAAAATTGGTGGAAATCTTTCTGCTATAAATTAGGTTGAATTATTATGGTTGATAAAATGAAAGAAATTAAAGTTGCTCCTGAAAAATACCAGCTTCAGGAAACTCGTTTACAAGAAAAATTAGATGATGGTACGACACGTTGTCATTTATGTTTGTGGCGTTGTAAATTAAAACATGGCCAACGTGGTTTTTGTCAGGCACATGTAAATCGTAATGGCACGTTGTATAACCTCTCTTATGGCATAATTTCTGCGATTGATGTCGGTGCGATTGAAGACAAACCAGTAAAACATTTTAGACCGGGTACTCAGGTTATGTCAGTGGGCAGTTATGGTTGCAGTTTCCGTTGTGATGGTTGTCATAATTTAGAAATTTCATGGGGTGTAAGTGCGCTTGATGATTTAGCAAAAGGTGAATCAACTTCAGCTTATGCAACACCAAAAGAGCTGGTTGATGCCGCTAAACGACTCGGAGTGCAAGGTATCGCCTTTACATATTCAGAGCCGGCTGTTTGGTTAGAATATGTAATTGATGTTTCAGTTCTTGCCAGAGAACAAGGTTTATATACGGTTTATGTTTCAAACAGTTTTGTTACAGATGAAGCTTTGGAACTAATGGCACCACATGTAGATGTTTTGTGTTCTGATATTAAAAGCATGGATGATGCTTTTTATTATGATATTTGTAAGTTAGCAACAGTTGATAATGTATTAGCGTCTGTTAAGAAAGCTTTTGATCTGGGGATGCATGTAGAAACACGGACCAATATTATTCCGGGTAAAAATGATGATGTTGAAGGTTATCGAAAAATAGCAACGTGGATAAAAAATAATCTGGGAGAAGATAGCCCCTGGCATATTACGCGCTTTTTCCCAGCCTATAAATTAAGCCATATACCAATGACTCCTTCGGAGTCTTTATGGCAAGCATATGAAATCGCCAAAGAAGTCGGTTTAAAAAATGTTTATGTTTATGATGACAAGGGCTGTGATTGTGCCGAATCTAATATGCCGGTAAGTAAATATTTAACGGGTACAGAAGAAGAAATATATCAGATTAAAAAATGTGCTGCATCATGCTGTGGTGATGAAGGAATCGTAGTTAAAAAGTTCGAAAAATAATTTGTTTGTAGGTCAGATTTCAATCTGACGCTGAGGTTTAAGAAATTATCCTGGTTATTTTCTCACAGGTGAGATTACTTTAATCATTATACTACGAGCTTGCATTATTCAGCCTGAAGCTACCGCTCCTGCTAACGCCCCTTACCTACGTCCATGCAGGTAAAGGCTGACCTACAAAAAAATCTTGTAAATCAAAGACATTTCTTAGTGTTCTTTGCGTCTCCGCGAATTTTGCGTTGAATTATGGAGTTAGCTATTAATATTTTCGCTTTATTAAAACGGTTACCATTTATTCCTGAGAAAAAATTTCTGGAGTGGTATCCACCCTTTTGGTTAATGCGAGTTAAGGTACTTGAAATAACGAATAATGGACGATTTGTTCGTTTGAAACTGCCTTTAAATATGTTCTCTAAAAATATGGGGCACAGTATGTTTGGTGGTTATCAGGCAGCTGTTGCTGATCCAATTGCGGCTATAGTTTGTGCTAAAATTTTCCCTGGGCATGAAGTTTGGACTCGTTCCCAGCATATTGATTTTCAACATGAAGGAAATTCAGATCTGGAGCTTCGTTTTGAGTTTAGCGCCGAGATTGAGCAGCAAATAAAAGATGATTTAGCAAAAAAGGGTAGAAGTACGCCTACCTTTGAATACGGTTTTTATCGTAAAGATGGTGTACGCTGTAGCAAAATAGTAAATACCGTAGCAATAAGACCGAAAGGCTATCAACTTCGTCGAGAATCTAACAAGTCAACGAAGATTAGAAATAAATAAGATATAAGGACACTTTAGTGAGTAATACCATTCACCCAACAGCACTAGTTTCTGATAAAGCACATCTTGGAAAAGGTAATGAGATTGGTGCTTTTGTTGTTATTGAAGATGACGTGGTTGTTGGAGATAACAATATTTTATTGAGTGGAGTGGTATTAAAATCGGGTACTTGTATAGGAAATGAGAATAAAATTCATGAACATGTGGTTATCGGTGGTTTACCACAAGATTTGGGATTTGATTCTGCAACCCCTTCGAATGTGAAAATTGGCGATAGAAACACCTTTCGTGAGTTTGTGACTATTCACCGTGCCAGCCAGAAAAACGAAGCGACAAAATTGGGTAATGAGAATTATTTAATGACTCAGGTTCATCTTGGACATGATTGTGAATTAGAAAATAATGTGATTATTGCACCGAGCACGGGCTTAGGTGGTTTTGTCACTGTTGAAGATAAGGCCTTTATATCTGGCGGTGTTATGGTGCATCAATTTGTTCATATTGGCAGTTTAGCCATGTTGGGTGGTAACGCAAAAATTACACAGGATGTTCTTCCTTTTATGATGGCAGACGGTAATCCGGCGCATATTAGTGGTTTAAACAAAGTGGGGCTACGTCGTGCCGGGTATAAAATAGATGATATCAAATCCTTAAAAAAGGCCTATCAGTTGGTCTTTAATAATGATTCTAAACTTGAACAACGATTAAATGAGCTCTCTAAGTTAAGCCATGTCTCTGCTCAGCACCTCGTTTCCTTTATTCAGGCCTCAAAGCGCGGTTTTCATCGAGATAAGGCCTGATCTCTTAATTTCAACTTTGTTTTATGCTACTTAAAAGGTAAAATACCCGTTTTACTGAGGTCGGAAAGGGTAGAGCATTAGAATGTCCTCTTTCGTTAGCATCTTATCTTTAAGATGGCACGACTAAGAATTTTAATATTTTGAGATAAATTATGTCAGACAAGCAAAGCAGTTTTACTCGTGAAGAAATCCTGGAATGTGGCCGAGGAAATTTATTCGGCAAAGGTAATGCACAATTACCATTACCTCCTATGTTAATGATGGATCGTATTATCAGTATTACTGAAGATGGTGGCGAATACGGTAAAGGAAATATTGTTGCTGAACTGGATATTAATCCTGATTTATGGTTTTTTGAATGTCACTTTGAAGGTGACCCGGTGATGCCGGGTTGTTTAGGTTTGGATGCTATGTGGCAGTTAGTTGGATTCTATTTAGGTTGGATGGGTGGTCCAGGTAAAGGTCGCGCATTAGGTTCTGGTGAAGTTAAATTTTCTGGCCAGGTGCTGCCAACAAATAAAAAAATTACTTATCATATTGATCTTAAACGCGTTATTATGCGTAAATTGTTTATGGGAATAGCAGATGCTCGCATGGAAGTGGACGGACGCGTAATTTATGAAGCAAAAAATTTACGCGTAGGTTTATTTACATCGACTGAGGATTTTTAGAACATGGCCGAGCGGCATGTAGTAGTTACCGGACTAGGTATCATCTCTAGTATCGGAAATAACAAAGAAGAAGTTGAAGCGTCTTTGCGAGAAGGGCGTTCGGGTATTGTTGCCAGTGAAGTTTATGCTGAGATGGGTTTCCGTTCTCAAGTACATGGCGCATTAAATATCGATCTTAAAGAATTAATTGACCGTAAAGTGAAACGCTTTATGGGTGATGGTGCTGCTTACAATTATCTTGCGATGCAGCAGGCGATTGAAGATTCAGGTCTTAGTGAAGATCAAGTTTCAAATGTTCGTACCGGCTTAATTGTTGGTTCCGGTGGTCCTTCAACAGAAAATATTGTTCTTGCTGCAGATACTATGCGTGAGAAAGGTGTAAAACGTGTTGGTCCATATATGGTGACACGAGGTATGTCGAGCACTAACTCGGCTTGTTTAGCGACACCGTTTAAGATTAAAGGTGTTAATTATTCAATTACATCGGCCTGTTCAACCAGTGCGCATTGTATTGGTAATGCTGCAGAACAAATTCAACTCGGTAAACAAGATATTGTCTTTGCAGGTGGTGGTGAAGAACTTCACTGGACCCTTTCAGTTTTATTTGACGGCATGGGTGCAATGTCTTCGAAATATAATGAAACACCTGAAAGAGCTTCTCGAGCCTTTGATGCCGACCGCGATGGTTTTGTTATCTCTGGCGGAGGTGGCGTTTTAGTCATGGAAGAATACGAGCATGCTAAAGCACGTGGTGCAAAAATCTATGCTGAGTTAGTCGGCTACGGTGCAACATCTGATGGTTACGACATGGTCGCGCCATCCGGCGAAGGTGCGCAGCGTTGTATGCAGCAAGCATTAGCCACCGTTCCTGAAGGTTCAAAAGTTAATTATATTAATGCGCATGGCACCAGTACACCAGCTGGAGATATTCGCGAGTTAGAAGCAATTAAAGAAGTTTTTGGTGAGGAGATGCCTCATATTGCATCGACTAAATCATTAACGGGCCACGCTTTAGGTGCCGCGGGTGTGAATGAAGCGATTTATTCTTTAATTATGCAAGAGGGTGGCTTTATTGCTGCTTCTGCTAATATTGAAAATCTTGATCCGGAAGCAGAAGGTTATCCTATTGTGCGTGAACGTATCGACAACGCTGAGTTTGATTGTGTTATGTCAAATAGTTTTGGTTTCGGTGGTACTAACGCAAGTTTAATCTTTAAAAAGATCTAATAAATATAAAAAATCAAAGTCAAAAGACTTGCCACGGATAGACACGGAACACACGGATAAAAGAAAAATCAAAGAACGCCTTTGACTTTGGACTTATCCGTGTGTTCCGTGCCCGTCCGTGGCTAAAATGCCTTTGACTCTACATAATCAAAGTCAAAAGACTTGCCACGGATAAACACGGAACACACGGATAAAAGAAAAATCAAAGAACGCCTTTGACTTTGAACTTATCCGTGAAATTCCGTGCCCGTCCGTGGCTAAAATGCCTTTGAATTGGGTGTTTTATTTAGCTTTTTTCTTCCGTTTAATTTTTTGCGCGAACATATAAGCAGAAGGTTCGATATCAAGGGTATCGATTATTTTCATTTCATCTAAATCAAATATCACTGTCACCCATTTTTCACGTGAATGTAGAGCTAAATAAGATATATTTGTTTTCGCTGTGCCAGTGAGTAAAGAATGTTGATACAGTTTTTTTAACTTAGGTTTATCCTCAACATATTTTTCCAGGTTCATTGAGTTTTCTTTTAAGACCTGGGCTTGTTCTTTACCGAATTTTTTATAGTATTTAGATAGTAAGTAGAGTGGTTTTTTTGCCCGCATTGCTTCACTTAATATTTCTGATAATTTTTCCTTAGGAACATCGATGTAAATTAAAATCGGCCAGGTATCACCAAATTGCTTTAATTTTTCTGCTGTCATACCTTGTTCAGCTAATTGATAGGCAGGTACAGGCGTGAAAAAATCAAGTGTATAAATAATTGCAGCTGGTCGTTCATTGTAAGTATTCCAAACACCCCAACTTAAAGCTAAAACCTGGACTAAAGCAATCATGGCTAAATCAAATTTTAACCCTGGTTTACCTGATTTAAATACAATGAGTGTAAGCAGTGGGCCAAGAATGAGATCAACACCGATAATAATACGAATAACGCGCCAGCCACCATCGGTTGAAAATAAAGGTTCGGGATACCATTGAACTAGAATAAAATACAGCAAGACCAGAAAGATTAAAAAACTGATGGAAAAGTGGATGGCAAATGCTTTGAAACGACTCATTATTATTCCTAAATAGATTATATTTTTAGTACGCCTCTTTTTACTGCATGTACCAATAACATGCAATTAAATTAGCCCGAGAAACCATGATAAATCAGGTCAAATAACGTGAAATTAAATAAAAAAGTTTACCGATGGTTAGTAGAGCTCAGCATAATTTTAATTGTTTTACTGGCGGTTCGTTTTTGGATGCAGCGAGATGTGGTTTCAGGTATCGCACCAAATATCAGTGCTGCCACCTTAAAGGGACAACATTTTGATCTTTATAAAGATCAACGCCGGCCTATTCTGGTTCACTTTTGGGCAACCTGGTGCCCTGTTTGTAAACTGGAGCAGTCAAATATTGAAAATACTGCAAAAGACTATCCTGTGATCACTATCGCAATGCAGTCTGGTAATAATGATGAACTTAGCCAGTTTATGCAGGAAGAAAAATTATCATTTGCTGTGATAAATGATGAAAGCGGTGTATTGAGTCGAAGTTATAATATTCGAGGAGTTCCGGTTTCTTTTATTATAAATAATGAGAATAAAATTGAATTTGTTGAAGTGGGTTATACCACGGAATTAGGTTTACGAATGCGGCTTTGGTGGGCAGGATTATAGGGTAGAGCCTTCACTTGTTAGTTAATTGTCGAAGAGCATTTTGCAGTTTACTTCTTGCATTTTTAGCAAGAAATTTAAGTAAAGGCATAATGTGATAAATGATTGCATCGACTTGAGGAAGAAGCTCCTCAGGTTTGTTTTCTTTTAGTTTTTCAAGTAATTCAACGATATTAACTTCTTCATGTTGTTGCTCGATATCAATTTTGTTCACTGTTGAGTGAGTAACAATACGGTTTCCACCGGCAGATTGAGCCTCAGCTAAATGTTTTTCAGTTTCGCTAAGAAGATGGGGAAATGTAAGATCCGGTTTTAGTTCTGGTTCATAAAGTCCGGCGCTAATAGTAAGTTTAATGGTATCGCCATTATCTGGAAGCTTGAAGGACATACTTTGAACTTCTGAGCGAATTCGTTCTGTCAGTAATTCGGCTTCTTTTAGTGCTGTTTCTTTCAAAATTAAGGCAAACTTTGAAACACCAATTCGTGCGATGGTATCTTCCTGTCGCACAAGGCGAGATAGTTTTTCACCAATGGAATGAAGTATCTTATCGATATTCTTTTTACCGTATTTAATAAAAAGGTTGTTAAAGCCATCGATATCCATTCGGATAATGATAAATTGTCCACTATGGCGGTTGGCATATGAAAGCGTTTCTTCTCCGACCTTACAAAAATAACGTTGTCCACCTAAGCCTGTTGTTTCATCAACAGTAGCCTGACGTTCGAGCTTGTCAGAAGTCTCTGTGAGTTTAGTTGTTGTTTGTTTTAATGTTACGTGAGCTTTTGCACGGGCTTGTAGCTGTATAGAATCAAAAGGTTTTGTTATGAAATCATTTGCACCCTTATCAAGAGCTTCCTGTTTTGCATCATTATCGTCATCTTTACCGGTAATAATGATGACGGGGGTATCTTTTAAGCGCGGATTATCTGAGGTCCGTATACGTTCAAGCAGGCCATAGCCATCAAGGAAGGGCATAGAGAGATCGGTAAAAACAACCTGAATTGATTCATCATTTAGTAAGATGGTCCACGCATCTTCACCATTTTCAGTTTCAACAACATCATAGTCTTTACTAAGAACTTTAGACATTGCGCGACGCATTACCCGTGAGTCATCAACAGCTAAAATGCGTGGTTTTTGTTGTTCTTCTTCGGCCAATTTTTTTCCTGAATTTTGCTAATCTTGAGAGAGGTTCTTATTTAATAACCTGAAGAAAAGTGACTGCAAATTAACATCTCAACAGCATAACGCTTTATTTTTCTAATGCCAAGTTTTTACAATGATAAATCAAGTATAAACAGGGACTTACGGGGTATAATTAAGGCAGTTTTAATTTTAATATGGACATAACAATGTACTCATACTTAAATATTACAAAGTATCTTAAAGCTACAATTGGTTTTTCTCTTTTATTGCTGAGCCTTGTTGTTAATGCCAGTAATGAACAAGACGATCTTGTTCAGGCCGAACGTTATCGTCAGGCGGGGCATCCTGCAACAACAGCCGCTATGTTTAAAGACTTATCTTTTGATAAGGATGCGGCGATCAGAAAGCGTGTCGCAAGTAATCGCAAAACACCTAAAAATATTTTACTGCGGTTAGCAGAAGACCCCGATCAATCGGTAAAAATTTCTATCGCAACTAATCTTTCTGCACCAGATGAGGTTTATCCAATATTGGCCCGTGATGCTATGGTGGCGGTACGCAGTGTTGTTGCGCGTTTTGAATATGTACCGGTAATAGCACTCAAAATCCTGGCGAAAGATAAAGATGTTGATATTCGACTGGAAGTTGCACGTAATTTAAATACAAACGAAGAAATATTAAAACAATTAATTCATGATGCTGATACTCAAGTGAGTAGCGTTGCTGAGCTTGCATTGCAACGTTTATATCAGGGTAAATAGCATTATTAAAAATCTGTGATTCACGTACAATTACGAATAAGTTTAAATTTTGTGATGTAGTTATAAAGTTACATTAAATAGAGCTAAAGTTTTTATTAATTTGGTCGTGAACAATAATGATGAGTGAACAAACGTCTAAATCAAATACTGCAGGACTAACGCCTAAAGAGTTAGTAACAGGATCAATCCGTTTAGTGTCATTACCTGAAGTGTGTATACGGGTAAATGAGATGCTGGATGAACCGTCGGTTACTGCTGCTGAGTTAGGTCATATTATTAGCCAGGATACGAGTTTAACGGCACGCTTATTAAAAATCGTCAATAGCTCTTATTATGGATTTCAGGCCAAAATAGAAACAGTCTCAAGAGCCGTGACGGTTGTTGGTTTGAGAGAGCTTCGGGGGTTAGTCATTGCGGCTTCTGCCGTTGAAACTTTTTCAAATGTACCGGATGAAATATTAAATAAGGTTCGCTTTTGGCGTCATAGTTTATATTGCGGAGTGATTGCCCGCTTACTTGCAGAACAGTGCCACGTCTTACACAGTGAACGATTATTTGTTGCTGGTTTATTACATGATATTGGCAAACTCATTATTGCTCAGCGTTTACCGACAGAAACAAGAATGATTGCGTTAGAGGCTGATGCCGGGCATCGCTCAGAATTTGAAGTGGAACAGGACTTTCTTGGTTTTAACCATGCAGAAGTTGGCGGAGAATTAATGAAGGCATGGAGTATGCCTGAGACATTATTTGAGTCTGTGGCATATCATCATAATCCTCAACAAGCTGAGACTGGAATCATGGAAACCTGTCTGGTTCATATCGCCAATATCTTAACCGATGAAGCTGAGCAGGGACTTGATATGAAGGAAGGTGGCCCTTTGCAGCAAATCGATCCTTTTGCATGGGAGATAACAGGGTTAAATGAGAGTGTAAAAGATCATGTGTTCCGCGAGGCGGGACCTTTATTTGCGGAAGCGTTAGAAACCATACTTCCCCGTTCTTATCCTGCCTACTAGAGCCCTTAGCACGAATACTACGAAGCCAGATTACTGCGTTTACCCTTCATTATATAATCAATGAATGTTGGGCACGGCGAAAACCTCTTCAAAAGTGCCCTGAGTATTGTTGAAAACAATACGAGGAAATACTCTTGGGGTGCTCATGTATTTGAACATGGATGTTCTTATGCCGTGAAGCACAAGGAAGTGCGTAAACGGTCTAATTGTACACTCGGCAGCTGCTCGGTCTTCGTTCCCGACGCGACTCTACCGATTCCATCCATGGAATCGTCCTGCGTTGCTCTACCTTCGCCCGTCCATGGGCTCGGCCGCTTTTTCATAATATTTTTGCCTTGTCCTCTCGACAATTGCTCCTGCATTGTTCTACCTTCAGCCATCCTTGGCTTCGTAATTTCTCTCTATCCGTGTACCCTTACCGTTAATTTCCTTCTTTTAAGCATTTCATGATTTAATACCTATGTTTAAAAATCATAGGTTAATGGTTATGAAATCGATAGAAGAACTCATTGAAATTATGCGCGCATTGCGTGATCCCAATTCGGGTTGTCCGTGGGATCTTGAGCAGGACTTTCAATCACTTATTCCATATACAATTGAAGAAGCCTATGAAGTTGCAGATGCAATAGAACGAAATAATTTAGATGATATTAAAAGTGAGTTAGGCGATTTGTTATTTCAAATTGTTTTTTATAGTCAGTTGGCAACTGAACAACAGGCTTTTGGTTTTGATGAGGTAGCGCAAACCATCAGTGACAAACTCACTCGGCGTCATCCTCATGTCTTTGCAGATGCAAAAATTAAAAATGCTGAAGAACAAACTAAAGAATGGGAAAAACTCAAACAACAAGAACGCAAAACTAAAGCGGGAGAAGATTTATCTGACTTAAGTCATCTTGATGATGTAAGTCGAACCTTACCTTCATTAATGCGAGCTGAAAAACTGCAAAAACGTGCTGCGCGAGAAGGTTTTGACTGGCCAGATATCAAAGGGGTAATGGCAAAGATTTATGAAGAGTTGGATGAAGTGCAACAGGAACTCGATGCTGAAGTTCATGATGAAGCAAGGCTGGAAGATGAAATCGGTGATCTCTTTTTTAGCTGCATTAATTTGTCTCGTCGCGCGGGTGTTGATGCGGAACAAAGTTTACGAAAAGCGAATCTAAAATTTGAAAGACGTTTTCGTAGCCTGGAAAAAATAGCCTATAGTAAAAAAAAACCTGTAAATAAAATGAGTCTGGATGAACTGGAAGATTTATGGCAGCAGGTAAAACAAATGGAATAATAAAAGTGATTGGGCCACGAAGGACACCGGTAACACCAAGATAAAAAAATTGAACCACGGGGGAATTAATTTTCAACCCAATGTTCCCGTGTTCCCCGTGGTTTTTAATGTTCTTCTTTGTGCTCTTGGTGTCCTTCGTGGCCAATCTTCCGGGGTGTGCATCAATATAAAATCAGTCAAAAAACAGCCATCATTTTTGTTCAATATTAGTCTGATTCCACTTGCTGGCGCAAAAACCCTTAAATTCCCAACTGTAATTCTTTTCTTATCACCAACATGGTGCGAAAATAAAACCATAAAAATTATATGAAATGCTTTTTCTGGATTTGAGGGGACAAAATGGAAAACATTAAACCTGCAACAGATGTGTTGTTTATATTACTCGGTGCCATCATGGTGCTTGCTATGCATGCTGGTTTTGCCTTTTTAGAAGTTGGGACCGTTCGCAAGAAGAACCAGGTTAATGCGCTGGTAAAAATTATTGTTGATTTTGCTGTTTCAACGATGGCTTATTTTTTCATTGGCTATGGTATCGCTTATGGTATTGATGGCATAAACATTTTTGAAAGTGCAAAAGCTTTGAGCGAATTAAATGGTTATGCACTGGTTAAATTCTTCTTCTTACTGACCTTTGCTGCTGCAATCCCAGCGATTATTTCGGGTGGTATCGCAGAACGCGCACGTTTTTATCCTCAAGTCGCTGCAACATTTATTATTGTCGCATTCATTTATCCCTTTTATGAAGGCATGATTTGGCATGATAATTATGGTGTCCAGGCCTGGTTGAATGAGGCTTTCGGTGCAAAATTTCATGATTTTGCCGGTTCTGTGGTGGTTCATGCCATGGGCGGTT